>JAGNTK010000004.1 GCA_017987575.1 Novosphingobium sp. | reverse complement strand
CGCGCAGCGTGCAGACCGCTTTGTCAGCGACTGGCAGCGGCTTGGGCAAGCACGGCAAGCGATGCAGCGCGATGGCGACAGCAAGGGCGCGCAGCGGCTCACCAACCGCATGACGGACATGGCGAAGAGCCTGGAGCGCGACGCCCAGGTCGATTCCCTGCTGCGCGGTCGAACCCGCGAGCTTGGCATCAAGACAGAACTCGGTCGCGATCTGGCCCGCGACCTTGCCGCCTCCATCACCATGGAGCGGAGCCGGTCAATCGGCATGGGCCTATAGGAGAAACGCGATGGATACCGATACGGATGACGTGGAACTGACCCTGGACCTTGAGCCGGAACCCGATCCCGACCCGCCAGCCCCAGATGTCGTATGCGATCCCGCCGCTGAGGCCTTCGCCCGCCTTGAAGGCGAACTGGCGCTCATGCGCCGGGCGGTCCAGCACCTCGCAGCCGAACGCGCCGACATTGTCATCCCCGATTATGGCGCAACCCTGACCGACATGGCCAAGCGGATGGGCGCGATTGACGGGAGCCTGAAGAGCATGGCTGGCCATCCGGCGATGCAAATGACCCCTGACAGCATCGGCAATCGGATTGCAGCCGCAGCCGAGGCAGCGCGGCGCAGCGATCAGGACAGGATCAGTCAGGCCCGGAGCGACTTGAATCACGCCGCTCAGGAGATGCGCAGCGTCACGGCCCATGCGCGCTCCGCCGCCGAGCAGCGGCAGCAGCTCTACCAGGTGGCAGGCGGAGCTTTGCTGGCAGGCATCCTGCTATGGTCATTCCTTCCCGGCACCGTTGCCCGCGCTATGCCGGAAAGCTGGCACTGGCCCGAGCGTATGGCAGCGCGGATGGTGGGCGCATCGTCTCGCTGGGACGCAGGCGCACGGATGATGCAAAGCGACAGCCCCGAGGCATGGAATGCACTGGTACAGGCCGCTGACATCCAGCGCGACAATCGCGACGCCGTTGACGCTTGCCGGAAGAACGCGGCAACCTCGCAGCAGCCGGTGCGATGCACCGTCAAGATTCGTCCGGACAGCTCGGAGAGGAAGACGGCAACAACGCGAGAGGGGGCCGAGCAACGATCCCAGAAAGGGGCATACCAGCCCATCCCGGCCCGCACAAAATGTGGGAACAAATGTGGTTTCGATTTTCCGAAAAAGTCATTTTATCCTTTGAAAACAAAGCGATAAATGACTTGAATGGTAGCGGAGGAGGGACTCGAACCCCCGACACGCGGATTATGATTCCGCTGCTCTAACCAGCTGAGCTACTCCGCCATACCATGGCAGCGCCCGGTATTTGCCGGGGCAGGCGGGCCACATAAGGCGGCACCCTCCGCCGGTCAAGCGCTGTGTTTGCCCCTGAACTTCCAAGTGTTCACAGCCTCCCAGTGGGGACGTCGATAGATATGCAGGCCCAGCCCGGTGAAAGCGAAAGAGCGAGGTTGGATGCGATCGGCTAGCTTCACCTGAAGTGCCAATGCATCCGCCCGCGAAACCTTGTTCTGCACTGTAATGTGCAGCTTCTTGCCGCCCTGATCCTGCTTGGTCAGCATGTCCCAGAAATGATCGGAGATCAGTTGCCTTACTGCCAGCATGGCCGGGCTACGGATCGCTAGTGCGGTCCCGCCGCCAAGGTCCATCAAGCCGTTCAGATCAGCCGCAGGTGGCGCAAACTCTGCCGCCATGCGGGACAGATACCGCGGCAATTCTTCGCGCAATGACGGCGCAAATGAATGAAAAAGTGTGACATGCGCCTTCAGGAAATTCCGCTCGGGCGGAAAATGCTCGGCACGCAGGCCGTTGGCCCATGCAAAGATGTCAACCGGCAGTTCCGCTGTAACAATGAACGGCGCCGGAGAAGTTTGGTCGATTTGCTGGGTCACCATGCTGATGTAAACGAAACCAGTGGATCAGGCCACCGCCAGCGACGGCGCTGAATGACACGGCTGTTTCCACTTGCACCAAATTCCGTTGATCCGCATCATCAGCCCCGGAGAAGAGGAGACCTGATCATGCCCCGCCCTACCTTGCGCCTTGTCCCACTGGCGTTCCTGCTCAGCAGCTCAGCCGCCTGGGCCCAGACTGCTCCGCTTCCCATCGATCCAGCACTTCAGCCCAAGCCCGCCAGCTCCGTGACGGCCGCCGCCCAGCAGGAAGCAACCAAGAGCCTCCCCACAGAAGATGGCCGCGATGCGGCGTTTGCCAAGCGCGGTTTCCTTGCCAGCATCACCGACCCGGTGATCCGCAACAAAGCCGGACGGCCGGTTTGGAATGTTGCAGGCTACGACTTTGTAACCGGCCCTGCTCCTGCGTCGGTGCACCCGTCACTGTGGCGGGAAATGAGCAATCTGAAGCATCACGGCCTGTTTGAAGTCAGCGACGGTGTCTATCAGGTACGCGGCTTTGACGTATCCAATATGACCGTGGTGCGCGGCGCGACCGGCTGGATCGTGATCGACCCGCTGACCACCCGCGAAACCGCTGCAGCGGCAATGGAGCTGGTCAACGCCAAGCTCGGCCCTCGCCCGGTTGTCGCGGTTATCTATAGCCACAGCCATGCCGATCACTTTGGCGGGGTGCGCGGGGTGGTTAGCGAGGCGGATGTGAAAGCCGGCAAAACGGCCATCATCGCGCCAGGCAAGTTCATGGAAGAAACCGCTTCTGAAAACGTCATGGCCGGTGCGGCGATGGGCCGCCGGGCGAATTACCAGTTCGGCGTTGGGCTCAGCCCTGGTCCACAAGGCCAGATGGGTTCTGGCATTGGCATGGGGGTTTCGGGTGGCGAAATCACCCTGATCACCCCAACCGATACGATCGAACGGACCGGCGAAACCCGCGTAGTGGATGGCGTAGCGCTAGAATTTCAGATCGTTTCGGGCAGCGAGGCACCCAGCGAACTCAACGTCTACATCGTCCCGCACCGCGCCTTTTTGTCGAGCGAAATGAGCACCTGCTCGCTCCACAATATCCTCACCCCGCGCGGGGCCAAGGTGCGTGATACTCATGCTTGGGCGGGCTATCTGGACGAGGCACTGCGGCTCTATGGCAACCGCAGCGATGTCGTCATCTCGAGCCACTGCTGGCCCCGCTTTGGCCAGAACGAGGTGGCGGGAATGCTGGCCAGCCAGCGCGACAACTACCGCTATCTTCATGATCAGAGCGTGCGGCGGATGAACCGCGGAGAAACCCCGGTTGAACTGGCCGAAGGCATTGCCCAGCCGCCCGAACTGGCACAGCAATGGTACAACCGCGGATACTATGGCACCTACAGCCACAATTCAAAGGCGGTCTATCAGTGGTATCTGGGCTGGTACGATGGCAACCCTGTCAACCTGAACCCCTGGCCGCCAACCGAACGCGCCAAGCGGTATGTAGCGGCCATGGGCGGCTCCAAAAAAGTGATTGCACAGGCCAGAAAGGCGATGGCGGCGGGCGACTATCGCTGGTCGTCCGAACTGCTCAGCCAGCTGGTGTTTGCAGAACCTGCCAACACCCAGGCCCGCGCGATGCTGGCTGACAGTTTTGAACAGCAAGGCTATCAGGCCGAAAGCGCGATCTGGCGCAACCAGTACCTCTCCGCCGCGCGTGACCTGCGGCAAGGCTACCGGCCGCAAAGTGTCCAGACCCAAAGTCAGGACATGATTTCAGCGGTTCCAACTCAGCTGCTAATCGATTCAGTCGCCACCCGGTACGATCCGACTCAGCTGGGCCGGGCACCCTTCGCGGTCAATCTGGTGATGACCGACCGCAAGGAAACCGTGGGGGTTGAGCTGGGCAAATCCGTCCTTATTGGCCGGGTTGGTCAGCCCGCCAACAACCCGACGGTGACCCTAACAGGCCCCCGCCAGTTGATGCTCGCGCTATTGTTCCTCAAGGTTCCGCTGGCGCAATTGCAGCAAATGGGACTGAAGGTTGAAGGCGATCCATCGGCAGTCGCGGCCCTGCAATCTGCGCTTGATCCGATTTCACCCGGCTTCAACATTGCTGAACCTTGAAACTTCACCGTGCAGGCGCTTGAAGGAAACGCTGATGTCGGAGAGGTTACATACGCATGGCGTGGCGAATCAATTGCGGAAAGCCCGAACGGAACGAAGTTGCAGCCTTGAACAGATTGGCGGCAGAACTGCCGGATGACTGGGCTTTGCTGACGAATATTCCGCGGCACTTGACCGGTTCCGGACCGAGAGGCCGCGAGATCGATGCGCTGGCCTTGTCTCCGCAAGGCGCTGTGGTGATTGAACTCAAGCATGTCGGCGGCTTGATCTCGGTTACCCCCGTGGGCGAATGGTATGTCGGCGGGGAGATTTTGGCCGACCGGAGCGGTACACCCTACTACCCGCTACAGCAGGCGGGCAAGGCAGCGCAGGTGCTGAAATCGGCGCTCGGCGCGGCGGCTGGCGGAGCCTATATCGAGGCCTGCGCCATCGCCACTCCCGACAGCGCACGAATCAAGTTCGACGAACCAGCGCGCCCACAACCGATCATGGCGATGGACGATGCAGTGGCAGGCATCCAGGCTCTGGCCCGAAGGACACGCGGTGTTTCGCACCTGTCGCTGCAAGCCTTCTTTGCCCTGATCGGGCAGCGGATACCGTCAAACCTCGATGCCCTTTGGCGGGCGCAGGCTGCTGCGCAGCCCAGCCTAGCCTCACCGGCGCGCGGCAAGCGCACGAGCAGAGCTGCAAGCAACCGCCAGCGCACGACTAGCCCTAAGAAAAGCGGGGTTTCCTTCGCCGAAATCGCGGTCGTGGTAATCGTCGGACTGGTGATCGGAACCTATGTGATGGGGATAATGTAAGCCTGAGCATGGCGGGGCAATGCCCCCTCAATCCTCTCAAAAGTCCCCGCGTTCCTTGCGGATCGTGTACCATTTTTCGACGTTGGCGTTGTGCTCTTGCAGTGTCCGGGCAAACGCATGGCCACCGGTTCCGTCAGCCACCATGTAGAGCACATCGGTGCTGGCCGGATTGAGCACTGCCGCGATCGAAGCGCGGCCCGGATTGGTAATCGGCCCGCGCGGCAAGCCAGTCATGGTATAGGTGTTATAATCGTTGACCGCGTTGATTTCCGACTGCCGGATCCGGCGGCCAAGCGGCTTGCCCTTGGTGATCGGATAGATGATCGTAGGATCGGCCTGTAGCAGCATCCCCTGCCGGACGCGGTTGGAGTAGAGCCCGGCGACCATCTTGCGCTCGCTCGGCTTGCCGGTTTCCTTCTCGACGATCGAGGCGAGGATCACGGCTTGCTGCGGTGTTTGCACGACCGCGTTTGGCCCGCGCTTTTCCCATTCTTCGGCCAAGGCCCGACTCATTCCCGATTGCATACGGTTAAGTACCGACTGGCGGGTTTCGCCGCGCTGGATCTCATAGGTATCGGGCAGAACCGTGCCTTCGGCCGGGACTTCGATACTGCCGGTCAGCCAGGGATTGGCCATCAGCCGGTCATAGACCATCACCGAGGGCATTCCCTCGGGAATCGTCACGAACCTTCGCAACACCTCATCCCCAGCGATCACCGAAAGCACCCGCGACATTGACGCGCCCTTTGGGATCAGGAACTCGCCAGCCTTGATCGAGCTGCCCGCGCCAATCAACCGCGCGCGCAGTTTGAACGCCGCCGCCGAATCAACAACGCCATCGGCTTCAAGCTTGGCCGCTACGCTCGAAAGGCTCGAACCATCGGGCACCGTGAACGGTGAGTCCTTGCCCAGCGGACCGGAGGCGAACCAGCCGCCAAAGAACCAAGCCGCCACGCCCAGAAAAAGCGCCAGCGCCGCAAAAATCGGCGTTCGCCCCCAGCGCGAACCGAGCATTAGTCGATCGCCTTGACGATCACGCTGGCATTGGTTCCGCCGAAGCCGAAGCTGTTGTTGAGCGCCGCGCGCACCACCCGCTTCTTCGCAACCTTGGGTACCAGATCGACGCCTTCGGTGCCTTCGTCCGGGTTGTCCAGATTGAGCGTCGGCGGCACGATCTGATCGCGGATCGCCAGAATGCAGAAGATCGTCTCAACCGCCCCAGCCCCGCCCAGCAAGTGTCCGATCGCGGACTTGGTGCTGCTCATCGAGGCGCCGGTCAGATCATCGCCCAGCACGCGCTTGACCGCGCCCAGTTCGATCGTGTCGGCCATGGTGGATGTGCCGTGGGCGTTTACATAGTCGATATCGCCTGGGGCCAAACCCGCCTTGCGCATTGCCATCCGCATGGAGAGTTCGGCACCGCGGCCTTCAGGATGCGGAGCGGTGACGTGATAGGCATCGCCCGACAGGCCATAGCCGACCACTTCGGCATAGATCTTGGCGCCGCGGGCCTTGGCGTGTTCATATTCCTCGAGCACCACAACGCCCGCACCTTCGCCCATTACGAACCCGTCGCGATCCTTGTCATAGGGGCGGCTGGCCTGTTCGGGACGATCGTTAAAGCTGCAGTTGAGCGCGCGGGCCTGGGCAAAACCAGCCACGCCGAGCGGGTTGACGGTGCTTTCAGCGCCGCCCGCCAGCATGATGTCAGCATCACCATCCTTGATCATCCGCGCCGCATCGCCGATCGAATGCGCGCCGGTTGAACAAGCGGTGACGACCGCATGGTTCGGGCCCATCAGCCCGTACTTGATGCTGACCTGACCCGAGATCAGGTTGATCAGACGCCCGTGGACAAAATGCGGCGAAACTCGGCCCGGGCCCTTTTCGTGCAGCACGATCGATTCGGCCTCGATCCCGGGAAGCCCGCCGATACCTGAGCCGATCGAGCAGCCGGTCCGTTCCTTCAGATCCTGATCCATCTCGGTAAGGCCGGCGTCTTCGAGCGCCTGCCCGGCAGCGTCGATGCCATAAATGATGAACGGATCGACCTGACGCTGGACCTTGAAATCGACCCGCTTGTTTGGATCGAAGCCATAGGGATGATCGGCCGGCTTTACCTCGCAGGCGATGTGGCATTTGTGCTCGGCGGTATCAAAGCGGGTGATCCGCCCTGCCCCGCTCTTGCCAGCGATCAGGTTCGCCCAGGTGGTTTCGACGTCCCCGCCCAGCGGGGTTACAAGGCCGAGGCCGGTTACGACAACACGCCGCATTGCACTTCTCCAAACCCAAAAACTGCAACAGGCCCAGTCCCTTGCGGGCTGAGCCTGTCAAAGACTGTGATCGCCGTCAATCCGCCCCGATGGGAGCAGGAACGCGGCGATCCAGTCCACTAGCCAAAGGCATTAGCCCTTGTGATCATCGATGTACTTGATGGCATCGGTGACCGTGCTGATCTTCTCAGCAGCGTCGTCGGGGATTTCCACGCCGAACTCTTCTTCGAAGGCCATCACCAGCTCGACGATGTCGAGCGAATCTGCACCCAGATCGTCGATAAAGCTGGCTTCTTCGGTAACCTTGTCAGCCTCGACGCCGAGGTGTTCGACAACGATCTTCTTAACCCGGTCGGCGGTGTCGCTCATGGTATATCCCTTCGTGAACGGCAGATTAAACAGTGTTGGCAGTCGCCCTAATCAAGCCCGCGCGCGCTGGCAAGGGGGTGCACCGATTCAGCACGATTTGCTTACGTATGGAGCAGGCCAAATGCCGCTATTCCGCCTCATGTGCCGCCATTTGCCGTGCTGAGCGTACGCCGGCCGCAATCCGCTCCCGCCCACGCTGGGCCATGGCGTGTTTGGGATTGAGCGCAAGAGTCCTGGAATAAGTCTGCTGCGGTGCCATATCGCGGGTTCCCGCGCCGGATTCGGCACAGAGCCCAACATTGTACAGGGTCGGTGCATGGTTGGGGTTGCGATCGGCCAGCCCTTCCCAAATCTGGCAGGCGACCTCCGCATCTTGCTTGGTCCATTTGACCGCATCCTTGAAGGCGGCCGAGTCTTCCTTGTTCAGGCCCTTGCGGTTCTCATCGACCCGCACGTCCTCTGTCTCACGGCGCGGTGCAAAGGCCAGCCGGAGCCGCCTAGCGACTTTGCCATTGAGCTCGCGAGCCACCGAACTGCGCGCACGGGGAGAGCCTTCGGCGTCTTCGCAGTGGCTATCGGTGTAGCTTTCGGGGCGGTTGTCAGACCATAGCAATGCTCCATCGCGCCCGATCAGCCGCAGCTGGATCACCAGTTCAATCGTGCGGCGGCGGCATCGGACGGTGACCTTCTCCTTGGCCGAAGTGCATTTGCTGTCAGCGTCCTTGATGCAGCGTTCGTGCTCTTCGGTGTAGTCGGCGAAGCGCTGTTCAGTGTCGGCCGTGCCGCGCAGCAGCGCTTCGCCCCCATCGCCGGTCGCGGCCGGAATTACCCGGAACCACGGTCCGATCCCCAGATTGATCCCGCGCAGCACGTCCTCAGCCTGGATTGTCAGATCCTCGCCTGCGTTTCCGCCAAACGGCTCGACCTGGATCGAGCGAAGTGCGGCGGCTTCATCACTGGCTGCAGGGTAGACCGTCACGACGCGGATGGTTTCGGCCTGGGCCGCTGTGGCGGCCATCAATGCTATCAGCGAAAGGCAGATGCGGCGCATGAAGAAACCCCCGAGCAAAACTGTTCGGGGGTTTCTCGCAATGCCGGTGGATTTAATCAAGCCTGCGGTTTGGGCGGCTCGATCACGCGGACGTGAAGTTCACGCAGCGCCTTAGGCTCTGGCGCAGATGGCGCGCCCATCAGCAGGTCTTCGGCACGCTGGTTCATCGGGAACAGCGTGATTTCGCGCAGATTTTGGACCCCGCACAGCAACATCACCATCCGGTCGACCCCAGCCGCCATCCCGCCATGCGGCGGCGCACCATACTGAAACGCGCGGTACATGCCGCCAAAGCGTTCCTCGACATCGGCCTGGGTGAGGCCGGTCAATTCGAACGCCTTGACCATCAGGTCCGGGTGCTGGTTACGGATCGAGCCCGAGGCGAGCTCATACCCGTTGCAGACCATATCGTACTGGTACGCTTTGATCGTCAGCGGATCCTGCGTTTCGAGCGCTTCAAGCCCACCCTGCGGCATCGAAAACGGGTTGTGCGCAAAATCGACCTTCTTGTTGTCCTCATCCCATTCGTAAAACGGGAAGTCGATGATCCAGCAGAATTTGAAGGCGTTCTGATCGATCAGATCAAGCTGTTCACCCGTCCGGGTCCGGGCTTGCCCAGCCAGCTTGGCGGCCTGCGCTTCGTTACCGGCGGCGAAAAACGCACCGTCATCAGGGCCAAGACCCAGCGCATCCCACAGAGCGGCCATCTTGTCCTCGCCGTGGTTCTTGGCGATCGGGCCGCCGAACACGCCGGCCTTGCGGGTGGCATAGCCGAGGCCAGCGTGGCCTTCGCTGCGGGCCCACTCGTTCATATCGTCGAAGAACTTGCGGCTCTTTTCAGCGGTGTTTGGCGCCGGGATCAGGCGAACGACTCCGCCGCTGCCGACGATCTTCTCAAACAGGCCAAATCCAGACGTGGTGAACTCGCTGGTCACATCGCGGATGATCAGCGGGTTGCGCAGATCAGGCTTGTCCGTGCCATAGTCGAGCATCGACTGGGCATAGGGAATCCGCGGGAACTCGCCCGCCGGGGTTACCGACTTGCCCTCGGCAAAGGCTTCGAACACGCCGGCCATGACCGGTTCCATCGTCTCCCAGACTTCTTCCTGGGTAACGAAGCTCATTTCGAGATCGAGCTGATAGAACTCGCCCGGCAACCGGTCGGCGCGCGGGTCTTCGTCACGGAAGCACGGCGCAATCTGGAAATAGCGATCAAAGCCCGCGACCATCAGCAGCTGCTTGTACTGCTGCGGCGCCTGCGGGAGGGCGAAGAACTTGCCCGGATGGATCCGGCTCGGGACCAGAAAATCGCGCGCACCCTCGGGGCTGGAAGCGGTCAGGATTGGGGTCGAATATTCGGTGAACCCAATCCCTTCCATCCGACGCCGAGTTTCCGAGATGATCTTCGTGCGCTTGACGATATTGGCGTGGAGCGTTTCGCGGCGCAGATCGAGGAAGCGATAGCGCAGCCGCACATCCTCAGGATATTCCTGCTCCCCGGCCACCGGCAGCGGCAGTTCTTCGGCCCGGCTCAGCACTGTGGCGGCGCGGGCGTAAACTTCGATCGACCCGGTCGGCAGGTTGGGGTTAACGGTCGCCTCGCTGCGGGCCTTAACGTCACCTTCGATGGTGACGACCGATTCCAGCCGCAGACCTTCCAGAATGGCGAGCGCCGGGCTGTCAACATCCGCCACGATCTGGGTCAGGCCATAGTGATCGCGCAGATCGACAAACAGCACGCCGCCGTGATCGCGTTTGCGGTGGACCCAGCCTGACAGGCGGACCGTCTGGCCAGTGTCACTGGCGCTGAGCGCGCCGCAAGTGTGCGAACGATAAAGGTGCATCGGAACGGTCTACTTCCAAGAAAACAGGGAGCGCGCCTCAACTGGCGCGGAATTGCGCCCCTAACAGCCTGCAGGGCCGTTTTGTCAAGGCTTCGCGGGTTCCCGCGGCCCAGCTGTGAGCCGCTTGAGCCACGAGTAGGCCCCTTCCCCGGCGATCACCGCCTGCATCGCCGCCCGTCGCATCGGCCCGCCCAGCGCAATCCGCAAATCGATCAGCGCGCAGCGATCCGGCCAGAGCCGCGCTGCTGGCTGCGATCCGGGCGCTGTGCAACTGTCGATCGGCTGATCGTAGCCGACTTGGCAGTGGCGCGCCGTAAGCCAGTTCAGCAGCAATAATCCAGGCGCGAACCTCGCCCCGCTTTCCTCGTAGGCCATCTTGAAGCCATAGCTGCGCCCTTGCCCAATTAGCAGCGTCGAAAAGGCTAGCAAAGTGCCCCCCGCTCGCAACGAGGCAAACTCTATCCCTCTGACCCGACTACCTTCGCGCAGCACTTCGGTGAAAAAACTTTGAGTGTTGACGGAACACGCCAAGGCAGAACCGCAATTGCCTTTCCAACCGGATCGCTCGAGTGCAAGAAACGCCTCAGTCTGACCTTCGATCTCCGCCGCATCTCGTGTGATCAGATATTCCGGCTCGCCCAGTTCCCGCCCCAGCTTGCGTTCAAGCGAGGCCAATCGGCGGCGCTGTTTGGGCTCCATGGTTGGTGATGCTTTGCCATTTAGAACCGGCCGTTCGATCCGGCGGTCGAAAACAACTGCCCGGTTCTCTGCAGAACAGAGCGCGAAAAGTGCGTCAGATGCGGGATCATCGAGCGGCAGATCGGAAAGACATAACGCCAGTTCGGGGCCGCTTCCCTGCTCCAACCCGTCAATCAGGGTTTGCCAGAAAAGCTGATCAAGCCCGGCCCGGACCAGCGGCGCAGAGACGAATTGATTTGGATGCCGCCACGAATGCCAATTGGGCAGCGGAGCGCGGCCGTGGAGAGCTTTTCGTGCTAAAGGAAATGCTCCGGCCCAAGTGCCGCCAGGCAGTTCGACCACAGCAAGCCGCGCCAACCGGTCAGGGTCGCAATGCGTCAAGGCCGCGCGAAGGAACCACGGCTGCGCAAAGGCACTGGCGGTTGAAGTTGCTGTAGCCAGATCGATCCAACGGCCAATATCGTGGTCAGATAGCTGATCCAGCCGAAGCAGGCGCAACCGGGCGCCAACCTCGCCCTCGCGCGTTAGAGCAGTCTCAAACTGCCCGAAGTCTGAAAGCTCCGCCATCGCTCAAACCAGACCCAGCATGCCCAGCCCGCGGCGCAAACCAGCTTGCCATGGAGACCTTCCCGGAAAGGCCGGCGGCGCTTTACTGCTGATCCCGTGTTCGGCCAGCCAACCATGCAGTTGCCAGGCCGCTTCGAGTTCCAGCGTGACCGCACAAGACCAGGTTAGCGAGAGCGAAATCGAAGGTTCTTCAGCGACTTCAACCCAATGCGACGCCTTGTACGGAACGAACAAGGCATCTCCGGGATTGAGTGTGTGAACCGTCGCGGCCTCCGCATAGGCTGGATCCCAGCTCAACAGATTGTCTCCATCGCGGTGGAACAGAGCCTGCTTCGCATTGTCTAGCCAGGGCGCAACCACCGGATAGGTCGCAAAGCGCTTTTGCCCGGCGATCTGGAACAGGATGTTGAATTCAGGATCGAAATGGAAGGGAGTCAGTGTCCCAGGCGATGAAATGAAGATGAAGGCCTGCGGGTTGAGCGGTCTGCCGAATCGACCGACAACTGGCTCGATCTCAGCCAACAACTGGCTGAGCAGGTCAGCAAATTCAGGCAGCTGTTCGGCAAAGCGTAACATGACCCAGCGCCCGGCTTCGCCGATGTTGCGGATGGTATCGGCAACACGATCAGTTCCGGCATGTGCAAATTCATGGCCATTGGCCGTGGCCGAACTGCGGCATTCAACATGCTCGGGCTTCATTCGGCCTGCTGCAAGGGCCAGCATTTCGAGCGACAGCAGCGGATGATTGGCAAGGTTGTGCCCAAGAACCGCTGGCTGAAGCGGAAATGACTGGGCGAATTGTGCGCGAGCCTCTGCGGCCAGAATTGGGCCTGCCAAACCAAGGTCGAAATCGTGCACGTGCCGCATGGTTTTCCGCTTAGCCGCAGAGGGTTAAAATATGGTGGCGGGGATTGCCGTTCCCCCACCCTTTCCATCGCTGCGCAATTGGTGCAGGGGCGCGGTTGCAGCCGGTTGGCGAAGGCTGCGATTCGATTGAAGCCGCGACCTCGCACGGGGTCAAAACCAGAAAAGACCGATGAAAATACATCCTTTGATTACGACGTCCGCAGCGCTTGCGGACCTCTGTGCCCGGCTCTCCAAGGCAGACTTCGTGTGCGTTGACACCGAATTCATGCGCGAGAACACCTATTGGCCCGAACTGTGCCTGATCCAGATCGCCGATAGTACTGAAGCGGCGGCGATTGACCCGCTGGCCAAGGACATCGACATGTCGCCGTTGCTCGACCTGCTGGTCGACAATGAGGACGTGCTGAAGATCTTCCACGCTGGCGGACAAGACGTGGAAATCATCTACAACTTGACTGGCAAGACCCCCCACCCGATCTTTGACACGCAGATTGCAATGATGGCCGTCAGCCAAAGTGAGCAGATCGGCTATTCCAATCTGGTGGAAAGCTGGCTGGGGATCGCTGTCGACAAGGGCGCTCGGTTTACCGACTGGGGCCGTCGTCCGCTGACGGAGCGGCAGATCGAATATGCGATCGGCGATGTTACCCATCTCGCCAAGATTTTTCCCAAGCTACTTCAGCGCCTAATCAAGACCGGTCGCGGGGCCTGGCTCGATATCGAAATGGAAAAGCTGGCCGATCCGGCAAACTACAAGAACGATCCCGATCTGTCCTGGCAGCGGATCAAGGCACCGGGCCGTAATCCGGCGATGCTCGGCCGGCTCAAGGCGCTGGCGCATTGGCGCGAGCTCGAAGCGCAGGACAAGAATATCCCGCGCGGTCGGATCGCTCGTGATGAGACTGTCGCCGATATTGCCTGTCACCCGCCCAAGGTTCAAGCCGACCTTGCCAAGGTCCGGGGGCTTTCGGCGGCCTGGAAGGACAATGAGATCGGTCGCCGGATGATGGCCGCGATCGAAGGATCCAAGCCATTGAGCGAGGCTGAATTGCCGCCCCGCACTCCGCGCGGTGCCCCGCTGGGCAAAGAGGGCGCGCTGGTTGCCGATTTGCTCAAGCTGCTGCTCAAGATCCGCAGCCGCGAAATTGACGTCGCCGCCCGCTTGCTGGCCCGTAGTGACGAGCTGGAACTGCTCGCCGCCGGAATTCGCGAATTGCCGATGCTGAACGGCTGGCGATTTGAGGTGTTTGGCCGCGATGCGCTCGAACTGGTCGAAGGCAAGATGGCCTTTGCAGTGGTCAAAAATCGGCTCAAAATGACCCGTATTGAAGTGCCCGAGCCCGAAGATCAGGCTGAATTGCCCGCCGAACCGGAATCCGCTGAGTGAGCACCTACTTGCCCACGCTGAAGCAGCTGCAATATCTGGTGGCACTGCACGAGCATGGGCATTTCGGCCGCGCGGCGGATGCCTGCTTTGTCTCACAGTCGACGCTGTCGGCAGGCCTGCGCGATCTGGAAAACCTGCTTGGCGTGATGCTAGTCGAACGAACCAAGCGCGCGGTCCGGTTTACCCCGCTCGGCAACGCGGTGGTGGCCAAGGCCCACCGACTGCTGCGCGAGGCCGAAGAACTCAGCGACATGGTCCAGAGCGCAGGCCAACCGCTTTCGGGCGAAGTGCGGATGAGCGTGATCCCGACCATCGCGCCGTTCCTGCTCCCCCGGATGCTGCCGCGATTGCGCCGCGAACGCCCGGCGCTCAAGCTGTTCCTGCGCGAGGAGCCAAGCGCAGCGGCGATTGAATCGCTTCACCACGGGCGCAGCGATTGCGTATTGCTTGCCCTGCCCTTTCCCACCGGAGAGGTGGAAAAGGAAACGATCGAGCTCGACGCGCTGTGGGTCGCCTTTCCAAAGGACGATCCGCGCGATCCGCCTGCGGAGATTTCGCCCGACCTGATCGACGAAACCCGGTTGCTGCTGCTCGAAGACGGGCATTGCCTGAAAGAGCATGCGCTGGCTGCCTGCAACCGCCCCGAACTGCGCGCCTCGGCGACGATGATCGGGACCAGCCTGCACACTCTGGTTCAAATGGTCGACAATGGTCTGGGCCTGACGATGCTGCCCGAAATGGCGCTCGATGCCGGGATTCTGAACGGAACCAACGTCGTCGCCCGACCGCTCAAAAGCAACAATGCCAACCGCGAGATTGCGCTGGTCTGGCGTAAGAACTCGCCCCGCTCGGAGGAGTTCAGGTTGCTGGCCGAGGAACTGCGGGCTGGATAATGGGAGTAAGTCATGCCTGATCTTGAACAGCGCCGCATCCAGACCGTGCTCGATCACATGGCATTGGAAATCCCGCACGATTGGGATGCCGTGATCGCCACATTCGATGGCCATCCGCGCTACGAGTTGTACGGCACAGGTGCCGTTTTCGACGGTGAGGAAGCCGTGCGGAGCTATTTTCATGGCTCGCGCGTGCCATTCCCCGATCAGGCCAACGAAGTGATCGCGATTGCTCACGCTGGGAATACCGTGCTGGTGGAATTCTGGTTGACCGGCACACACCTCGGCCCGCTCAGGCATGTCGGAAAGGTCATCGGGCCGACCGGCAAGGCCTTTCGCGTGCGCATGGCCGCCAGCTTTGAATTCGCGCCAGGCCGCGACAAAATTCTGGTCGAGCGGCCTTATTTTGATTCGGCAATGATTACCAAGCAACTGGGCCTAGCTTGAGTCCTTTGGCTTAATCCATGTGCTTGAGGCCAACCCGCAGGTAATCCCAGCCGGTCACTACTGTCAGCGCTGCTGCTGCCCAAAGCGTTGTCAGCCCGACAGTGTGCGGAACATTGATCGTCAGTGCGCCCATGTCCATGTTCCACCACGGCATCGCCTTGCCCAGGATCAGCGAGCCGAGGCAGATCATCTGAAAAGTGGTTTTCCATTTGGCAAGGCGGCTGACCGGGACCGAAACCTGCAGTCCGCCGAGAAATTCGCGCAGGCCTGATACGGCGATTTCGCGGACCAGGATAATCCCGCCAGCAATCACGTGCATGTCTCCCACGTAAGGGCCGCGCAGCACGCCTTGCGCGGCAAGGACAAGGATTACAGTCGCGACCATGATCTTGTCTGCCACTGGATCGAGAAACTGGCCCAATTTGGAAACAGCCCCGGAAGATCGGGCGATATAGCCATCGAAATAGTCTGTGATGCCCATCAGCGCATAGAGCACAAAGGCCATCAGATAGCCCCACTCCCAATCCGGCCACCACAGCAGGAACGCCAGTAGCGGCAGGGTCACGATCCGCGACAGCGTCAGAATGTTGGGCAGTGACATCATCGCGTAACGGATAGCCGCGAAGCGGGGCGTGCAAAAGAGGGACTTTAGGCTTGTCCGCAATGGGCTAGTCGCTAGGGTCCGGCGCAACCTGGGGCTTCGCAAAGTTCATACATGACCACATCGACCCACCTGATGCGCAGCCGACGCTTTGTGCCGCTGTTCGTCACCCAACTGCTCAACGCCTTTAACGACAACCTATTCAAGAACGCGATGGTCCTGTTCGTGGTCTATGGTGTCTATAATTCGGAACAGGAAGAAGCCTGGTTCAGTGCCTTGGCGACTGCGCTGGTATTGATTCCATTCGTTCTTTTGTCTGCGCTGGCCGGACAGTTGGCTGATATGCGCGACAAGGCCAAGATCATCCGGATCGTCAAAGGCTGCGAAATCGGGATCATGGCAGTGGGCGCGGTCGGCTTGCTGATGGCCTGGAAAGGAATCATGATCCACACAGTCGCGATCCCGCTAATGTGCGCCGCGCTGTTCGGGATGGGCACCCATTCGACCTTTCTGGGGCCAATCAAATACGCAATCCTGCCGCAGCATTTGCATCCTGACGAAGTGTTGGCCGGGACCGGACTGGTCGAAGCGGGAACCTATGTGGCGATTCTGGCAGGCACGATCATCTCTGGCTGGATCCCTGTCGAATGGTCGGCTGCGGGGGTAATGGCGACAGCCCTGCTGGGCTATGCAGTTTCGCGCCATGTCCCCCCGGCCCCGCCACTCGATCCGCCCGAACGGCTTGACCTGCACCCGATCATGGCGCCGTACCGCCTGATCCGTGACACTTTGCGCGACCGACGGGTATTTCTGGCGATCATGGCAATCAGCTTTTTCTGGACGATCGGGGCGGTGCTGTTCATCCAATTCCCACCGCTGGCCAAAAACGTACTGTCCGCCAGCAAGGAAGTTGCCAGCCTGTTTCTGGTGATGTTCTCGGTTGGAATCGCGCTCGGCTCGGTTTCGGTGAACGCCTTGCTGAAGGGCACGGTTTCGGCACGCTATTCGCCGATTTCGGTGCTGGTGATGATGGGGTTTGTCTTTGCCTTCTGGTTCGTCTGCATCCAGTGGCCGCACCACGATGCTTTGATGGACACGGCTACCTTTCTGGCCCAGCCGCTGGCAATCCCGCTGCTGCTGAGCTTGCTGGGAATCGCGACGGCTGGCGGGATGTTCGTGGTCCCGCTCTATGCGTTCCTGACCACCTTTGTAGACAAGTCGCACACCTCGCGGACCATTGCGGCAAACAATATCGTCAATTCGGGCGCAATGGTGCTGGGTTCGATTATCGCAGGGGCACTATCATGGCTGGGCATCCCGCTGGTTCACCAGTTGCTGCTGGGCGCGGTGATGTGCCTCTATTCAGCTTGGCTGGGCGTCCAGCTGGTCCGGGCCGAACGAGCAGCCTAAGCGATATAGAGGCTGACCGCCATAAAGCAGGCGCAGTAGGCCATCAGGAAATCGCGCAGATCGTTCAGCGAAAACCACGCCTTGCGCTTCATTTGAAGCGGCTTGGCGCCGCTGCGTACGTGGGGGGGAAGCGAGGCCAGGAAGCGGTTCCCGGCGGCTTCATCGGTGATGACCAGCGACCTTCTCATGGGCTTGGGGTTAAGAACTTGTTGACCATCGCACCAGCCGGAAATTCGCGGTTAACGCGCCTGTTCCCACAGTGGGACAGTAACCAAACCAGTTGTTATCAAACAGCCTTGCGTTGCCCCGGCGTCAGTGCGGCGCTAAGGTCCGCTGATGACTTCACTTACGACAGTTAACGGCGGCCGACTGCTGGTCGATTGCCTCATCGCCCAAGGGGCGGACCGGATATTTACAGTGCCGGGGGAAAGTTTCCTTGCGGTGCTCGACGCCCTGCACGATTCGCCTGAGGTACAGACCGTGATCTGCCGTCAGGAAGGCGGCGCAGCGTTCATGGCCTGCGCCGATGGGACGATGACCGGCAAACCGGGCGTCTGCTTCGTCACCCGCGGCCCCGGCGCAACCAACGCCAGCATCGGCGTGCACGTGGCGATGCAGGATTCGCAGCCGATGCTGCTGTTCATTGGCGATGTCGATCGCGGAATGAAGGACCGTGAGGGTTTTCAGGAGGTCGATTTCGGGCAGATGTTCGGACCCTTGGCCAAGCTGGTCCTGCGGATCGACGATCCTAAGCGCATCCCCGAATATGTGGCCCGTGCCTGGTCCACCGCGCTGTCCGGACGCCCTGGCCCGGTGGTGATCGCGCTGCCCGAAGATATGCTGCTGGAAGAAGTCAGCGGCATCTCCCCCCGCCCCGCCGTGCACCGCCCAGCACAGGCGGTTTGCCCCGATGCAATGGGTGTGCTGATGGATATGTTGGCTGGTGCCGCTGCTCCCGTCGCGATTGTCGGCGGAGCAGGCTGGCACGCCAAGGCCCGGGAAGAGTTCACCCGTTTTGCCGAACGCGTCGGACTGCCGGTGGCGGGTGCTTTCCGGCGGCAGGACGCGATTCCCAATTCCAGCAAGGTCTGGGCTGGAAACCTTGGCTATGGCCCCAATCCCAAACTGGTCGCACGGATCAAGCAGGCCGATCTGGTGATCGCAATTGGCGCTCGGTTGGGAGAAGCGACAACCGACAGCTACACACTGATCACGCCTGAGCATCCCGGCCAAACGCTGATCCACATTCACCCAGATCCGAACGAACTTGGCCGGGTCTATCGTCCTGACCTCGCGATCTGCGCCGACATGACCGAATTTGCCGAAGCAGCAGCCCTGTGGGACGATGACGTGGTACCGTTCGATGCCGGCAAGCAGGCCCACGATGAATGGCTGGAGTGGACCACAGCCAAACCGGCCCCCTACCCGCTCGATATGGCCGCCTGCGTCACTGCAATGCGTGAGATTCTGTCCGGCGACGCGATCATCTGCAACGGTGCGGGGAATTTCTCGGGCTGGTGGCACCGTTACTGGCACTATGACGGCTTCCCGACCCAACTGGCGCCGACCGCAGGAGCGATGGGTTACGGCGTACCCGCCGCTGTCGCAGCCGCGCTGCGCCACCCGGAACGGACCGTGGTGGCTTTGGCCGGGGACGGCGATTTCCTGATGAACGGGCAGGAATTGGCAACCGCCGTGCAGTACGGCGCCGATCTGTTGGTGGTCCTGGTCGACAACAGCGCCTACGGCACGATCCGGATGCATCAGGAACGCGAGTTCCCGGAACGCGTATCCGGTACTACGCTCCACAATCCTGACTTCGCCGCGCTCGCCCGGGCCTATGGCGGCTGGGCCGAGAAGGTTGAGACAACCGATCAGTTCACAGCCGCGCTGGCCGAGGCGCAAGCCCGCAAGGGGCTGCGCCTGCTCCACTTGATCATCGACCTCGAACAGCTCAGCGCAGGCGGCGCTACCATTTCGGGGCTTCGGGCGAAGTCGAGGGGCTAGGCCTAAGCTTGGTGGATCGCCTTGGTGACCATATAGCTGTCCATCCCCTCTGGCCCGCCTTCGCTGCCAAAGCCCGAATCCTTGACCCCGCCAAACGGGGCATCGACCGTGCTGAGCGCGAAGGTGTTGATCCCGACCATCCCGCTCTCAATCCCGTCGCCCAGCAGGTTGGCAGTGCGCAGGTTCTGGGTGAAGGCAAACGCGGCGAGGCCATAGGGCAGGCGGTTGGCCTTGCCCAGAGCGTCCTCCAGATCTGAAAACGGTGCAGCGACGGCGACCGGGCCGAACGGTTCGTTGTTCATGATGTCAGCGCTGTCAGGCACATCGGCCAGCAGTGTTGGCTGGAAGAAATAGCCGGCATTGCCGCGCTTGCCCCCGGCCATCACGCGTGCACCCTTCGCCGCAGCATCCTCAACCAGCGCCTCGATCGCGCCGGGGCGGCGGCCATTGGCGAGCGGACCCATCCGGCTGTCCGGATCAAGCCCTGCGCCCGGCGTCACCCCATGAGTTCGCGCCGCAAAACCATCAACGAAACGCTGATAAATCGTTTCCTGCACGAAGAACCGCGTCGGGCTGACGCAGACCTGCCCGGCGTTGCGGAATTTCTGCGGCACCACCATGTCCAGCGTCTTTTCCAGATCGCAATCCTCAAACACCAACACCGGAGCGTGGCCGCCCAGTTCCATCGTCACCCGCTTGAGGCTGTCCGCCGCCAGTCGCATCAGGTGCTTGCCGACCGGGATCGAGCCAGTGAAGCTGACCTTGCGGATTACCGGGCTGCCAATCAGGTGGCGGCTGACCGTATCGGGCACACCGTGAACCAGCTGCGCCACGCCAGCCGGAAGTCCGGCATCGGCCAGACAACGCATCAGCGCGCCGGTGCAGCCGGGGGTTTCCTCTGGCGGCTTGGCAATTACCGAACAACCGGTCGCGAGCGCCGGGGCCATTTTCTTGGCCATCAGGTAGATCGGGAAATTCCATGGACTGAAGGCAGCGACCGGCCCAACCGGCTGCTTGATGACCATGGCGCGTTGTCCGCTCGGACGGACCAGCACCCGGCCATAAGTCCGGCTGGCCTCTTCTGCGCACCAGTCAAAGATCTGCGCGCTCGACAGCACTTCAGCGCGGGCCTCGGTAATCAGCTTGCCTTGCTCCAGCGTCAGCAACGTCGCGATGGTTTCGACCCGTTCGCGCAGCAGCGCCGCCGTCTTGCGCAGCACAGCAGCGCGTTGATCAATCGGCGTGGCGCGCCACAGCAGAAAGCCCTTGTCGGCAGCATCCAAAGCAGCATCAAGGTCGGCTGCGCTGGCCATCGGCACTTCGGCGATGGTTTCACCGCTGGCCGGATTGATTACCGGAAACAGATCCCGGCCTTCGCCGATCTGCCAGCTGCCATTGATGAACAACGCGAGATCCGCGTCATAGGTCTTTGCCATGTTGAAATTCCTCACTCTCGTGAGGTGGACCTTAAGCCTCGTGGAGCGCGTTGACCAGTGTGGTACGCAGCGCAATCAACCGCGCGCGATAGGCAAAGTTAGCGCTCATCGCCGACAGCGGCGGTGCACTCGCAGTGACCCCTGCGGTTGCTTGCGCCGGCGCATGAACAGTCGCACTGACCTTCTCGCCGCCTTGCAGCGCCATCTTGGCGCCCTTCAGGGTATAGCCTTCGTGGTGGACCAGACGGTCTATCGTTTCGACCAGTTGGACGTCGGCGGTCCGGTAATACCGCCGCCCACCGCTGCGCTTGAGCGGTCTCAGCATGGGAAACTGTTCTTCCCAATAGCGCAGCACGTGTTGGCGGATGCCCAGCGCCTTGGCCACTTCGCCGATCGTGCGCAGGGCCTCAGGGTCCTTGCCGTCGGAAAAAGCGGTGGCGCTGGTTTGCGTCATCCTTTGGCAATCCGCTCTTTCAGCATCTGACTGGCCCGGAAGGTTAGCACCCGGCGCGGGGTGATTGGCACTTCAACGCCGGTCTTGGGATTGCGGCCAATGCGCTGAGCCTTGTCGCGCAGCAGGAAGGTTCCGAATCCGGAGATCTTGACGTTCTCACCCTGTTCGAGCGCGACCGACATATGATCGAGAATGGATTCAACCATCCCAAGCGATTCCGAGCGGGAAAGGCCCAGCTTGCGGTTCAGAGCTTCAGCCAGATCGGCCCGAGTGAGAGTTGTCATAGAGCGTTCCAGCACCTTGTCCCAAAAGAGATGCGACCCCTCGAGTCGAGATCATGGCCAATTCGTCATAAGAATGCAACGCAATCACCGAAGATCGCAAGGTTATCCGCTGAACGTCACATTCGGACCAGGCTGGCACCCCAGGTAAAGCCGCCGCCCATCGCCTCCAGAACGACCAGATCACCGGGCTTGATGCGCCCATCGCGCACTGCAGTATCGAACGCCAGCGGCACAGATGCTGCCGAAGTATTCGCATGGCGGTCGACCGTCAGCACCACCCGCTCGGCCGGCAAACCCAGTTTCTTGGCCGTTGCATCGATGATCCGCTGATTCGCCTGATGCGGCACGACCCAATCGATATCACTGGGCGCAAAGCCTTGATCGGCAAGCACATTACCCAGCACATCAGCCAGATTGGTGACCGCGTGACGAAAGACCTCACGTCCCTTCATCCGGATGTGGCCGACCGTCTGGGTGCTCGATGGGCCGCCATCGACATAGAGCAATTCGTTGTGCGCTCCGTCAGCATGGAGGTGCGTTACCAGCACGCCCGGGCCGTCCTCGGCCACATCGCGCGCTTCGAGCACCACGGCGCCCGCTCCGTCGCCAAACAGCACACAGGTGGTCCGGTCATTCCAGTCGAGAATCCGGCTCATCGTCTCGGCCCCGATCACCAAGGCGCGTTGCGCCATTCCGGTGCGGAGCATCGAATCGGCGACACCCATTGCGTAGAGAAAGCCCGAGCACACCGCCGCGACATCGAAAGCGATTCCGCCATTGGCGCCAAGGGCATCCTGCACAATTGTCGCACTGGCGGGAAAGGTTTGATCCGGGGTTGTTGTCGCCAGAACGATCAGACCGATCTGATGGCCTTCCAACCCAGCAACGGCAAGTGCGGCTCGCGCGGCGTCGATAGCCAGCGAACTGGTCGTCTCGCCCTCCCCGGCAATGTAGCGCTGACGGATCCCGCTGCGCTCAACGATCCATTCATCGCTGGTATCGACCTGCGCCGCCAATTCCTGATTGGTTACAACGCGGCGCGGCAGGGCCGAGCCGGTGCCGATGATAACTGAGCGACGGGTCATTCTGCTGCCTTCGGCACCGAGCGCAGGCTGTCTGCACCCAGGCGGGCAAGATCGGCTGTGATCCGCTGGGTCAGGTCTTCTTCCAGCAGCCGCGCGGTAACTGCAACCGCGTTGGCAACCCCGGCGGCGCTAGCCGACCCGTGGCTCTTCACCACCACACCGTTCAGGCCGAGGAACACCGCACCGTTGTGATTGTTGGGATCTAGATGATGCTTGAGCAGCTCAGTCGCGGGGCGTGAAACCAGAAATCCGAACTTGGAGCGGATTGAGCTGGCAAATGCCCGCCGCAGGAGATCGGCCACGAACCGCGCGGTGCCTTCAACCGCCTTCAGCGCAATGTTGCCTGAAAAGCCGTCGGTCACCACTACATCGACTTCGCCGCGGAGCATCTTGTCCGCCTCGACAAACCCGTCGAACGAGATCGATAGCTGATCGGCCGCCGCCTTAAGCTGTGCCGCAGCAGATTGCAGCCCTTCGGTGCCCTTGGTCTCTTCCGAGCCGATATTGAGCAGCCGCACCCGCGGCACCTCACGGCCAGTAACGATCCGCGAATAGGCCGCGCCCATGATCGCAAATTGCACCAGATTGCGGGCATCGCATTCGGTGTTGGCGCCCAGATCGAGCATCACAATGTCATTGTCGCCCAGCGTCGGCAGCAGCGCCGACAGCGCCGGTCGGTCAATCCCCGGCATGGTCCGCAGCGCCAGCTTGGCCATCGCCATCAGCGCGCCGGTATTGCCCGCGCTGACTGCAGCGCCAGCCGCCCCGGTCTTCACCGCGTTGATCGCCATGCCCATCGATGTGGTCTTGGCCCGGCGCAGCGCCTGGGTTGGTTTCTCGTCGCCGGAAACAATATCGGGTGCGTGGAGGATTTCGCTCGCGGCGCGCAGATTTGGATGATGTTCCAACGCATCCTTGATGCGCTGTTCATCGCCGACCAACAGGAATTTGAAGCGATCGTGACTGCGACGGGCAATCGCAGCACCTTCGATCATGACGCGCACGCCTTCATCGCCGCCCATCGCATCAATCGCGATCCGCGGCAGGCTCATGTGCGCTTACTCCGGATAACTGGGCTTAGAGCCCGACCGCGATCACTTCGCGTCCGTTGTAATGGCCGCATGCGCCGCACAGGTTGTGCGGGCGCTTCAGCTCGCCGCAGTTCGGGCATTCGTGGAATGCGGCAACCGTCAGCGAATCGTGGCTGCGGCGCATGCCCCGACGTGAGGGCGACGTTTTTCTTTTGGGGACAGCCATTGCGGCACCTGTTCCTGCATCTAAACAAAAGTTCTAAGTGAACCCCACTTGGACCAAGGTCCGGGCAGTTCGCGAAGGCGGGCCTATAGCGCGTTTGGCGCGGCTTGCAAGCGCCAAGGTCCCTTTGCCGGGACAAACCTACAGGGGAGAGAAACATGATATTACCCACAACACTCAGCATGGCAGCCGCCGCAGCACTGATCAACGTCTGGCTGATGCTGCGCTGCGGACAGGTGCGGATGAAAGAAAAGATCAACATCGGCACCGGCGGCAGCGACATGATGGAGCGGCGGATGCGCGCCCAGCTCAATTTTGTTGAGAATACGCCGTGGGTGCTGGCGCTGATCGCCGGGATCGAACTGGCCGGAAAAGGCGGGCAATGGCTCGCCATTATCGGCGGCGTCTATATGCTCGCGCGGGTCGCGCATGGCTTTGGCATGGACGGCGGCGGCCTCGAAAAGGGCCGCGGGATCGGCGTCATGATCACCATGCTGACCCAGATCGGCTTGGCGATTTCTGCCGTGCTGATCGTGCTGGGAATGATGTAGGACTTGCTGCAGCCTCCCCTGACTACGCGCAGGGGAGGCACTCAGCCCGCGAGCAGATAGTCGCTGACAAACCCATTGGTCTGCCGCTCACGCCCGAAAGTGCTGGTCGGACCGTGACCCGGAATAAACGTCACATCATTGCCGAGCGGCCACAATTTCTGCGTGATCGAATCGATCAATTGCTGATGGTTGCCCCGCGGAAAATCGGTCCGGCCGATTGATCCTGCAAACAGCACATCGCCAACAATCGCCAAATGCCCCTCAGGCGTGTAAAACACGACATGGCCTGGTGTGTGCCCCGGGCAGTGGATGACCTGCAGCGTCTGCTCGCCAACCGTCACGGTATCACCATCGCCCAACCAGCGATCCGGCACGAAGGTTTCGGCGTGCATGCCGTACTTACCGCCATCTTGTGCCAGTTGCTCGATCCAGAACAGGTCGTCCGGATGCGGCCCTTCGATCGGCACGCCCAGCTCTTTCGCCAGAATGCCTGCTTGCCCGCAGTGATCGAGATGCCCGTGGGTGATCAGCAGCTTTTCAATCGTCACCCCGACCTTGGCCACCGCAGCCTTTAGCTTGTCGAGGTCCCCGCCCGGATCGACCAGCGCAGCCTTCATGGTCTTGGTGCACCAGATCAGCGAGCAGTTTTGCTGAAGCGGCGTAACCGGAATGATGCCAACGCGAAGTGGCGGTTCGGGAGTTTGGGTCATCGCCGTGATGTGCCGAGGGTTGCGGCGAAGGGCAAGCCGGGAAATGTCATGTGCGCGGCAAAGTCCCCGTTTGGCGCATGGCTTCTCCCAGTGCCAGAGCAACCGTCGTCGCCAAATTCATGGAGCGCACTTCCGACCGAATTGGAATCAGCAGGCGAGCGTCGCAATGCGCGGCGACATCGACCGGGACCCCGGCGCTTTCCTTGCCAAACAGCAAGATATCGTCTGGCTGGAACGCAAAGTCATAGGCCGATTGTGTGGCCTTGGTTGTAAACAGCAGCAGCCGGCTTGATCCGATCGTAGCGCGGAAAGCTTCGAAACCGGCATGACGCGTCACCACGACATGATCGATATAATCCATCGCCGTCCGCCGCACCCGGCGATCATCCCAGGTAAAGCCCATCGGTTCTATCAGGTCCACCGATGCACCAAGGCAAGCGCCCAGGCGCAGCACGGCACCGACGTTGCCAGCAATTTCAGGTTCGTAGAGAGCAACGCGCATCCTACAGCCGCCCGCTTTTCCAGACCACGCGGCCGATCACCTGCACGTCGTCCGGGGCAAGCTCGATCGTGCGGTAGGCCGGATTGTCGCTGACCAGCGCGAGCACCCCCGGCCGCGCCAGATCGAGCCGTTTGACCATCAGTGCATCGCCGCTGCGAACCACGTGAATGCCATCGCGCAGCGGTCGCAGGGCCCGGTCGACCAGGATTTCATCGCCATCGCGCAGGGTGTTCTGCATCGAATCGCCCTCTACCCGGATTGCTGAGAGCTGCGCGGGATCAAGTCCCTGCTCACGCAACCAGCGCGACGAAAAACGAAAGGCACCGATTGGCAGTTCCTCTGTTGCCAAGGCCCCCGGCCCGGCCGAAGCACCCAATGCCAGCCGCGGCACATCGCACCATTCTGCGCGAGTGCCGCGCGATTCGGACAGGACAAATCCTGCAGGCGCGCCCAGTTCGCTTTCGTCGACACCAAAGAACCGGGCCAACGTATGCCGATCACGCTCCTCCAGCCTACGCGGGCTGCCCCTCCCCACAAACTGTTGTAAATATGTTGTATTTCTACCAATCAATTCAGACAGTCGAGCCAAACTAACTTTGCGCTCCCGCGCCAGCGCCAGTAACCGGGCGCGCGCTTCGACCTCTGACTTGCTGTGCTTTTCCATGAATCCGATGTACACGATGTATTTTTCCTAGACAAGTAGGATTTGAGCCCCAACAACAGGATTATTCCTGCACCGATTCGTCGGAAAACCAGAAAGGGGGCACCACACCATGCTGATTACCCGGATCGAACGCTTCTTGCGCGAAACCGGAATGCCGTGGACCAAATTCGGGCGGCTCGCCACACGCGACCCCCGCTTTGTCCAGGACCTGCGCAACGGCCGCATACCCCGCGATGCAACCGCGACTCATGTGGAACATTTCATGAACAAATACCGTGAGGACGCCCGTGCATACTGACCTTTTACAAGACCAATCCGCCCTTTCTGCTGCCCGCCGAGCCGCGCGCCGCACCCCCTGGATGCCGCTTCTCTCCACCCTGCTCGAACTGGGCGGAGGTAAAGGCGAACTGGTCCGCCATTCCGAGCGCAACTGGGCCAGCGTGACCTTTGCCGGAACGCGCCACAGCGTGGTGATCGCTTTCACCGGGGCCGAGGCCGTGGCTGCCGGAGAAGCCTTCATCGACGCCCTGCCCGACCACGAATTCACCATCCCCCGCCAACTGGTCGCCGATGCTGCCGTTGTGGCTGTGGAGCACACCACCCTTCCTGAGCAGCGACTGGAAGTGACGGCTGAACTCTTGCTGCTGGAGGACGCCTAAGCCGTCTTAACTCCCCTCCCCGGCGGGGAGGCCTGATCCCAGCGTAGAACCCCCATCCCAACCCTTCCCCCGCGGGGAAGGGTAAATTCATCAATACCCCAGCGCAAAATCCACCAACGGCTCCAATCGCTCTCCACGATGAAACCGGGCGAGGTTCTCCAGAAACCGTGCGGCGCTGCGCTGGAACATCCGGTCTTGCGCGCGGCCTGACAGGTGCATGGTGATCTGGGTGTTTTCCAGATCCCACAGCGGATGATCAGCCGGAAGCGGCTCTGGCACTGTCACATCGAGCAGCGCGCCGCCGATCCGGCCTTCGGTCAGCGCTGCGGTCAGTGCCGCCTGATCGATCACCGATCCGCGCGCGACGTTGACCAGCACTGCGCCCGCCTTCATCGCCGCCAATTCGGCCGTGCCGATCATTCCCTCGGTTTCGGGAGTGGCTGGGACCGAGATGATGATCCAGTCGAACTCGCCCAGCCGGCCCCGCCATTCGTCTGGCCCCAGAGTGCCCGGCCCGGCGCTGCGGCGAACCTTGCTGACCTCCATCTCGAACCCGGCCAGCCGCTTTTCGACTTCCTGCCCGATCGCGCCGTAGCCCAGGATCAGGGCCGTTGCGCCAGACAGCTCACGCTTACCGGGCGAGTCCTTCAGCCATTCATGCCGGTCCTGCGCGCGAACCACATCGCGGTAGCCCTTGCACTGCGCCAGCATCAGCATGACGATATATTCAGCGATCGGCACCGCGTTGATCCCGGCCCCGTTGGTCAGCATAACTCCGCGCGTTTCAAGCAGGTCGAGCGGGAACGATTCGACCCCGGCATAGACCGAATTAAGCCATTCCAGCTTGATCGCGCGCTGGAACACTTCGGCCATATCGGCCTTTGAATGCATATCGAACCAGCCGATTTCGGCGAGCGGAGCGAGCTCCACAACCTCGGCCTTGGTGGCATACCAGCGCACATCGACCCAGCTCGGCAAATGCGGTTCGAGCAGCGGCTTGAGCAGGGCATTGAGGACGGTAATCCGTCCGCCCTGAGCTTGTCGAAGGGTCATTCTGTACTCCGGAAACTGCCCAGCATCGGCGGACGGTGGAGGCATTCGGTAAAGCTGAACGGGCGGGTGGTGAGCGGCGCAACATGGGCGGCGTCGGGGTGCGCGGGGTTGAGGTAGATCACGTCAGCCTCTGGCAGCACCTTGGAGCGGATCGCGGCAAGAAGCGAGCGTTTGCCGGTCAGCCATTCGCCCACAAACGCGCGGATCGTCGCCTCGTCCGGATCGGGAACGCGTTCGGGCTGCGCTGCCACTTCGGTCCAGCCGAGCACGAAATCATCAGGAATGCCCTGAAGGTCGGCCGGTTGATAGCGCAACGCCACCAGCACCGCGAGGCCCGCTTCGCTGGCTAGGCTGACCACCGGTTGCCCAGCCGGGGCATAGCGCGCCCCGAACAGCTCAGCCCCTCTCCCGTCCAACGCCACAAAAGGCGCGCGGGTGAGGCGCCAGAGCTTCATGTCCCCAGCTTCCAGTCCCAACCGAGTGGATCACCATCCATCACCTCGACATTTTGCGTTGCGAGTTCATCACGGAGGCGATCAGAGGTCGCGAAGTCCTTGGCGGCGCGCGCTTCCTTGCGCTGCGTGAGCACGGCTTCGATTTCGGGTTCGGTGATGGTGGCGGATTTAGGGCGGATACGAAGGTCGGCGCGATCGAGCTGACCAAGGCCAAGCCCCAGAACCCGGTCCATCTGACTTGCCGCCGTCGCCACGCATTCCGGCGCGACTTTCTTCAGCGCAAGCACCTCGTCGAGAACAGTCAAGGCATCGGCAGTATTGAGGTCGACCGCAACCGCAGCAGAGAACCGCTCGACGAGCGCGCGTGTCACCGTTTCACGCTCCCAACTGTCGCCGGGTATCGACTTATCGTGCACTGGCTCAAACTTGCGATAGGCCATCACCAGTCGTTTCAGCCGCACCAGCGCCGCCTGCAAGCCCTCCCAGCTAAACTCCAGCTCGCTCCGATAGTGCGCCTGCAGGCACATCAGACGGTAGGCCATCGGATGATAGCCGCGATCGACCAGCAGTTGCAGCCGCAGAAACTCGCCCGCCGACTTGCTCATCTTTCCAGAACGCTCAACCAAGAAATTGTTATGCATCCAGATTCGCGCACCGGAATTGGCTGGGTCATCCAGCCCGTTGGTGCAGCAATAAGCCTGGTTCTGTGCAATCTCGTTGGGATGGTGGATTTCGCGGTGGTCGATCCCGCCAGTGTGGATATCGAACGGGAAGCCGAGCAGCGCACCACCCATCACCGAGCATTCAAGGTGCCAGCCTGGCGCGCCCCGGCCCCACGGCGAATCCCATTCCATCTGGCGGGTCTCACCTGCAGGAGTCTTGCGCCAGATCGCGAAATCGGCAGCATTGCGCTTGCCTTCGACGGATTCGATCCGGCCCTCTCCTTCGTCTGTGACGGCGCGCGCCAACCGACCGTAATCAGCCACGGTCGACACATCGAAATAGAGGCCAGTCTCAAGCTCATAGCAATGCTTTGGCGCGATCTTCTTGCCCCATTCGATCATCGCTTCAACATAGTCGGTCGCGCGCGGGTGGGCCTTTTTCTGGACATTGAGCCGCGCCAGATCGCGTTCAAAATCCTCCTGATAGTATCGCGAAATATCCCAGGCAGATTGGCCGGCCTGCGCCGCCATCTTTTCCATCTTATCCTCACCCTCGTCAGCATCCGAGGTCAGGTGGCCAACATCGGTGATGTTGATCACATGGGTGAGCTTGTAACCCTTATACTGCAGCACCCGGCCCAGCGTATCGGCAAAGACATAGGCCCGCATGTTGCCGATGTGCTGATAGTTATAGACCGTCGGCCCGCACGAATAGACGCGTGCTTCGTTCGCGTGGACGGGCTGGAATGGCTCCAGCTGGCGGGTCAGGCTGTTGAACAGGCGCAGGTCAGTCATGGGATGCGCTTTGCCCATGTCAAAGCCCTCGCGCAAGCGCATCGTCGTCCCGGACTTGATCCGGGACCGCTGGCGATATCACGCGAGCTTTCGGCGTGACGGGCACCGGTCCCGGATCAAGTCCGGGACGACGTTGGCCCTAAAATCCTTCCCACTTGATCACTTCATCCAGCGGCGCACGCGGGACGGGGAAGTTGTTCACCGGCGCATCCGGATCGCGCCAGCCCACACCCATCCCGCAGAAGAAAATGTGATCCTCGGGCAGGTTCACCACTTCGCGGATCTGCTCCTGATAGATCGCCCAGGCCTCTTGCGGGCACGAATCGAGCCCTTCCTCGCGCAGCAGCAGGCAGACGGTCTGGAGCCACATTCCGATGTCTGACCACTGGGGTTTGCCCATGTAGCGCGGGGTATGGATCAGCATCAGCACCGGTGCCTCAAACGCGCGGAAGTTCTTGGCGAACCACATCAGCCGGCCCATCTTGTTGTCGCGCGGGATTTCGAGCGCGGCATAGAGCGCCTCACCCACGCCGAACCGGCGTTCGGAATATTTGCCGTCGAGTTCGGGCGGATAGATCGGATATTCCGGCTTGTGCGCGGCGGGCCCCTGGGGGAGCACTTCGGCGGTCCGCTCCAGCAGCTTGGCGAGCGGCGCGCCGGTCAGCACTGTTGCGTTCCACGGCTGGGTGTTCCCGCCCGACGGCGCATTCTGCGCCTTTTCCAGCACGCGCCGCAGCACGGCCTGATCGACAGGCTTGTCGAGGAACGCCCGCACAGTGCGGCGGGTGGCGACGGCTTCGGAGACGGTGCTGGCTTTGGTCATGCCGCCAGATTGCGACCTGCCGCCCTCAGGTCAAGGGCGGCAGATCAATTGGCGTACATTTGTTCAGTTGGATGGGGCAGCTGCCGGAGACGGACCGGCCTTTGCAGCGTTCCGGGCTGCAGCAAGTTCTGCCGAACGGAGCGCGCCCGGCCCGGGGCCCATATCATCGTCATCGACCGGCTTGAACTTCTTCATCGCCCGGAATTCGGCTTCGGTTGAGGGCCGGATATCCGGGCGGCCAACCATGATGCCCATCTTGATCTTGCACTGAACGAACTGGGTTTCATCAGGCTCCACCTCAAGCGTGATAGAATCTGTCGCCTCGGTTTTGACCGAGAAAGCGTGCTTGCCCGGATCGGCCACCATGATGAAATACTTGCCGCCGCCCAGCGAGCTTACCTTCTGCCCGTTCTCATGGACCGAGCAGGCTACGGCTGCACCGCCCAGTCCGCCCTTGCGATAGAACAGGATCTGGCCCTTACCCGGCGGGGGCGGCGGGATGATCATGTCGGCAGCAGCGATTGCGCCGACTTCTTCGGCTGCTGCTTCAGGCTTGTCCTTGTCTTTGGCCAAAAGCGGCAACGGAGCCGCAAGCAGTATGGCTGCCAAAGCCAGCGGCACGAACGTGGTAGGTTTACGCTTCATCGTCATCCTCTCAGTTAGACGGTGTTGAAACAGGCGGGGTCTGACCGGCCGGCACGGCTTCTGTCACGGCTGCGGGCGTGGACAATTTCGGATCAATGACGAAAGCTTCTGCGGTCTTTGCATCGCCTACGGTGTTTTCCGGAATATCGATGCCTTTGCCTTTGACAAAAAAGCCGATCAGCGCGAGCGCGGGCACAGTGGCCACGGTGGCAACGTTGATCGTGTTGACCGTGCCGATCGCATCCTTGCCCGCCACAGCAATATGGAGCGAGCGCAGCCGTAACCGTTTGCCGTCCAGGTCGAGATAGCGCGCCGCGAGGATCAACTCGCCCGACGCCCCGCTGCCTCCGCTTTTCTTGGCGTGAACCACTTCACCCATCCCGCGCGCACCGGCTGGAACCACGGTAACGCCGTCGATCACGATCGGCTCTGCCAGTTCGATGTCAAACCAGTCGCCGGATTTGCTGATCTTGCTGCCGAGGTGGGCGCGAATGATGATCTTGACTGGGGTAAGCGGCGGCACGCAATAGGTTCCGCTGACAACCGGTGGACACGAAGTTCGCCTTTCGGCGCTATCCGGTGCGGGAGCCGTGACGGCTTCAGGAGGAGTACTTGGGCGCGGTGTTTCGCCTTGCCCCGCTTGAGCGGTCGCGCTCGATGCGACTGCGAGCGAACCGGCCAGAATCAGCCATATCCGGCTACATGTCTGTTCGAAAGCCCCCATCAAAAGTGATTGCTATGCAACCATTTACAGGAAGGCAACCGCCAATTGAATCAGATGCACCCAATTTGGATGCTCATTCATCCTCAAATAGCCCGGCCAGCTGCTCGATCATTGCCCCGCCCAGCTGCTCGACATCCATGATCGTCACCGCGCGGCGATAATAGCGGGTCACATCGTGGCCGATCCCGATGGCGACCAGTTGCACCGGGCTAAGCTTTTCAATCCAGTCGATCACCTTGCGCAGGTGCAGTTCGAGATAGCCCGCGTTGTTGACGCTCAGCGTCGAATCGTCGACCGGCGCGCCGTCTGAAATCACCATCAGGATCCGGCGATCTTCGGAACGCGCGAGCAAGCGGCTGTGCGCCCACAGCAGCGCCTCACCGTCGATGTTCTCTTTCAGCAGACCTTCGCGCATCATCAGGCCCAGGTTCTTGCGGGCGTGGCGATAGGGTTCGTCGGCCTTTTTGTAGACGATGTGACGCAGATCGTTGAGCCGCCCCGGCTGGGCCGGTTTTCCGCCCGCCAGCCAGGCCTCACGGCTCTGTCCGCCCTTCCACGCACGGGTGGTAAAGCCGAGAACTTCGGTCTTCACCCCGCAGCGTTCCAGCGTGCGAGCCAGCACATCGGCGCTGATCGCGGCGATCGAGATCGGCCGACCGCGCATCGAGCCAGAATTGTCGATCAGCAGCGTGACGATGGTGTCCTTGAACTCCACCTCGCGCTCGATCTTGTAGGACAGTGAGTGGCCGGGCGAGATCACCACCCGGGCCAGCCGGGCGGCATCGAGCAGACCTTCTTCCTGATCGAAATCCCAGCTGCGGTTCTGCTGCGCCATCAGGCGGCGTTGGAGCCGGTTGGCGAGCTTGGTGACGATCCCCTGCAAGCCCTTCAATTGCGCGTCGAGATAGGCGCGCAGCCGGATCAATTCGTCTTCGTCGCACAGGTCCGCAGCAGCCACCACTTCGTCGAAGGCCTGCGTGTAAGCCTTGTAATCGAACCCGGCAGGAACCTCGGTCCACTGGCGGTTGGGCCGGGTCGGGAGCATGCCCTCCTCGCCGTCGTCGGCTTCCTCGGCGTCGGCCGAATCGTCTTCCATTTCGCGCTGGGCTTCGTCGTCGCCTTCGTCCTCACCTTCGCTCGGTTCAGAGGCGACTTCACTGGGGGACTGGTCTTCTTCAGACTCGCCATCATCCGGCTGGTCTTCGCTGTCGTCCTGGTCCTCGCCGTCTTCTCCGTCTTCGCTCTCCGCCTCGCTCGGCATGGCCTGCGTCAGTTCGAGGTGCTGGAGCATATCGAGCGCAAGGCCCTGAAACGCTTCCTGATCATCAAGGCTGAGCGCCAGCGCATCGAAATCGGTCCCTGCCCGGTCGGCAATCCAGCCGCGCAGCATATCGACCCCCGCACGAGCAGCCTCCGGAACCGGCTGGCCGGTAAGATGTTCGCGCAGCATCAGCGCCAGTGCGGCCGGGATCGGAACTTCCTCTGGCCGGGTGGCGCGGGTGATCGGATCGCCGCCAGTCCGCACACCGTTGGCGGCATCCAGATTGGCCCGCATCCCGGCATAGGCCTTTGAGCCGAGCGCCTCATACCGAACCGCCTCAACCGCATCATAAGCCGCGCGGGCGGTTGCTTCGCCCGGCGCATTCTTGCCGTGCAGGCTTTCGTTGTGATGGAGAATTTTCAGCGCGAAACTATCGGCAAAGCCGCGCGCTTCCATCGCCTGTTCGCGCGGCAGATTGCGGCCTGGCATCGGTACGCGCATGTTCTTGCCGTTGATCACCGGCGCATCGGCCGTCCAGGCCAGCTCCACCTCAGGCTCGTGCGCGATCGCCCGGCTGGCGCCGGTCAGGACGTTCTTGAAACGATCGAGGGGGGATTCGTCTGCCATCGAAACGGTAACTACCTATCCAAAATCGTCATCCTGAACTTGTTTCAGGATCCATTGCGCCGCAAGCTCAGATGTTGCCTGAAAACAACCAAACCGCACCCCAGCTCATTTCCCGCGCCACCTGAATTTACACTCACGATGGACCCTGAAACAAGTTCAGGGTGACGGTGAAAGATTGAGCGTTGCTCAGATCGCCTGTCCGGTCTTGGCCCAATCGGCCATGAAGCCTTCGATGCCCTTGTCGGTCAGCACGTGCTTGAACAGTGCCTTGATCACGGCCGGCGGCGCGGTCATCACATCAGCACCGATCTTGGCGGCTTCGAGCACATGAATGCCATGGCGCACCGAGGCAACGAGGATTTCGGTGCCGAAATTGTAGTTGTCATAGATCAGCCGGATATCGCTGATCAGCGCCATGCCATCAAAGCCATTGTCATCGTGCCGCCCAACGAAGGGAGAGATAAAGCTCGCCCCGGCTTTCGCCGCCAGCAGCGCCTGATTGGCGGAGAAGCACAGCGTGACGTTGACCATGGTGCCTTCGCCGGTCAGCGCCTTGCAGGTCTTCAGCCCGTCAATCGTCAGCGGCACCTTGATGCAGACGTTGTCGGCGATCTTGCGCAGCACTTCGGCCTCACGCATCATCCCGGCGTGGTCGAGCGCAACCACTTCGGCGCTGACCGGGCCATCGACGATCCCGCAGATCTCGCGTGTCACTTCCATGAAATCGCGGCCAGACTTCATGATCAGGCTGGGATTGGTAGTGACGCCATCGAGCAGGCCGGTGGCGGCCAATTCCTTGATGTCGGCAATTTCGGCGGTGTCGGCGAAGAATTTCACGGGGGTGCAGCTCCTGCTTGCGAGTCAGCAGCCGCTATAGCCACGGAAGCGCAGCGGGGCCTAGCCCCTAAAGCACCTTGAACACACCGATCAACAGCGGATCGCGGGTGCTTTCCGGATTGGCGCGGATCCCGCTTTCTTCGGCGCCGATCTGATACCAGATCGAATTGTCCGCCCGGTTGGCGATGGACTGGGCAACGCTACCCACATCTACGCCCGAAAGCGCTTTGATCGTTTGCCCCAAAATCGGATCACTCGAAACGCGCAGTGCGTCGGTCAGACCGGGGATCATTGAATTGATCAGCGCCGGGCCCATCTGGCTGCGCAGATAGCTGGTCGCCGCAGTCGGACCGCCGCGTACGATACCGATTGCGTCCGGGACCGAAATGTTGCGGACGGCCTCCAGCACAACCGGGGCGGCGCGCTCTGCGCCCTTTTCAGCAACGATGTTAAGCTGCTTCTGCAGCTGGTTCTTGAACGGTCCCGAAGTCAGCAGGCTGCGCAGCACACCGCCGCTGCTGCTGAACAGAGTGGGCAGTTCAAACCGCGCCACTTCGCTGTCCCAGAAACCGCCGGGCGCGGTCAGTTTGGCAAAGGCCTGCTCGCTCGACAGCGTCAACAACCGCTTGATCGCGTCAACCATGGAAAAGCCGCCCATCGATGCGCAGCCGGGCAGCAGCAGGGCCCCCGCGCCGACGGTTCCAACCAGAAAGCCGCGCCGTGCGATAATGGTGCCAGTCAATTGTTCCATGGGTCCCCTACTCCTTGCCGTGCGGGGGCTGTCACCCGCCGCTGAATAGCGCCATAGAGGCGCTGCATGAACCGCGTCCGACTCCTCGTCTTCAATCCGGCTCTACCGGTCCTAGACTATCGCCTTCCCGCTGGAATGGCGATAGAATTCGGCCAGCTGGTGATCGCGCCGCTGGGTCCGCGGCAAGTTTTGGGGATTGTCTGGGAACCTGACCGGCTGCCGGGCGACGAAGTGCCAGAGGCGAAGCTGCGCCCGATTCTCGAAGTGCTACCCGTTCCGCCACTTTCCGCGCCGCTGCGCCGCCTGATCGAATGGTGCGCCGACTATTACGTCGCGTCGCCAAATTCGGTCGCGCGGATGGCGCTGGGCTCTATGGCGGCGCTGCGCGGTGGCGGCACGATCACCGAATATCGGCTGTCCGGCGTGGAACCCAAGCGCCTGACCCCGCAACGCGCCGCTGCGATGGATGCGCTCCATGGTGAACAGGCCAGCATTCGCGAACTGGCGCACATTGCCGGGGTTTCCGAAGGAGTTCTGCGCGGCATGGTCGGTGCCGGGATCCTCGATCCGGTGACGGTCGATCTGGACAGGCGTTACCCCCGCGCGCTGCCTGACCACGCCGTGCCAGACCTGTCCGATGCCCAGCAGGCCGCCGCCGATGTGTTTGTGGACGCGGTAAAGGCCCAGCAGTTCGCCCCATTCCTGCTCGACGGCGTTACCGGATCGGGCAAGACCGAATGCTATTTCGAAGCCGTGGCCGAAGCGATACGGCTGGGGCGGCAGGTGCTGGTCCTGCTGCCTGAAATCGCCCTGACCCAGAACTTCCTGCGCCGGTTTGAGGCGCGGTTCGGAACGCCCCCGGTGCTGTGGCATTCCAGCCTCAAGCAAAGCGAGCGTCGGCGCGCCTGGCGCGCGATCGTCTCCGGCGAAGCGCAAGTGGTGGTCGGTGCCCGCTCTGCGCTGTTCATGCCTTACAAGGCGCTCGGCCTGATCGTGGTCGATGAGGCGCATGAAGTGTCGTTCAAACAGGACGATGGCGTGCGCTATAATGCCCGCGATGTGGCGGTGATCCGCGCCCGGTTTGAGAGCGTGCCGGTGATCCTCGCCAGCGCCACGCCTGCGCTCGAATCGCTGCAGCTGGCCGAGGCCGGAGTATATACCAAGATCGACCTGCCCGACCGCTTCGGCGGCGCCACCTTGCCCGATATCAGCATCGTCGATCTGCGCAGCGAAGCGCCCGAACGTGGCCGCTGGCTGGCCCCGCGGCTGGTCGAGGAAATGCGCGAACGGCTGGCGCGGGGCGAACAAAGCCTGCTGTTCCTTAACCGCCGCGGCTATGCCCCGCTGACGTTGTGCCGCCATTGTGGCTACCGATTCAAATGCCCCAATTGCAGCGCCTGGCTGGTCGAGCACCGCCTCTCGCGCCGCCTCGCCTGCCACCACTGCGGTCACGAAGTTCCCCCGCCTGATGCCTGCCCCGAATGCGACACGCCCGATTGCATGGTCGCCTGCGGCCCGGGGGTGGAGCGGATCGCCGATGAAGTGGCCGAAGTCCTGCCCGAAGCGCGGGTTGCAGTGGTCACGTCCGACACGCTGAACAGCCCGGAAAAGATCAGCGCCTTCGTCGCCGCCGCTGAAGAAAAGCTGATCGACGTGATCGTCGGCACTCAGATTGTCACGAAGGGCTATCACTTCCCCGAGCTGACGCTGGTCGGGGTGGTCGATGCCGATCTGGGGCTCGAGGGCGGTGATTTGCGGGCAGCAGAACGCACCTTTCAGCAGGTCACCCAGGTCGCGGGCCGCGCGGGCCGGGGCGAAAAGCCGGGCGAAGTCCTGATCCAGACCCGCCATCCCGAAAGCGCGGTGATCGCCGCGCTGGCCGATGGAGACCGCGACGCCTTCTACGTTGCCGAGGCAGAGGCACGCAAAGACGCGGGCGCCCCGCCGTTCGGCCGTTGGGCCGCGATCATCGTCTCGAGCGAAACCGAAGGCGAAGCGCGCGAAGCCGCCCGCGCAGTCGGCGGATCTGCGCCCAACCTGCCCGATGTAATGGTGCTTGGCCCCGCCCCTGCCCCGCTCAGCCTGCTGCGCGGCCGCTACCGCTACCGCCTGCTGATCAATGCCCGCCGCACGGCTAAGCTGCAGGACGTAATCCGCGAATGGCTGGGTCCGCTCCAGTTCCCGCAAGGCGTGCGGGTGCAGGTGGATATCGATCCTTACTCGTTTGTGTAAGCATATGGTCTTGCCGCAGAGGTGAAACTACGTCAGCAACAAGCAATGCATTGGATTCGCTTCTGCTTCGCCGCGCTGCTCGCTTTGTTCGCGCAAGTGCTGGTCCCTTCTGTGGCACAGGCCAAATGGCTCAAAGCCGAAACGCGGCACTTCGTAATCTACAGTTCGAGCAGCGAAAAGGACCTGCGCAGTGCCGCCGTGCGGCTTGAGCGGTTCGATACCCTGCTCAAGCTCAAATTCGGATTCAAGGATGCTGATACGCCGATCAAGCTGACGATCTATTATCTGGAGGACGAAACCGACGTCAGGGCCCTGACCAGGGGCTGGGCCAGGAATGCTTCGGGGTTTTTCGCTTCGCGGCTCGAGGGCAGCTTTGCAGTTGCTCATCGTGACAAGGCCAACAGCGGTTTTGGGCTCGATGGGGGAGCGGTGCTGCTGCACGAATATGGCCACTATTTCATGAAGCGCTACGCCAGCTTTGCCTATCCATCGTGGTATGTCGAAGGATTTGCCGAGTTCGTCTCAACCACAACGATTGATCAAGATGGCAACTGGACGATGGGCAAGCCGGCAAATCATCGCGCGAATTCACTACTGCGGATGCCGAAGATTTCGATCGAAAAGCTGCTGTTTGGCAATCCTTCAGAGATGAAACAGAACGAAATTTCGGTCTTCTATGGCAGGTCGTGGCTCCTCACCCACATGATGCTTACGTCACCTGACTATAATTCCCGGCTGTCAGCCTTCTTCGCAGCCGTTGCGCGAGGCAAAGATCATCGTACTGCCACAGCAGAAGCATTTGGCGATCTCAAGCGGCTTGACCTGGAGCTTGATCGCTATCTGGGCAGGCCCATACCCTTCATGACTTCAAAGGTCCCGCTCGTCGCTGACAGCAACGTGGCAGTAACGCCGCTCGATCCGGTCAGCGAACAGTTGATGCCGCTGGCTCTTGCACGTTCCAGCACCAAGGGCGGCCCCGAACTGACCGCCGCGTTGCGCAAGCTGGCACAGGCTAATCCCAACATTGCCGAACCTTGGTACCAGTTGGCCATGGCCGAACGTTGGGAAGGCATCCAGGCTGAAAAAGACCGCCGCGCCGAGTTTGACGCGCGCAGCGAAGCCGCGATTGACAAGGCCTTGGCAATCGAACCCACGCACGCCCGCGCCAATGTCATCAAGGCTGAGCTTCTCATGAAGCGCCTGCAGGCGGCGGGAGACAAGGATCCGGCGCATTGGACTGCTGCGCGCGCCTATCTGATAACAGCCAACAAGGTGGCGCAGGACGATCCGATGGTCTTGATGGCCTGGTACGACAGTTTCCAGATGCAAGGACGCAAACCGAGCCAAACCGCTCGCGATGCCTTGGCCCGAGCCTTTGCGCTGGCTCCTGAAGTACCCGACCTGCGCGCACGCTACGCCCTGGATTTGGCAGATCAAGGCCGGTTTAATGACGCTATCAGTATAGTGCAGACGCTCGCTTTCGATCCCCATGGGGGCCAGCAAGGCCAAGCCCTGTTGCGGCGGATCGAGGCGATGCGCGCTGGTGCGAAAGCGGCCTCTGGGCAGGGCACAACCGCGCCAGATTCCGCAACAAAATCTATCGGCATAGCGGCACTGACGGTTTAACGAATGGCTGCTGGTCAACGCGCGGCGGACGGCAAGCCAGAAGGAAGCAAAGCGCAAATGGCGCTATCCGCTACAATTCCAGCGAGGCATACTATTGCAGGTGGATATTGATCCTCACAGCTTTGTCTGACACACATTTATGCGTTATGTCATGGCCATAGGCATGCGATTTAGGGGTTCTGTGCGAATGAAGGCGATGAAATTTGTGGTTGCTGCAGTGGCAGCCTTGCTAACCAGCGCAGCCAATGCCGAATGGCACGAGGCGCGAACCAACCACTTCATTATTTACTCGCAAAGCAAGCGTGCCGATACAATTGCTTTTGCCGAACGGCTTGAACGTTTCGACAACGCGCTGCGGGTGCTGCAGCGTTTGCCAACCGACAAGGCGGCTCCCGATCCAGCGAAAGTTGTGATCTTTCGGTTTGGCGACAATCGCGACATTGGCGAGTTGGCTGGTAGCCGCGGCGTAGCCGGGTTCTATATGCCTCGGGCGGCCTATGCTGTGGCTTTCACCCCAATTGATGAATATCGCCCGACCGGCACTGCTGAACGGACCGAAACCCGGGGGCAGCTTACTGCCGGGGTCGTGCTGTTCCACGAATATACCCATCACTTCATGCTGCGAAGCTTCCCGGCCACCTATCCCGGCTGGTATATCGAAGGCTTTGCAGAAGTGAATTCGACCATCGATCTGCGCCCCGATGGCAGCTTTGTGGTTGGCAAACCTGCCAATCACCGGTCGTTTGAGCTGTTCCAGATGCAGCCCTTGCATGTGCGCAAGCTGCTCGATCCGGCCTACAAGTACCAGTCGATCGAAGAGACAGTTCAGAAATACAGCATCGGCTGGCTGCTCAGCCACTATCTCTCGTTCCACAAACCGCGTGCCGGACAGCTTGCCAGCTATCTGAAAATGATGGGGGAAGGCAAAAATGGGCTGGTGGCAGCGGAGACTGCCTTTGGAGATCTGAATCAGCTCAACAGCGAACTGCAGAAGTACAAGAAGACCAACCTGCCAGCGCTAGAAGTGATCCCACCCGGGTACACGCCGCCGACAGTCACAGTGCGGTTGCTCGATCCGTCCGAAGAAAAGTACATGCGTCAGCGTATTCTGCTGTCGCGCGGGGTTACCCGGTCAGAAGCCCGGCGGATCAGTGGCGGCCTCAACGAGGCAGCCGCGCTTGATACCAAGAATTTGCCGCTGCAATTGCTGGCAGCCGAATCCAGTCTCGACGCGCTGAACTTTGCCGGTGCAACCCTCGCAGCCGACCGGGCATTGGCGATTGCACCGAATTCGGTTGAGGCGCTGATTTTCAAAGCGCGCGCGCTGATCGAAAACAAGGAAGGCAAGCCCGAACGTTTTCCAGCTGCCCGCAAGCTCCTGGTCCAGGCCCGCAGTATCGACAAGGATGATCCACGCCCACTGATCCATTATTACCTGTCATACCGTTTGGCCGCGCAACGCCCCATTCCTGAAATGGCATTGTTTGCACTCGATGACGCTTACGAATTGGCCCGGCACGATCCCTATTATCGGCTGATCCTGACCCGCCAGTTGCTAGAGGAGAACCGGCTTTCTCCAGCGGCTCAGGTCCTTGCCCCGATCGCCTATTCTTTTGACGGACGTGATCCGGAAAAGAACTTTGCGGGTAAGGCAATGGCCGCCATTCATGCTGGCGATGGGCCTGGTGCGCTGGCGATCCTGAACAAGCAGCTCGACAAGATCGAAGGTGCTGATGAAGAAAGCTGAGTTGGTCCCAAAGGTTTCAACTGATCGACTCTGATCTCGATACTCTGCTGCGCCGCCACACCGGAGCAACCAAGCCGCCTTTGGCCACGGCGCGGCGCAGCAGCCATAGCCCGGCCCCGGTTGCGACCACCATCGCCACCGCGCTCGCCTCAAGTCCGAAATCGCCGCCGGTCAGCCAGTCTGGTCCGATCCGGCGGGTGATGAACAGGCCAAGCGGCGCGTCGCCGCCTGAAACTGGCACGCTGAACACCCATCCCTGGGTGAAATTCCAGGCCGCGTGGATGCCAATGGCGAGCCACAGCCGCCGGGTCAGCAGATAGGCCGCACCCAGCAAAATCCCCGCTTCCAGCCCGATTGCCAACGATGACCACCAGGTGGCATCCGGGTTGGTGATATGGAGTATGCCGAACAACGCCGAAGTCAGCGCCAGCGCCCCCCAGGTTCCGATCAGCGTTTCCATGTGCCGCAACACGATGCCGCGAAACAACGTTTCTTCGACCACCCCGCTGACAATCGCGATCGCCAACATGGTCCAGATCTGCCCGGCGCCGCGCAGACCCAGAAATTCGATCCCGCCCAGCAGCCAGACAATACCAGTCATGAGGCTGAACAGCGCCGTTCCGATCGCGACCCCGGCGGCAAGTTCAGAAACCGCGCCCGCAAACGGCAGCTCGGCATCGGGCGCACGCTCGACCCAGCGCTTATAGGCCTTGTAACCCAGTATCACCGCAGCCGCCATGAACACCGCGCCCAAGGTCTTTTCCGGCGTGTTGCTGTGAAAGCCCAGCAATTCATAGGCCGCACCGGACCCGATCGCCAGTGCGGCAGTCCACACGAACCCGATCACCAGCAAGGTCAACGGGAAAGCGATTATCTGGCGAACCAGCGAGGGCTTGGCTGCGGCAGTAGCTTGGTGTGTTATATTATCCATACACTCCAATCGCGCATCGTGGTCCGGCTGGCAACTGGTTTTGCGTTATACCTCCGCCGCATAGGGCACGGCCTCTCCACCGAACACCGCCTTGGCTTGCACCGCCAGCCAGTCCATCGCCGCAGCCCACGGCCCATGGCCGTAGCTGATCCGCGCGACACCCAACGCGGCCAGTTCAGCGCGGGTCCCGCGGCCCGGCCCCCAAAGCACATTGACCGGCAGCGGAGACCCTGCACAAATCGCCTTGATCACTAAGTGGTCCCCCAGAAACGGCACGAACAACCCGCCCGCCCCGGCCTTGGCATAGGCCTCTGCCCGTTCCAGCACGGCGTCGATCAGGTGCTGGCCATAGTCTTCCGGCTTGACCCCGCGATAGACATCGGCGCGGGCGTTGACGAACAGCCCGGTGCTGGCTGCAGCGGCAACCCGATCGGCCGCCTCGGAAACCGGTAGCAATGCGGTTTCCCCCGGCATCCGATCTTCCATGTTGATCCCGGCAGCCCCGGCATCGGCCGCGCGGCGCACAGAGAAGGCGACATCGGCAGGGGTCGCGCCATAACCGGTCTCAAAATCGAGCGTCACCGGCAGGTCGGTCACCGAAACGATCCGCTCCAGATTGCGCAGCGCATCTTCGATGCTGAAGTCCTCGCCATCCTTGAAGCCTTGCGCTTCGGCCACGCCGTAGCTGCCGGTAGCAATCGCTTTGGCCCCGGCTCCGGCGACCGCCTTGGCGCTGCCGGCATCCCAGATGTTGAACAGCATCAGCGGATCGCCGGGAATGTGAAGCGCCTTGAAGGCGGTGATCTTGTCAGTCATTTCGCTTCCTTTTCCAGTAACTTGCGCTTGATTTCCAGCCCATAGGCATAGCCGCCAAGCCCTCCGCCAGTGCGGATAACCCGGTGGCAGGGGATCAGCACGGCAACGTTGTTAGCCCCGTTGGCACTGCCCGCCGCGCGGACCGCCTTGGGTTTACCCACTGCGGCTGCAAGCTCAGCATAGGTGCGGGTTTCGCCCTTGGGGATGCGCTGCAATTCGCGCCAGACGGCTTCCTGAAATGCGGTGCCTTTGACGTCGAGCGGGATATGGGCAAAGTCCCCCGGCGCTTCAACCGCGGCGATGACCTGCTCAAGCAGCGCCGCGAAGTCCGCCCCTCCTTCGATCAGTTCAGCCCGCGGAAACCGCTCTGCCAAGGCTTCGCGCCCTTCGTCGAACGACAGACGGCAGACGCCTTTGGCCGTTGCCGCGACCAGCATCTGGCCCAGACTGGTATCGACCACCGCCCAATGGATCGCAGTATCCTTTCCGCCGTTTACCCAGGCCGATGCGGCCATGCCCAGTCTCCTCTGATTGGCTTCATAGAACCGCGACGGCCCAGAATAGCCCGCTGCATAGATCGCCTCTGTAACCGATCCCTCTTCGCTCAGCGCCTGTGCCGCACGCTCAGCCATCAACGCGCGGGCATAGGCGGCGGGAGACAGCCCGGTGTGGCGGGTGAATACCCGCTGGAAATGGCTGGGCGAATAGCCGGTCTCCTGCGCCAGCGCCGCCAGGGCAAGCGGTTGGCCCGCCGCCTTGATCGCAGCGATGGCAGTGAGCACGGCGCGTTCATCGCGGCTCACATCATCAGGCAAACACCGTTTGCAAGGCCTCAGCCCCGCTATCCGCGCCGCCGCGCCATCGGCAAAGAACTGCACGTTGTGCCGCGATGGATGGCGCGCCGCGCAGCTGGGGCGGCAATAGATGCCGGTGGTCAACACCCCGGTCACGAACCGCCCGTCGAAGGTACGGTCGCGGTCCAGCACGGCGCTCCAGGCATCATCGTCTGCGATCACGACGCATCTCCGTGGCGTTCAACCCGCGCAGCAAAGCAGCCATGCGCAGCGTTGTGGGCATCGATATAGGCGATTGCCGGATTGGCCAACAGTTCAAGGATCTTCTCTTCGGCCTGCCCCGGTAAGGCCAGCCGGGCATCGCGCAGTACCCCTTGCGCATCAAACCCGCGCAGACCCAGCGGGCGGCCTTCGAACACCGGTGGCAGGCTATCGACGAAGTGCGCAGGCTGGGCATCTTTACGGACAAAGATCGCATAGGCACTGCGATATGGCGTTTCGACCATATGGCTGGTGTGATGCAGCAAGATCAGCTCTTCACCCTGCGCGGCGTCCTTCAGGCTGACCCGGCAGGGATAGCCGCGATCAGTCTCTGCCGTAACCCTGACGGCGCGGTTGGCGGCAAGTTCAGCATCGCCCATCGCAAAAAGCGGGGCGAACGCCGCTGGATCGAGGCCTTGGATTGCGTAGGTCATCTTGGAACTCCTGTCTGATGGAGCCCCAATGCCGCGATTCGCCGCGTCCCGCGTCCCGCGCCATGCGTTCAAACCTGACGGAGTGGTTAGCGGTGGATCGATATACCAATCGCGCGGGCCTGTGCCTTCATTCCGTTGATCGCTGAGACGTCCGGATTTTCGGCAATCTGGTACAGGTTCACCGAAATCAGTTTGCCGCCCGCAACGGTCATGCAGGTGGCCACCAGCCCCTTGACGATTCGCCCTGAAACCTCAGCCTGCATCGGGCCCGCCAAATAGACACAGTCCGCATCTCGACCGGCATAGCCGAAGGTGCCGGTAATCTCGATCCGCATACCCAGCGCGCGTTCGGTTTCATTGGCGATGCCCTGGGTGTCCTTGTCATCAAATTTCGGGCTGTTCGGCCCGGAGAAAACCCCGGCAAGCTCGTCAAGCGCGCTCGCTTTGTCGAACACGCGATTGATCAGCGCCTTGGGGGTTTTGATCAACACATAGTTGCTCCACGGCCGAATTTCCGGCTTGCGATTACAGCCCAGCAAGCTTGCAACAGTGTCGTTCTGGATGTCGGCACTGGCGTTGGCATCCGCCAGCGGTGCTTGACCCGCATCAGGCAGGCAGAACCCGGCCGGTTGCGGCAATGACAATGGCGTGGTCCCGATTGTAAATCGAACCACGGGAGCAGCTGCAAATGCCGCAGAGGCGCAAAGCGCCACCCCAGCAAGCATGGCGATAGATCGGCTGGTGTTGATGCGCATCACGGTTGTTCCGTCTGATAGATTCGACAGTGGACTCAATCGCTGTTTTTACCTGTTATGCCAAGAAGATCATTCGTGAATCTTTGCCATGGATTGCTGCGGCCCAGACGCCAGCGCAGGTGTCTCACTTTCCGTAGCAGTGCCAAAACGCTCCAGCTGGCGCGCGACAAATTGCGACACAATTTGACGGGAAACTTTTATTAGAAATGCCTAATATGACTAACGAAGGAGCAAGAGACATGAAACCAATCTCCGCCGCGATCGCCATTACAGCCGCATTGGCTGGGGTCGGCATGGGCAACAGCTATGCGGCAACCAGCGCCGACCCGAAAGAACCCGTCAAAACCGCCCTGCTGGCAGCGCTTGACGATGAGTATCGCGCTGAAGCGACCTATCAGGCGGTGCTCTACAAACACGGTGAAGTACGCCCGTTCAGCAACATCATCCTAGCGGAACAGCGCCACCAGCAAATGGCCAAGGCCGCACTGGATCGGCGCGGCTGGGCCTATGGAGCCAATCCTTATTCCGGCAAGATCAAAGCTCCGGCGACTTTGTTGGAAGCCTGCCAGATCGGTGTGCAGGCAGAGGTTGAGAACATAGCGCTCTATGACCGGTTGCTGCCGACGATCGACGATGCCGCCGCACGCGAACTGCTGACCAAGCTGCAATGGGCCAGCCGCGAGAACCACCTGCCAGCGTTTGAACGTTGCGTAGCACGCGGCGGAACGCCAGGGCACGGTCCTGGCGGCGGCGGAGGCGGAGGCGGCCGCCACGGCGGCTGGTGATCTCGATCAAAGCAGATCGTTCATCCTGAGCGCCAGGGTCCAGGCATCCCCTGGCCAGCGGGCCGACAGGTAATTGCCGTCCTGCACCACGAAACCGGCCGCGTCCCGCGCCATGCGATCAATGTTTTTTTGAACATTCGTTGGGTCCCTCAAACCAGCATAAGGCCACGAGAAATTAACTTCAGCGGGCTAAACCCCTCAACCGCGGGCGCAAAGGTGCAACCATGGGATTTCGTATTGGGTTTGGCTTTCTTATCTTGGGCTTCGGGGTCCTGCCCGTTCTGACATATGTGGTCGGAATCCTTACTCTTGGTAACGTGCCCGAATTTGTTGGCGACTTGTTTTTTGTAAGCACCTGGCCGACAAATTTCTGTCTTTATGCGGCGGCCGCTGGATTTGGCTGGGGCTTTGGCTTCGGTGACATAAGACGGAGCCTTGCTTTCGGAATTGCGATCTGCTTGGCCCTTGGGCTTGGCGTCCCAGCGTTGTTGAATCTTCTACCCAGGAACGAAATTGCGCAGTATTCAAAAGCCGACAGAGTCACCGTCCCAAAAATTCCTGCCAGCCCGCAAGTCATTGCGGTCCTGACGCCGCCCAAGTCCGACGGCTGGTCCGCTCCCTACAACGAAACGCAGTGCACCCTGTTTTGCCAACGGCTGCTCTATGGTGGGCACCGAAAGGCGGTCCTCATGGGCGCAGCTCCTAAATCAGGACGTCCAGAGGATGCCGTTAGACTGATCCGATATTCGGTCGAGTATAGAGATTATTGTCCGCATGTCGAACTCCCACTCGCTTCCACGCTTTCCAAGGAGTCAGCCATGTGGGGTTCGCACACAACATCAGACCGGGTTTCACAACTGATCGAAAACGGGCACTGCCTTATCGCAGAACCGGGGAATATCGCCGATGCTGATGTCGCCGGAATTTGGTCCACGTCAGACAGTTCAACATGGCAGGCGGCGAGATCTACGAGCGGCACGATCGCGTCAGCGCGCGAAGAGGTTTTCGTCAAACAGGACGGATCATGGGAGAGTCTTTCGCGGCAGAGCCGAAGTCAAGGCTCTGTTGTTGCTATGCCCTTCCTGCTCCAAGGCTTAATGTGGCGTTACCGCCCTGTGAGGAAAGATATCATCACGAAATCGGGTACGCCAGTCGAACTGAGCGAGGATCTATTCATGAACGCGATGCGTCCTTGGATGCAAAGGCCGGTGTAAAACACTTGGCTCAAAGCAATTCCATCATCCGCAGCGCCAGGGTCCAGGCATCCCCTGGCCAGCGGGCCGACAGGTAATTGCCGTCCTGCACCACGAAACCGGCCTCGGGATTGCGCCGTCCGGCATAACGCGGGAACAGTCCGCCACGCTCGAACAACCCGCCGGGGCGGATCCGGTGCTTGACCTCGGCCTCGACCGTCTTGGGATAGGTCCGGTAATGGCCGGGCAAAGCCGATTGTGTCAGCTGGATCGCGATTTTTTCCAGCGGCTCAGTCAAAGCCGTGGTGTGCCGCCCGACCAGCACTCCGGCCCGGGCCAGCGGAAGCACCCCGTGGCAGACTGCGCTGACCGGCTTGTTCGCGCTGAACGCTTCATGGGCGATCCGCTGAACTGCCTCGCTTTCGCAATAGGGCCGCATCCCGGGCGCGTGACCGCCGGGAAAGTGGAATGCATCGAAATTGGCGGTCCGCACTTTGGCCCAGCTCAGTGGGCGGTTGTAAATCTTGTCGGCCAGCATTTCCGCATAGGCCTCGCGCGCCTCGACCCTCGCCTGAAGCGACCGGGCGAACAGCGGCAGGCCTTGCCCGGTCAGCGTCACTGGATCGCAAGCAGCCGGCTGGCCGGTCTCGGTCGCAAAGCAGACTTCGTGGCCTACCTGAGTCCATACCAGCCACGGCAAAGCAACCTCGCTTGGGTCATAGTCGATCTGGGGGAGGAGAATTAGAATACGGGCCATGAGAAATTTACTCCAAAATCAACAAACTTTTTGGATGGCAAGTATTGAAAAATTTGACAGGCGTGCTACTTATGTTCCGTCCTCACAAGAGGGGAAGAAAGGAGCCTCCTTTATGGAAGCGTTTCTGATTTCCCCGACTTTGTCACAGGTGTTGCCGCATCTGGTGGTTTAGCCGAATCGGGGATGAGAATGGAGTGAACAGCAAAATTGGCCAACTGAATTGACGGCCCCCGGAAACGGGTGTTCCCCGTCAGCGAGGAGCCTTCGAGTTTAGGCGGCAACCGAGACTCGACAAAAGGCGGGACCTGCGGTTCCGGCGAGTAGATATGCTGGGGGGACGCGGCTAAACGGCCAAGCTTGTGCGAAGTGGTTGAAACAGTGTGATACCACCCATCGCGACATTGCTGAAGTCTGGCAAAGGCTCCCCCCACTCCGCTTCTTGGAGCCGTTGGATGACCAGTGAAAAGTTTATGTTCAATTGTGAACTTTGCGGTGCCTCATACCAACATGGTCCTCATATATACGAGGGGCGTAAGTGGCATCGTTACAATATGATGGTTTGCAGCACTTGCAACAGTTCGAATTGGGATGGCATTGCCCCAATGCGCGAAGGTCGTTTTGAGACCGTATTGCGAGACAAAAGCCTACCCCTGCCCGCCAGAAACGATAAAGGCTGGTACCCCCGTGACTAAGGCCAGCGTCACCCCCCCAAAGCCTTGAACAGCATCAACGTCCGCTCCTTCGCGAGTTCCGCGCTTTCCGGATGATAGTCCTTGCGCCGATCCGAATTAAACCCATGCCCAGCCTCATAGATAAAGTGCTGTGCTGTGGGATGCGCCTTTTCGATCAGCTTTTCGACCGGCTCGATCGGGACCATCGAATCATACCGGCCAAAATGGGTAATCGCCGCGCACTTCGGGGCTTCGTCGGCAAACCGGGTGGCGATATAGCCGCCGTAGTAGCAGCTGGCGGCATCCAGATCGTCAGACAGCTGCGCCATCCGCCAGGCGACCGAGCCGCCAAAGCAATAGCCGGTGATGAAGACCGGGCCGCCCTTCTCCTTCATCCAGGCGATCACCCGCGCGGTATCGTCGATGCCCTGTTCCCAGTCATGTTCGCCCCGCGCGATCTGGACCGCGCGTTCCCAGTCGGCGCCGGAATAGCCCAGCGCGCAGCCCGGCTCTTGCCGGTCAAACAGGCCGGGGCTGATCACTTCATAGCCATCGGCGGCATATTCATCGCACAGTTCGCGGATATGTTCAGTCACCCCGAAGATTTCCTGAACCAGCACCAGACCGCCGCGGCGCTCGCCTTCTGGCAGCACATGATAGCACGGCATCGCGTACCCATCCGCCATGGTCAGCTTGATCCATTCGCCGCTCATTTTTCCGCTCCGGTGCATTCCTGTTCGGGAATGTCCTTGCCCCACCTTGCATCGCAGCACAATCATGGCTATGCGCGCCCCCGTCAGAGGGTGACGGTGCGTTCTTCGCTCCCGCTCACCCAGCCAACGCACCCGATGCAAGGAACAACAGCGCGTGGAGAATTCCGGCGGCATTTCGGCCAGTTTGCAAGGGCGCTACGCCTCTGCGCTTTTTGGACTGGCACATGAGAACAAGGCCGTTGCCACGGTCGAGCAGGATCTTGGCGCGTTGGGTCAGGCGCTCGCAGAATCGGCTGATCTGGCTGCACTGATTCGCAATCCGCAGGTCGGGCGCGAAGCAGCAGCCAAGGCGATGGACAGCGTCGCGACCCTGCTGAAGCTGTCCCCGCTGACCAAGCAATTCCTCGGTGTTCTGGCTGCCAATGGCCGGCTGGACGTGCTGCCGCGGATCGTGGACGCTTTCACCGCCATCGCTTCAGCCGCCCGCGGCGAGGTCAAGGCCGAAGTCACCAGCGCCCACGCGCTCAGCGATGCCCAGCTCAAGGCGCTCTCCGCCAAGTTGAAGGCACGCGAGGGCAAGGACGTCACCCTTTCCGCCACCGTGGATCCCGCGATCCTCGGCGGCCTCGTCGTCAAGATCGGCTCGACTCAGATCGACAGCTCGATCCGCACCCGTTTGAACTCCCTCGCGCAAGCGATGAAAGGCTAAAAGATGGATATCCGCGCCGCTGAAATCTCGAAGGTCATCAAGGACCAGATCGCCAGCTTCGGTACTGCCGCTCAGGTTTCCGAAGTCGGTTCGGTGCTGTCGGTCGGTGACGGTATCGCCCGCATCCACGGTCTGGACAATGTCCAGGCCGGTGAAATGGTCGAATTCTCGAACGGGGTTAAGGGCATGGCGCTCAACCTCGAAGCCGACAACGTCGGTGTCGTGATTTTCGGCTCAGACGCCGAAATCAAGGAAGGCGATGTCGTCAAGCGGACCGGCACGATCGTGGACGTTCCCGTCGGCAAGGGCCTGCTCGGCCGCGTGGTCGATGCGCTCGGCAACCCGATCGACGGCAAGGGCCCGATCAAGGACGCCACCCGCCAGCGCGTCGAAGTCAAGGCTCCCGGCATCATCCCGCGCCAGTCGGTCAACGAACCGGTGCAGACCGGCCTCAAGGCGATTGACGCCCTCGTCCCCGTCGGCCGCGGCCAGCGCGAACTGATCATCGGTGACCGCCAGACCGGCAAGACCGCCGTCGCAATCGATACCTTCATCAACCAGAAGGGTCCGAATTCGGGCACGGATGAGAAGAAGAAGCTCTATTGCATCTACGTCGCCGTCGGCCAGAAGCGTTCGACCGTGGCGCAGATCGTGCGTCAGCTCGAAGAAAACGGCGCGATGGAATATTCGATCGTGGTCGCCGCGACCGCGTCGGAGCCCGCTCCGCTGCAGTACCTCGCGCCCTACACCGGTGCGACCATGGGCGAATTCTTCCGCGACAACGGGATGCACGCCGTGATCGTGTATGACGATCTTTCCAAGCAGGCTGTGGCTTACCGCCAGATGTCGCTGCTGCTGCGCCGTCCTCCGGGCCGCGAAGCCTATCCGGGTGACGTGTTCTATCTGCACAGCCGCCTGCTCGAACGCGCCGCCAAGATGAACGATTCGATGGGCGGCGGTTCGCTGACCGCATTGCCGATCATCGAAACCCAGGCCGGTGACGTTTCGGCCTACATTCCGACCAACGTGATCTCGATCACCGACGGCCAGATCTTCCTTGAAACCGGCCTGTTCTATCAGGGCGTACGTCCGGCGATCAACGTCGGTCTGTCGGTTAGCCGCGTTGGCGGTGCCGCTCAGACCAAGGCGATGAAGAAGGTTGCAGGCTCGATCAAGCTGGAACTGGCACAGTACCGCGAAATGGCGGCCTTTGCCCAGTTCGGTTCGGACCTCGACGCTTCGACCCAGAAGCTGCTCAACCGCGGCGCGCGCCTGACCGAACTGCTCAAGCAGGCTCAGTTCAGCCCGCTCGCTTTCGAAGAGCAGACCGTGTCGATCTTCGCTGGCACCAACGGCTACCTCGACAGCATCCCGGCCAGCGACGTTGTCCGTTATGAAGCCGAAATGCTCAGCTTCATGCACGACAAGCACGAAGACGTGCTGGCGCTGATCCGTGACAGCCGTGATTTTGGTGACGAAGCCAAGAAGAAGACGGTCGCCGCACTTGACGCTTTCGCGAAGCAGTTCGCCTGATCCGATTGAAAGGGTAAGGCTTCATGGCCTCGCTTAAGGAACTAAAAGGTCGGATCAACTCGGTCAAATCGACCCAGAAGATCACCAAGGCCAAGCAGATGGTCGCAGCCGCAAAGCTGCGCAAGGCGCAGGCCAATGCCGAAGCCGCGCGGCCCTATGCCACCCGCCTCGCCGCCGTTATGGCGTCAATCGGCAGCAAGGTGACTGTCAGCGAAAGCAGCCCCAAGCTGCTGTCGGGCACCGGCAAGGATCAGGTTCACCTGCTGGTCGTCGCCAACAGCGACAAGGGCCTGTGCGGGGCGTTCAATTCGAACATCGTCAAGGCCGCGCTGGTCGCTGCCCGCGGGCTCGAAGCCGAAGGCAAGACCGTGCTGTTCTACCTGATCGGCCGCAAGGGCCGTGCGGTGATCCGCCGGGCCTATCCCAAGGCAATCCTCGCTTCGTTCGACACCACCGGTGTGCGCGAAGCGGGCTATGCCGAGGCTGAAGGCATCGCGAACGAACTGCTGGCGCTGTATGATGACGGCAAGTTTGACGTCGCCCACTTGTTCTTCGCGACCTTCAAGAGCGCGCTGGCTCAGGACCCGACCCAGCAGCAGATCATTCCGGTTCCGGCCCCGACGGCAACCGCCGCTGCGGCTGACAGCGCGGTCGATTACGAGCCTGAGGAAGAAGCGATCCTCGCCGCCTTGCTGCCGCGCTATCTGCGCACCCAGCTGTTCGGCGCGCTGCTCGAAAATCAGGCCAGCGAACAGGGCGCCTCGATGACCGCGATGGACAACGCCACGCGCAACGCCGGCGATCTGATCAACAAGCTGACCATCCAGTACAACCGCAGCCGTCAGGCCGCGATTACCACTGAACTTATCGAAATCATCGCGGGCGCTGAAGCGCTCTAACGACTTTCTAGGCAAGGAAACGACCATGGCCACCGCCGCCAAGACCACCACCCGCAAGAAGGCCGCTCCGGCCGCAGCCGCTGCCGGTACCGGCAAAATCAGCCAGGTTATCGGCGCCGTCGTCGACGTGACCTTCACCGGCGAACTGCCCGCGATCCTTTCGGCGCTTGAAACTGACAACAACGGCAACCGCCTGGTTCTCGAAGTTGCGCAGCACCTGGGTGAAAACACCGTCCGCACCATCGCAATGGACGCCACCGACGGTTTGACTCGCGGCCAGCCGGTCACCGCCACCGGCGCGCAGATCTCGGTGCCGGTTGGCCCGATGACGCTGGGCCGGATCATGAACGTGATCGGTGAGCCGATCGACGAGCAGGGCCCGGTTAACGCTGCCAAGCGCAACCCGATCCACGCAGAAGCTCCGCTGTTCGTCGACCAGTCGACCGAAGCGGCCATTCTGGTCACCGGGATCAAGGTGATCGACTTGCTCGCACCCTATGCGCGCGGCGGCAAGATCGGCCTGTTCGGCGGCGCCGGCGTGGGCAAGACCGTGCTGATCCAGGAACTGATCAACAATATCGCCAAGGGCCACGGCGGGGTTTCGGTCTTCGCAGGCGTGGGTGAACGCACCCGCGAAGGTAACGATCTCTACCACGAATTCCTCGACGCTGGTGTTATCGCCAAGGACAAGGACGGCAATCCGACGCCAGACGGCTCCAAAGTCGCCCTCGTGTTCGGCCAGATGAACGAGCCCCCGGGCGCGCGTGCCCGTGTGGCACTGTCAGGCCTGACCATGGCCGAATACTTCCGCGATGAAGAAGGCCAGGACGTGCTGTTCTTCGTCGACAACATCTTCCGCTTCACCCAGGCGGGTTCGGAAGTGTCGGCACTGCTCGGCCGTATTCCTTCGGCCGTGGGCTATCAGCCGACGCTCGCCACCGACATGGGTCAGCTGCAGGAACGCATCACCTCGACCAACAAGGGTTCGATCACCTCGGTGCAGGCGATTTACGTTCCCGCGGACGACCTTACCGATCCGGCACCAGCCGCTTCGTTCGCCCACTTGGACGCGACCACCACGCTGAACCGCGCGATTTCGGAGCTGGGGATTTACCCGGCGGTCGATCCGCTCGACTCGACATCGCGCGTGCTGACCCCGGCTGTAGTCGGGCAGGAGCACTACGAAACTGCCCGCCGCGTTCAGGAAACGCTGCAGAAGTACAAGTCGCTGCAGGACATCATCGCGATCCTCGGCATGGACGAACTGTCAGAAGAAGATAAGCTGACCGTCGCCCGCGCCCGCAAGATCCAGCGCTTCCTGTCGCAGCCGTTCCACGTCGCCGAAGTGTTCACCAACATCCCGGGCAAGTTCGTCCAGGTGGAAGACACCGTGAAGAGCTTCAAGGCTGTGGTCGACGGCGAATACGATCACCTGCCCGAAGCCGCCTTCTACATGGTCGGCGGGATCGACGAAGCGATCGCCAAGGCCCAGAAGCTGGCTGAAGAGGCGTAAGAAACTACCCTCCCGCTTGCGGGAGGGGCTAGGGGTGGGCCTGTCTCATCTCTAACACTGACCCACCCCCGACCCCTCCCGCAAGCGGGAGGGGGGAGAAACCGAATGGCACTGCACTTCGAACTCGTCACCCCCGCCCGCCTCGTCCGCTCAGACGACGTCTATATGGTCGTCGTCCCCGGCACCGAGGGTGAGGAAGGCGTGCTGGAAGGCCACGCCCCGTTCATGACCACGATGCGCGACGGCACCCTGCGGATCTACAAGACCGATGGCGCAGCGCCGGAAGAAATCCAGATCCAGGGTGGCTTCGCCGAAGTTGGCGACAATGGCCTGACCGTTCTGGCCGAGCATGTTGTAGGCTGAGGCTTTCCGCCTTATTGAAATGCAAAAGGGCGGTCCGTTTGGGCCGCCCTTTTTCGTTATGCGCTCATCTCCATTCGGATCGGATGCCATTTTCCGCGCTGAACGCGCC
>JAGNTK010000047.1 GCA_017987575.1 Novosphingobium sp. | reverse complement strand
CATAGACCGCGAGGAAGCCGGGGAACTTGATCACCTGGCCGGTGGCGCGCAGCTCGTGCTTGCCGGTGCCATCGCGCAGCGTCACGGTGGTGCGTTCGATATTGGCGCTGGCCATCTGGCTGGCGATTGCGCGCTTCCAGATCAGCTCATAGAGCTTTGCCTCGTCACCGCTGCCATAGTGGTCCTTGGCGAAATCGGTCGGCCGGATCGCCTCGTGCGCTTCTTGCGCGTTTTTGGCCTTGGTTTCATAATGGCGCGGTTTTTCAGGTAGGTAGTGCCCGTTGTTATAGCGATTGCTGATCGCCAGCCGCGCCGCTGAAATCGCGCTTGGATCCATCTGCACACCGTCGGTCCGCATATAGGTGATCGCACCAGCCTCATAGAGGTTCTGCGCCACCCGCATCGTGTGCGCGGCGGCAAAGCCGAGCTTGCGCGCGGCCTCCATTTGCAGGGTCGAGGTGGTGAACGGCGGCCAGGGATTGCGGCGGGTGGGCTTGGTATCGACCTCTTCGACCCGGAAAGTCGCGCCCTCAACCGCGGCCTTGGCGCGGTCGGCGCTGCCCTTGTCACCCAGGCTCAGTTTGTCCAACTTCTCACCTTCGAACTTGACCAGCCGCGCGGTGAATTCGGTGCCGAGCTGTTCGAACTTGGCCAGCACCGACCAGTATTCCTGCGGGCGGAACAGTTCGATCTCATGCTCGCGCTGGCAGATCAGCCGCAGCGCGACCGACTGCACCCGGCCCGCGCTTTTGGCACCGGGCAGCTTGCGCCACAGCACCGGGGAAAGCGTGAAGCCGAACAGGTAATCGAGCGCACGGCGGGCGAGGTAAGCGTCGATCAGATCCTGATCGAGCGCGCGCGGGTTGGCCATCGCGGTGGTGACGGCTTCCTTGGTGATCGCGTTGAAGGTAACCCGCTGAACGTCCTTGGGCAGCAGCTTACGCTTGGCCAGCAGTTCCTGAACGTGCCACGAAATCGCCTCGCCCTCACGATCAGGGTCAGTCGCTAGGATCAGGCGATCAGCGCCCTTCACCGCATCGGTGATCGCCTTTACCCGCGAACCCTTGTCGCCATAAAGCTCCCAATCCATCGCGAAGTCTTCATCGGGCCGCACCGATCCGTCCTTCGGCGGCAGATCGCGGATGTGGCCGTAGGAGGCCAGAACCTTGTAGTCCTTGCCGAGATATTTCTCGATGGTTTTGGCCTTGGCGGGGGATTCTACGATGACAAGTTGCATGGTTTGGAAATGGGCCTTCTACGCGTATGTGTACACGCGCGAGGGTGGCGGGTTCGAATGGGCCCCGTCAAGCGCCGTGCTGATAAGGATAGTTCGAATGCGCAAAACAGTCCAATTCGCGGCTGCTGCCCTGCTGCTGATTGCGGCGCCAGTGCTGGCCAACGCGGATGGCAGGCTGAGCCCGGCAGCCCTGCCCGACTTCGTGCTGGGCTATGAAACGAACGATGGCGCGCTGGAATTCGCCGAATGGGTCCCAAAAGGTGAAACCGTTTTGGCCTGGACCCGGATGGTCACCACAATGCGCTTCGAAAGTCTGCGGGTAACGCCGCAGCAATTTAACCAGATGATGAAGGATCGGCTGATTAAGTCCTGCCCCGGCACCACGATCAGCGACGAGATCGTCACCGAGATCGACGGCCGCCCCGCCGCCCGGTTCCGCGGCGATTGCCCGCGCAACCCGGCCACTGGCAAACCAGAGGTGCTGTTCCACCTGGCAATTGCCGGATCGAACGATCTCCATATCCGGCAGGTCGCGTTCCGCTATCAGCCAGGCCCCGACGATGTGCGCTGGGCTGATGGGGTCATTGGCTCGACCCGGTGGTGCGCGGTGGGGAGCAAGCAGAAAGGTTGCTAGGCGTCTGGCATCCTCCGCCACGCCAACAGGAACCCCAAACCCAGCGCTAGGTCAATCGCCGCGAAAACCGCAACCGGCGGGGCAATCGGATAGCCCTGTGCGTAAAGCATCAGTGCGGGCCCGCCAAACACCAGCTTTTCCGCAACCGCCAGCGGCATCAGCGCGCGATACTTCACCGGATCGCCGCCGATTACCCAGAACACGCCCTGAAACACCAGCGCGAGGCCAACGAAGCCGAGCAGCACCTCTGCGCCCAGTTCAGGCAGCGGGGTGAAATACATCGGGGTCAGCACGATCACGCCATAGATCGCGGCCCAGCGGAACATGCGGGATGGGAATTTGCCCAAGGCCAGCCTCCTGCCAAATTGCAGGAGGCTGATTGCCTCAGCCGCTATTGCTGCTGCAAGCCGCCACGCGGGATTATGCACCGGCCGTTATCGTACTGGCCGACCTCACGGATGATCTCCTGCGCTTCGGGTTCGATCCGGCGGCCGGACAGCTGGCTGTCGATCACCCGGCGCAGCAGCGCGTCGAGCCGGGTCACCAGATAGCAATCGATCGCCGGCGCAGCGTGCGGATTGCCGATGCCGCTGTCATCGGTGAGGAAGGTGTAACGGCTCTGCGTCAGCGCAGCCATCGCCCGCATGGTGTATTCGGCCTTGTCGGCAACCCCAGAGGCCGCGACCGGGACGATCTGGACCCGATTGGCGCGCAGATGCCGCGCGGCCAGCCAGGTGGTGCCAAAGTTTTCGTCATGCGGCGGGGCATCGGCAACTAGCAGCATGGTCTTGACCGCATCGGGCCGCCATTGCTGGTTGGCGCCGCGGATCAGCGCCTGTTCCATCGCTTCTGGATAGTCCCCGCCGCCACCGGCCGATTGCTGGCGCAGCGATCCTTGCGCGGCGTTGAAATCACCGGTCAGCGGGACAGTCGACGTGACATAGTCATCGCCGACGTCTTTGTAGAACACGAACCCGATCCGCAGATCGAGCCCCGGATGGCGCGCCCGCAGCGAACTGAGGATCGCGGCAAGTTCGCCTTGCAAATAGCGGATTTCATCGCCCATCGATCCGGTGGTGTCGATCACCAGCATCAGGTCGAGCTTCTTGACCACCGGCGCGGCGCGGCTGACGGTAAAATCAACTCGCTGACCGCCCCGGCCCTGCCCGATCGCGACCGAGCGCCAGTCTTCGCCAGCGGCACGCACCCGGACGGTCTGGCTCAGCCGGTCAACCTGCGGGAAAAACGCGGCGGTGCCATCAGCCAATGTGTTGAGCGCAATGCTGCGGCCATTGGCGCAGGCCACCTCGACCCGCGCGAACGGCACCGGACGCCCAGCCCCGTCCTTGACCGCGACGGTCAGCACGCGGGCGGTATCGAGCGCGGGTAGTGCCGGGATCGCCTGACCCAGGTTCGATTGGCGAACATAATTGGCGTAGAGTTCCGGGTTGAGCAGATCGTCGTGCTCACCAGCCGTCAGCAGTCCCGACTGCGGGCGCGGCGGAGGGCGGCGTGGACGGCCGGGATAGGGCGCTACGCTGCTGCGGGCATCACCGTCTGCCGTAACGGGCGCGCGCTTGGCGCCAGTCGTGACAACATCCGCTGCGCCATCTGCAGGTGCTTCTGCTGCTTCGATCCCGACATCAGCCGACATCGGCTCGGGCATTGATGCGGGGGGCGGCGGCGGAGGCGGCGGCGGTGGGACTGACGAAGCTTTGACCCGGCCCATCGGCATCGGGCGGCCCGGCTCGTCGTAATTCTGGCCCTGGTTCGGCTGCTGTTCAGCCCCCAGCCGGGGCAAAGACGCTAGCGGCGCGCACTGGGTGTTGTTCCAGGCCGGTCCAGGCACCCGCTTGGTTTGCTTGGCAGTGGCCATCGACGGCCCTTGAATCAGGATGGCGGCAATCGCGAGTGCTGAAACGAGCTTGCGCATGTGGGGTCCCCTCCCATGACTGAACTGGGGCAAGAGGTGCGCTGCTGTCGATGAACCGAATGTGAATGTTACAAAGTATCATTGAGTCATGAGTCTAGCCAGCCAGACTGACCCGCCCACCCGCATGGCGCACCAGCCGCCCGGCCAATTCCAGCTCCAGCAGCGCCAGTTGCACCGCGGCCGGGCTTTCGCCGCTTTGCCGGATCAGTTCATCGACCGCGACCGGGGCCATGGTTAGCAGACCGGCAACGTCAGCCGGTTCATCGCCCAGATCGTCGGGCATCGCTTCAAACCCGCCCACGCTCTCACGAAAGCTGGAACGCGGGGCTCCGTCAAACCCCGATAGCAATTCGATCACGTCCGCCGCCGACTGAACCAGTATCGCCCCTTCCCGGATCAACTGGTTGCAGCCCTGCGAGCGCGGTTCGAGCGGTGATCCGGGCACAGCCATCACCTCACGCCCTGCTTCGCCCGCCAGCCGCGCGGTAATCAGCGAGCCGGATTTCGGCGCGGCTTCGACCACCAGAGTTCCCGCAGCCAGTCCCGCAATGATACGGTTGCGTGAAGGGAAATGGCGGGCCAGCGGCTCGGTCTGCGGCGGCTGTTCGGCCAGCAATAGGCCTTGACTGGCGACCGCTTCCTGCAGTTCGGCATGTTCGGGCGGATAGGCGATGTCGATCCCGCTGGCGATCACGCCGATGGTGCCGCCGCCCAGTGCCGCACGGTGGGCCGCGCCGTCGATGCCGCGCGCCAGCCCCGAAGCGACCACGAACCCGGCCTCCGCCAGCTCTCCCGCAAATTGCCGCGCCAGCTTGACCGCCGCCGCCGAAGCATTGCGCGCGCCGACAATCGCCACGCAAGGCCGCGCCGCCAGCGCCAGATCGCCCCGTGCAGTCATGATCGGCGGGGCGCTGTCCAGCTCGGCCAGCAAGGCCGGATAGTCCGCCCCGTCGTGGAACAGATACCGCGCACCGGCGGCCCGAACAGCATTGATCTCAGCCGATACACGCGCCTCAGCAGCAATCCGGTACCCGCCGCCACCGCGCGCGGCCAGATCGGGCAAAGCCCCAAGCGCGGCCTGCGCCGTGCCGAACCGGCGGAGCAATTGGCGATAGGATACCGGACCGATGTTGGGCGAGCGCAGCAGGCGGATCCGCGCGAAGGCTTCCTCCTGCGACAGCGCGCTCATCAGCCCTTGCTACCCACACGCGGTTCGGTTCCGGCGCGCAGCCGGGCGATGTTGGCGCGGTGCTGGACCAGCACGATCGCCGCCACCGCCGCCATCACCGGCACAATCGCCGAAAGCCCCAGCAGCCAGGCCGCGATCGGTGCGGTAATCACCGAGAGCATCGAGGAGACCGACGAAATCCGGCTGATCGCCAAGGCCAAGGCCCAGACGCCAGCACAGATCAGCATCACCGGCCAGCTGAGCGCGAGGCAAACTCCTGCAGCAGTGGCAAAGCCCTTGCCGCCGTTGAACCGCAGCCACACCGGAAAGCAATGGCCCAGAATGGCGCCTACGGCAGCAAAGCCCTCAAACCCCGGCCAAACCTGCGCCGCGATCCAGACTGCCAACACGCCCTTGCCAGCATCAAGCAGCACGGTTGCTGCCGCCAGACCTTTGCGCCCGGTGCGCAGCACGTTGGTGGCGCCGATGCTGCCCGAACCGATGCTGCGCAGGTCCCCCGCCTTGAACAGCCGGGTCAGGATCAAGCCGAATGGCACCGACCCCAACAGGTAGCCCAGTCCACTCGCCAACAACCATTCCATCGCCGCACCTTCCCTTGTCCCCTTAACCGTAGCTACAAGGCGGCGCTGTTCACAAGCCTGCTTTGGGGGAATGCCACGGAAATGGATGCAAGCGCTCCGATCCTGCTGTTCGATTCGGGCGTCGGCGGACTGTCGGTGCTGGCCGAACTGCGCCGTGCCCTGCCCCAGGCCCCGTTAATCTATGCTGCAGACAACGGTGGGCTGCCCTATGGCACCAAGACCGAGGCCGAGGTTGCGGCGCGGGTCTGTGGCCTGCTGGGGCGGATGAGCGAGCGCTATCGCCCCCGCCTGATCTGTATCGCCTGCAACACCGCCTCGACGATTGCGCTCGCCATGGTCCGCGATGTGCTGGCCGTGCCAATTGTCGGAACCGTTCCCGCGATCAAGCCCGCCGCCGAACAGACCCGCAGCGGCGTGATCGGCCTGCTCGGCACCGCAGCGACGATCCGCCAGCCCTATGTTGACCGGCTGGCCGCCGAACACGCTGCCGACAAGCGGCTCTTGCGTTTCGCGGCCAGTGAACTGGTCGGAGCGGCGGAAGCAAAGCTGCGCGGTGAAGCGGTCGATCCGGCAGTCTACACCCGCGCCGCCACCGGCCTGCGCGATCAACCGGGCGGCGCACAGATCGACACCGTGGTGCTGGCCTGCACCCATTTCCCGCTGGTCCAGGATGAACTGGCCGCAGCGTTTGGCCCTGGTGTGCAATTCGTCCATGGCGCGGCCGGGATCGCCCGGCGGATCGTCCACCTGACCAAGGATCAGCGGTTCGCGCGAACCCAGCCAGATTTTGCGCTATTCACCAAGCACGAACCCAGCCTTGCTGCACTGGCGCCCGCGCTTGCCGGATATGGACTTAGCGCGCTAGAGGTGCTGGCATGACCCGGCGGCTCAACTGGTTTCTGCTTGCAATGCTCGTGCTGTTTGGCGGGCCCTATTATTGGCTGCTGATCGACAACCGCCCCGGCGACTCCGCCGCCAAGCCGGTGTCGATACCGCAGTTGCGCAGCTTGGCAGCCTCGATTCCGGGGAACGCTCCGACCGAGGTCGAAGTCGAACTTGTCACCTTTCGGCGTCTGCCAGGTACGCTGTTTATGGCAGGCACCGGGCTCAAGCGGCGGCTGATCGGGGTGATGGCCTGGCGCCTGCCGGTGCCCGGCAAAGGGCCAATCCTGATCGACAGTGCGATGGACGGCGCGGCGGCCAAGCAAATGGGGATGGAGGAATTCAATCCAGACGCCTGGGCCCGGGTGGAACAAGCGCTGGCCTCAGCGTCGCAAATCGTCATCACCCACGAACACCCCGATCATCTGGGCGGTGTGGTCGGACCGAACAAACGCGCGCTGCTCGACAAGGTTGTGTTCAATCCCCAGCAGCTCCCCGGCAACCGTTGGACCAACCTGCTGCCCTGGCCAGAACCGCCCTTGCCCAAGCCCGCCATCACCGGCACCGCTCCGGTTGCGATTGCGCCGGGCGTTGTGGTGATCCCGGCGGCCAGCCATACCGAGGGATCACAGATGGTCTTCGTCCGGCTCGCCGATGGCCGCGAATTCCTGTTCGCGGGCGATATCGCCAGCGCGACCCGGAACTGGGTGGAGCTGCGCGCCCGTTCGCGCTTGATCGGAGATTACCTTGCCCCCGAAAATCGCGGCGAGGTATTCGCCTGGCTCAAAACCATCCGGGCTTTGAAAAAACAGGCACCGGCACTGGTTGTCCTGCCCGGCCATGACTTTGAATGGCTGATCGAGCCAGACAATCGCGGCTATGTGAAGTTCGGCTTTGGTCCTGTCCCTGATTGATCCAGCGCAACGCCTTTACGCTGGCATTCGGCCAAGGCATGGCGTAGAGCGCGCGAAACGTGGCGCGGCAGCGAGGGCATTTCGCACGTGAATTACGAGCATATCTTTGATCAGGCGCTGGACCGGCTTCATTCCGAAGGGCGTTACCGGGTGTTCATCGACATCCTGCGCAACAAGGGTGCCTATCCCAATGCGCGGTGCTTTGCCGGCCACAATGGCCCCAAAGACATCACCGTGTGGTGCTCCAACGATTACCTTGCGATGGGCCAGCACCCCAAGGTTATCGCCGCGATGGAAGAAGCGCTGCACGATGTCGGCGCCGGATCTGGCGGCACCCGCAACATCGGCGGAAACACGCATTATCACGTCGATCTGGAAGCCGAGCTGGCTGACCTCCACGGCAAGGACGGCGCGCTGCTGTTCACTTCGGGCTATGTCTCGAACGACGCGACACTGTCGACGCTGGCCAAGGTTCTGCCGGGCTGCGTGATCTTTTCGGACGAACTCAACCACGCCAGCATGATCGCGGGGATCCGCAATTCTGGCGCGGAAAAGCGCGTCTGGCGCCACAACGATCTGGCCCACCTCGAAGAACTGCTGGCCGCCGAAGACGCCGAGACGCCCAAGCTGATCGCGTTCGAGAGCGTCTATTCGATGGAAGGCGATGTCGCCCCGATCCATGCGATCTGCGACCTTGCGGAAAAATACAACGCGCTGACCTATATCGACGAAGTTCACGCGGTCGGCATGTACGGGCCCAGAGGCGGCGGGATCACCGACCGCGATGAAGCGGCGCACCGGATCGATGTGATCGAAGGCACGCTGGGCAAGGCGTTCGGCGTGATGGGCGGCTATATCGCGGCTGACAGCCGGATCATCGACGTGATCCGCAGCTATGCCCCGGGGTTCATTTTCACCACCAGCCTGTCCCCCGTGCTGGTCGCGGGCGTGCTCGCCTCGGTCCGCCACCTCAAGAGTTCAAGTGTTGAGCGCGAAGCCCAGCAGGCCAATGCCGCGATGCTGAAGGCAATGCTGCGCGACGCCGGTCTGCCGGTGATGCTCTCAACCACGCACATCGTACCGTTGATGGTCGGCGATCCGGTCAAGGCCAAGAAGATCTCGGATGTGCTGCTGGCCGAATACGGGGTCTATGTGCAGCCGATCAACTACCCAACCGTCCCGCGCGGGACCGAACGACTGCGCTTTACCCCCGGCCCCGCCCACACCGAAGCGATGATGCGCGATCTGACCAAGGCCCTGGTTGAAATCTGGGCCCGGCTCGAATTGCAACTCGCGGCTTAACCAAGCGCTTTTTCGCCCTAGACCCCGCCAAAGAATCCGTTACGACTCCCGCCCGTACTTCGCGACGCGAAGTGTTTGGGCAATCACCGATTGCCGGGGTCGTAGGGAGTAAGACATGGCAACCGATTGGGCCGCAGACGTCAAGAAATATGCCGCGAAGGCCGATGATGCGATCATCGCCGGAATAGTCCGCTATTGCGGAATTGCTCTGACCAAAGTCGATTCGTCGCTGGTCGCTTTTTCGGATCCGAAAGAGCTCGACCGGGTCCGCAACAATTTCCTCAAGAAGAAGCTGGGCCGGACCGAATCCGATGATGCGTTGAATGCCGCGATCACCAAGGTTGGCGAAACGATGAAGGCCGACCGGACCAAAAACCGCGTCACGGTCTATTATCTGCTGGCCGATCACTACAAATCGCTGAGCCTGTTTGCACCTAAGGCAAAGGCTGCGGCCAAGGCTCCCGCCAAGAAGGCCGAAGCCAAGCCCGCGACCAAGCCCGCAGCCAAAGCCGCCGGTGTTGCCGCTTTGGCTGCTGGTGCTGCCGCTACGGCCAAGAAGCCCGCTGCAAAGGCCGCCCCGGCCAAGAAGCCAGCGGCACCGGCCAAGGCTGCTGCACCCGCTGCAAAGGCGGCTGCCCCTGCCAAGAAGGCGGCTGCGCCAGCAGCAAAGGAGGCTACTCCTGCCAAGAAGACTGCCGCTCCTGCCAAGGTTGCGGCTCCGGTCAAGAAAGCCGCTGCGCCAGCCGCGAAGGTCGCTGCGCCTGCCAAGAAGGCTGCTGCGCCCGCCAAAGCTGCAGCTCCAGCCAAGAAGCCTGCCAGCACGGCCAAGGCCGCCGCTGTAGCGGGCGGTGCGCTGGGTCTGGCCTCGGCGGTTCCAGCGGCAGCGAAGACTGCGGCCAACACTGCCACCGATGCGGCCAAGTCTGCAGTCGGCGCAGTTGGCGATGCTGCGGGCGAAGCGGCCAAGGTCGCAACCGCAGCTGTTGGCGATGTCGCCAAGGCTACGACCGACGCCGGTGCCGCTGTGGTCGGCGCTGCCGCTGCAGGCGCCGCTGGTGCTGCGGCCCTGGCGACGGGCGCGGCTGGCAAGGCCGCTTCGGCTGTAACTGGCGGTGTGCAAAGCCTGACCGCTGGATCGGACGATGACGATTCGGGTCTCGGCTGGTTGTGGTGGCTGCTTGCCCTCGGCCTGCTGCTGTTCGCGGCATGGTGGTTCTTCATGCGTGGGCCAAGCGAGGACGCGGCGTCTACTCCTGCCACCACGACCGAAGCCGCCGCAGTAGGCAGCGATGCCGCAGGTGCGGCAACTGCCCTGGCTGCCGCTCCTGCCGAAGGCACTGCGGTCATCCCAACCGGCGCCGGGGTCACGACCGAAATGCGCGATGGCCAGCCGGTAGTGAAGGTCTATTTCGATAGCGGTAAAGTCGATATCGTTCCGGCCTTTGGTGCAACCGCTGGCGGGCTGAAGGAATACCTTGCCGCCAATCCCGGTGCCAAGTTGGCCATTTCGGGCTATGCCGATCCCAGCGGCAATGCCGCGCAGAACGCAGAGCTGGCCAAGCAGCGCGCACAGGCCGTTCAGGCTGGACTGGTCCAGGCAGGCATTCCCGAAGCGTCAGCCGCGCTGGTCAAGCCTGAGAACGTGGCCGATGCCACCGTGGCCAAGGATGCTGCGCGCCGGGTTGAAGTGGTGGTAGTCAAGTAACCACCGCCTGACCGGGCAACAGAAAGGGGCGGGTCGTTGATGCGGCCCGCCCCTTCTGATTCCGGCAACCTCAATCAGCGCAGCGAGACGACATTATCCTTTGCGCGCGGATCGCGCCGATCACCGCAATACTGACTGGCCATCGGCTCATCAGTGGCATCGACCACCAGGCCATCGCCAAAGCCGTTGAACCGCGTCTTCATCGCCGCGCCATAGGCCCCCAACATCCCGATCTCGATATAGTCGCCGGGACGAATATCGGCGGGGAGCAGGAAGGGCCCTTCCATATAGTCGGCATCGTCACAGGTCGGGCCGTAGAATGCATAGGGTGCCAGCACCTCGCTGCGGCCTTCGCTCAGGCACTTGACCGGGAAGCGCCAGCCGACATGGGCCGCATCGTAGAGTGCGCCATAAGCGCCGTCGTTGATGTAGAGCTCTTCACCGCGGCCCTTCTCCACCCGCACGATCAGCGAGTTGTATTCGGCGCAGAGTGCGCGGCCGGGTTCGCACCACAGTTCGGACGAATAGGACACTGGCAGCGATTCGAACGCGCGGTGGATCGCACCGAAGTAATCCTCCAGCGGCGGTGGTTCCATGCCGGGATAGATCGAGGGAAAGCCCCCGCCGACGTCAACGATATCAACCGTAACCGCAGCATCGACAATCGCCGCGCGGACCCGCTCGATGGCCTGAACGTAGGCAAACGGGGTCATCGCCTGGCTGCCCACATGGAAGCAGACGCCAAGCCAATCGGCCACCTGACGGGTTGCCTGCAGCAGCTGGGCCGCATCCGCCAAGTCGATCCCGAATTTCGACGCGAGGCTCAGCTCGGAATATTCTGATGAAACCCGCAGCCGCACGCACAGCCGCAAGTCGCTGGCGGCAATACCTGTATCGCTGGTGCAGGCTTCGACGATCTTGGCCAGCTCTTCATGGCTGTCGAGGCTGAAGGTGCGAACGCCGTGGACGTGGTACGCCTCGGCAATCGCGGCCTTGGGCTTGATCGGGTGCATGAAGCACAGCACCGCGTCGGGCAGCGTGGCACGGACCAGCCGGACTTCGGCAATCGAAGCGACATCGTAATGCGTCACGCCGGCATCCCACAACACCTTGAGCAGGTCAGGTGAAGGATTGGCTTTGACCGCATAGAGCGACTTGCCCGGAAACTTCTCGGCAAAGAAGCAGGCGGCGCGCGCGGCGGCGTGCGGACGGTTCAGGATAACGGGTTCGTCGGGCGAAAGTGCGCGAACTACAGCCGATGCATCAGGATAATGGTGCAACTCAAGGGACCCCCAATAGGCCTTTCGGCCAGGTAACACGAAGACGAGGCTGCCTTGCGGTTATTGGAAGTCCCCTTGGGGCAGCGAGGGGCGGCTATAAAGATTCGATCCTTAAGTGCAAATGAATTTTGATGACAGAAACGCGACACGGCAGCCCAGCGTTTCAGCCCTTCAAAAGGTGTTCCGCGATGGCACGAAACGCTGGCAGCGTGGTGGGGTCAAACGCAGCGTTTGCCGCGATCGGATGCGATCCGAACCGGGCGATTGTCACCTCCGCCACCGGGTCCACATAGATCGCCTGACCGTGGATCCCGCGGGCCGAAAAAGCGCCGTGATTACCGGGCATTATCCACCATTGGCTCTTGTACGAACCGTCCGGCAGCCAGACGTATCCGGCCGGTGCAAACTCGGCCTTGCTGCCCCCGGCGCGAACCGTTTCGACCACCGCGGCGGGCAGCGCCTGACAGCCATTGCCATGCCCGTTCAACCGCATTGCCTCGCCGAACCGGGCCATGTCGCGCAGCACCGGATTAAGCCCCCCGCCCGCGAACGGCATGCCGCTCGAATCGGTCAGGAAATCGGCGTCCTGTTCCATCCCAAGTGGCACCCAGATTCGCTCGCTCAGCACCTGATCGAGCCGCTTGCCCTCGGTCCGCGCGACCAGCCAGCCGAGCACTTCGGTGTTGCAGGTCCGGTAAGTGAACCGCTCGCCGTGGGTCCCGGCTTTGCCGATGCTGGGTAGATAGGCATAGACGTCAGTCGGCCCCGCATAGCCCGGCGCACGCGGGGTAAGCCCCAAGGCGTTGCTCATCGCACCGATGCCGGAATTGGGGTCGGTATATTCCTCACTGAAATCGAGCGCGGTGGTCATATCGAGCACCTGACGCAAGGTGGCGTCGGCAAACCCGCTCCCGGCGAGTTCCGGGATCAAATCGGCCATCAGCGCAGCGGGATCGAGCCGGCCTTCGTGGACCAGGATTTCAACCAAGGTGCCGACGAAGCTTTTGGTCACTGAGAAGGCGATGTGCGGGGTGTCAGGCTTGGTGACGCCCAGATAGCGCTCGTAAACAATCGCGCCCTTGTGCAGCACCAACACGGCATCGGTGAAATTGACGCTGAGCGATTCTTCCCAGGTCAGTTCCCGCCCATCGTCCATCGCGGTGAAGCGAACCGCATCCAGATCATCACGCAAGGCGACCGGCAATTCCCACACCGGGCCATTGCCGCGCGCGACCCGCGCTGTCGGCAGAAACTCGCGCATGTGCGAATAGGCATAGCGGTGCATCGGAAACCGCATGTGATCGGCCTGCGCCCAGTTGATCCGCTTGCCCGCTGGAGGCGGCAGCCCCTCCATCCAGCCCATTACAGTGGGGTCGGAAGTGTGGGCGTCTAGGATCTTGTTGGGCATGTGCGGGTTCCTCTCGAAGATCAGCTTACCCAATCGGAGAGGTCGCGCCAGTACTAGTTCACCCGAAGGACCGAAGATGTCGGACGCACCGCAAAGCCGCCCGCCATTCTGGCCAAGTGTCAAACTCAACCCATCAGCAGCGAAGGAGCCTTCGGCTCAGCAAAACATCTTCGTGTCTTCGTGCGAACCCAATCAGCTCAGCCGGTCGCGGAAGTCCTCATATCCGAACCGCTTCACGCATTCGAGTTGGTCACTCTCACTGTCCCACAGCCAGATCGAAGGCAATGGCACGCCGTTGAAGGTAGTGGTCTTGACCATCGAATAGTGGGCCTGATCCAGAAAGGCGAAGCGCTGACCGACCTGCGGGCCCGTGGCAAAACGGTAGTCGCCGATCACATCGCCCGCGAGGCACGATGGCCCGCCCAGCCGAACTGCCCCGCCCGCACCTTCGTCGATCTCGGTGTCGACCTGCGGCAGCTCGCCCAGCATCGCGGGGCGATAGGGCGCCTCGATCACGTCGGGCATGTGGCAGGTGGCGGATACGTCGGTGATCGCCACCGGCATGCCGTTAAGCCCGATGTCGAGAACGGTGCCGACCAGTATCCCGGCATCCAGCGCCACCGCTTCGCCGGGCTCGAGGTAAACCTCGGCGCCGGTGTCTTCCTTCAGATCGAGCAGGAACTGGACCAGCTCGTCGCGCTGGTAATCGCTGCGGGTGATGTGATGTCCGCCGCCCAGATTGAGCCACTTGAACTCACCAAAGAACGGCTCGAGATAGTCAAACGCGACGTCCCAGGTCCGGGCCAACGGCTCGAAATCCTGCTCACACAGAGTGTGCATATGCAGGCCGTCGATTAGATCGATATGATCCTGCGTCAACTGGTCGATCGGAAAACCCAGCCGCGAATGCGGCGCACACGGATCATACCGCGGCACTTCACCTTCGGGATGCAAGGGATTGATCCGAAGGCCAATGTCAAAGCTTTCGCCGCGCGCGCGGGCCGCCTCAATGATCGCGCTGCAACGGATGATCTGCTGGGGCGAATTGAAAATCACATGGTCCGACAGGCGCAGGATTTCGTCGAGGTCTTCTGGCTTGTAAGCCGCGCAATAGGTCGCGATTTCGCCGTCATAAAATTCCGACGCCAGCCGCGCTTCCCACAGGCCCGAAGTGCAAACCCCGTCGAGGTATTCCCCGATGATCGGCGCAGTCGACCACATCGAAAACGCCTTCAGCGCCGACAACAGCTTGATCCCTGCCCGGTCACGGACATCGGCCAGGATCGACAGATTCTCCCGCAACCGCGCGGCGTCGACCACGAAGCTGGGACTATCGACGCGTTGGAGGTCAAATTGGGCAAAAGCGCCCGGATCGCCGGCTCTGGTTTCCATTTCTGTCCTTAAAGAAGAGGGTTCGCGCAGAGGCGCAGAGGAAGCAAAGATCGCAGAGAGTTAACCGGGCTGGTAATCATTGACCATCCTCCTGATCCCTTCCTTCATCGTCGCCCC
>JAGNTK010000169.1 GCA_017987575.1 Novosphingobium sp. | reverse complement strand
AGGGCATGCTGCCGCAGGTCCAGTCGGGCCAGAGCGGCGGGTTGCTCGCCTGGGATCCGGTCAAGCAGGAGGCCCGTTGGTCAGTTGATCTGGGGGCACCGGGCAACGGCGGCATCCTTACCACCAAAACAGGCCTGGTATTCCAGGGCACCAAGGCCGGACTATTCCGCGCCTACGATGCTGCGGATGGCAAAGTGCTGTGGGAGACCAACCTCAAGCGCGGGGCATCGGCAGCGCCGATGACCTATGAGATTGACGGTGAACAGTACATCGCGATTGCCACCGGCTGGGGCAGCGCCTGGGGGCTCAACCACGGCCTGTTCTGGAAGGAAAAGGTCAACCGCGAAATTGGCCGACTGGTCGTTATCAAGCTGGGCGCGAAAGGCACACTGCCCGACAATGCCCCGCTTGCGGTTGAAGCCAGTCCGAAAGGTGCCGCCTTTGGCGCGCCTGAACAGGTAGCCTTGGGCTTCCAGCGCTATGCTGAGAACTGCATGGTCTGCCATGGTCCGATGGTGCAGAGTTCGGGCGTGTTACCGGACCTGCGCTGGTCGGCGGTCACCGCCGATCCTGCCACCTGGCGTCAGGTGGTGATTGACGGGGTGCTTAAACCCAACGGCATGGTCGCATTTGGCCAACACCTGACACCGCAGGAGGCCGAAGCGATCCGGGCCTATGTGCTCGGCCAAGCCTGGATGGCGGTCGCGAATGGCGATGCCAAGCCGCCTAAAGGCAAATAGCAGAAGCAGAATTGGGCCGGGCCTCCGGGTCCGGCCAGTTTGCATTCGTACCCCCAATAGCCCTTGAGGAATCCAGCCATGAACGGTGCCGAAGCCCTGATCGAAACCCTGCAACTGTGCGGGGTGGAAGTGTGCTTTGCCAATCCGGGTACATCGGAAATGCAATTGGTTGCCGCGCTCGACAGCCATGCCCGGATCAGGCCAGTGCTGGGGCTGTTCGAAGGCGTGGTGACCGGCGCTGCGGATGGTTATGGCCGGATGGCCGACAAGCCTGCAGCCACGCTCTTGCATCTGGGCCCGGGGCTGGGCAACGGCCTTGCCAATCTGCACAATGCGCGCCGTGCTGGATCACCGGTGATCAATCTGATCGGCGATCATGCCACCTATCACTTGCACTATGATGCGCCGCTGACATCTGACGCGGAAGGTGTCGCACGGCCGATGTCGGACTGGGTCCGGGTCGCGCGTTCGGCGCGGGATCTGCCGCAAGCCGGAGCCGAAGCCTATGCTCAGGCAATGCGTTACCCCGGCGCCATTGCGTCGCTGATCGTCCCTGCCGACCATGCCTGGGATGAAGGGGCGAGCACAGTCGCCGCAGCGGTCCCGGCCACGCCGCCCAAGGCGCCAGCCGCTGTCGTTGCCGATGCCGCCGAGGCTTTGCGCAGTAAAGGACCCACCGCACTTTATCTTGGTGGACGGGCGCTGCGCGGCAAAGCACTGATTGCTGCGGGCCGGATCGCCGCCGCCACTGGAGCCCGGCTGATCTGCGAAACATTTCCAGCCCGCATGGAACGCGGAGCAGGACGGGTCGCGGTCGAAAAGCTGCCTTATTTTGGCGAGCAAGCGGCCGACTATCTGAAGGACTTTACCGCAATCGTATTTGTCGGGGCTGAACCGCCAGTCTCGTTCTTTGCCTATCCAGGCAAGCCCAGCTGGCTTTCCCCAGAGGGGGCGCGGCTCGTCCGGCTTGCATCGCTGCGCGAAGACGCCGAAGATGCGCTCAGTGCTCTGGCCGAAGCGTTGGACGCCCCACCAGAGCCCGGTCTGATCCAGCCAGCCGCAATCCCACCGGCCCCCGATGGTCCGCTCAATCTGATGAGCATGGGCGCAATCGTGGCCGAACTGATGCCGGCCGACGCGATCGTTTCAGACGAGGCGGCGACGGCGGGGATGGCGCTCTACCCGATGACTGCGGGCGCCGCCCCGCATGACTGGATGACGCTGACCGGTGGTGCGATTGGCCAGGGTTTACCGTTGGCGGTGGGCGCGGCGATTGCCTGCCCCGACCGAAAGGTTCTGGCGCTCCAGGCCGATGGCTCGGGCATGTACACCTGCCAGGCGTTGTGGACCATGGCGCGCGAAAAGCTGGATGTCACCACGGTGATCATCAACAACGGGTCCTACGCCATCCTCAACATCGAGCTCGCCCGGGTCGGGGTCCAGAACCCCGGGCCCAAGGCCCTGTCGATGCTCAGCCTGCGCGATCCAGCGCTAGATTGGGTGTCGATCTCGCAAGGCATGGGGGTTCCCGCGGTACGTGCAACCACCGCCGCCGAATTTCGCGCTGCGCTGGCCGATGCGATTGCCCACAAGGGTCCGCGGCTGGTCGAAGCGATCGTCTGAGGAGCACCGATGCCCAGTCTCAATCTCGTCCCTGCAACGGTTGCCGATTATCGCCGCGAAGCAGAGGCGCGGCTGCCGCGGTTCCTGTTCGACTATCTCGATGGCGGTGCGGGCGAGGAAATGAGCCTGGCCAGCAATATGGCCGACTTCCGGGCGATCCAGCTGGATCAGCGGGTGATGCGCGATGTTTCGGCGATCGACACCGGCACCGAGTTGTTTGGCGAGAAACTGGCGATGCCGGTTGTGCTCGCTCCGGTTGGTCTGGGCGGGATGATGGCGCGGCGGGCCGAACTGCAGGCCAAGCGCGCGGCTGACGCGGCCGGCATCCCCATGTGCCTTTCAACCGTCGGGATCTGTTCGATCGATGAAGTCCGGCAGGTTTCCGACTGGCCGTTCTGGTTCCAGCTCTACATGCTGAAAGATCGGGGCGTGGTGCAGGAGATTCTGGACCGCGCCTGGGCAGCGGGGGTTCGCACCCTGGCCTTCACCGTCGATCTGGCCGTATTGGGCGCGCGCTACCGCGATGTCCGCAATGGCATGGCCGGTGGAGCGAGCGCCTGGGGCAAGTTTCGGGCTGGTCTGGGCGACTATTTGCTGCATCCGCGCTGGCTCTATGACGTCGGGATCAAGGGCGGACCGCACACTTTCGGCAATCTGCAGTCCTATGTCCCGGCGGCCAAGAATCCCGAACAGTTCAAAATCTGGGTCGACAGTCAGTTTGACGCTTCCACCAATTGGAAGGACATCGCCTGGCTGCGCACCATCTGGAAAGGCAATCTGGTGCTGAAGGGCGTGCTCAATGCCGATGATGCCAAAGAGGCCGTTGCCAACGGCGCCGACGGTATGGTGGTATCCAACCACGGCGGTCGCCAGCTTGACGGTGTTGCCTCGGGGATCGCGGTGCTGCCGGAAATTGCCGATGCGCTGGGCGGATCATCGACCTTGCTGGTCGATGGCGGGGTTCGCAGCGGTCAGGATGTTGCCAAGGCTCTGGCGCTTGGGGCTAAGGCAGTGATGATTGGTCGGCCCTGGGTCTATGCCGTGGCCTCGCGCGGCGAGGCGGGACTTTCAGCGCTGCTGGCCAGCTTCAAGCACGATCTGGAGACCGGGTTGGGCCTGACCGGCACCACCAAGGCTACCGCAGTTGGGCGTGACATTATCCGAAAGCGCTAACCGCGCCGGTTGGATAGGATTTCGAGGGAGAGAACCGATGACGAAGGCAATGCGAATCTCGTTTGCTCTGATGTTGACCACGACGGCAGCTTCGGTGGCTCTGGCATCCGGTCTGGGCCAACCCCAATTGGGCCCAAAGCCCCAAGGCACAGCCAGTCCCAAGCCGCTCGCCGCACCGGCAAACGGCGCCAAGCATATCTATTGGGGTGATACCCACCTCCACACCTCGCAGTCGTTCGATGTGTATCTGTTCGGAACGCCCACATCGACCGCCGAAACCGCCTATCGCTTTGCCCGCGGGGAAAAGGTCACCAGCCCGACCACCGGCAAGGACTGGCAACTGTCGCGGCCGCTCGATTTCCTGGTGGT
>JAGNTK010000046.1 GCA_017987575.1 Novosphingobium sp. | reverse complement strand
GTTGAAGCGCAGTTCGGACCAAATTTGGTGTGATCGCGTTCTGTGGGTTCGAATCCCATTTTGCAACGGTGCGAAGCAAACAGACGCCCTGCGCGCGCGCATGTGCGCCAGCGGGTGTAAGGCAACGAGGGAGACAAGAAGGCCAACGGGTCAGCACTAAAACGCGCACCCTTAGGAGGGCGCAGCGAACAACGGGGTCAGCTTCGAAGAGCCGCGTGACCGGCCAGGGTCAGGCAATCCGGTCGATCTTCGGACGTTCGCGCGTGACTCATTTCATGGACGAAAGACCGAAACGCGGCGGTAGCGCCGATCAATCTCTTGCCAGTCGAGATTGGCCATGAAGGCATCGACATATTTTGCGGCAGCAGTGCCGTAGTCCATGTGAAAAGCATGTTCGTACATATCGAGGGTTAGTAGGGGCACGCTCGCCGCAGGCTGGTGCATATGGTCCCACGCCCAATAGTTATGCAGGCTGCCGGTGTGGAGGTTGAACGCCAGCACGCACCAGCCTGAGCCGCCTGCCAGCGACATCGCGGTGCGGCGGAATTCGGCTTCCCACGCCTCATGGGTTCCGAACGCCACGGCGAGCGCAGCGCGGATATCACCCGCCGCGACCCCATTGCCGCCGAGCGCGCCAAAATAGAGCTCGTGCAGGATCACCGAACCGGTGCGATGCAGTTCCTCGCGCTTCAGTCCGCCATAAACCACTGGCGGCAAATCCTTGTCCGCCATCGCTGCGGCCAATCGCCCTTCGATCATGTTGAGGTTCCGCACCGAACCGATGTAATTGTTGTCGTAGTGCGATCGGATCAGCTTTTCCGAGAGGCCTGTCAGTTTGGCCGGATCGAATGTCAGCGGCTTGGGCTGATGACCACCGGCGAAGGCGGCGAAAGCCTGCGGCGGCGTTTCGGCAGCCTTGGCTTGTCCAATGGCGGCAGCGCCTACCATCCCGATGCCCATCGCTCCGATGGCATTGCGGCGATTGATTCCAGTCATGGTCGTGACTCCTTTCAAAGATTACCCAAAGCAAGGCCAGCAACAGCAAGGATGGTAAGCATCCGGAACACACTCCAATTGAGTGCAAACAGGATCAGCGCCGCGCCGAGCGAGAGCACACCCGCACGCCAGTCGAAACTGAGCCAGTCCGGCAGACTCAGCTTCATCGGTCCAAAGTAGACGCTTCCAGCCCGAGCGAACAGAACATGGAGCGCGAACCAGACCGACAGATTGGCAATCACGCCAACAATTGCCGCCGTCAGCGCGGCCAGCCCGCCCTTGAGCCGGGTCGCGTGCTGCAACCGCTCGATCCACGGAGCGAAGGTGAATATCCAGAGGAAACACGGCGCAAATGTCACCCATGTCGTCAAGGCTGCGCCAAGGATGCCCGCGACAAGCGGAGAGAACGGTTCAGGCGAGCGGAAGGCAGCAAGAAAGCCGACATGCTGGGTGACCAGGATCAGCGGCCCCGGCGTGGTTTCGGCAAGGCCCAGCCCGTCAGCCATCTCGCCCGGCTGCATCCAGCCGTAGGATTGCACCGCCTCCTGAGCCATATAGGCAAGCACGGCATAGGCCCCGCCGAATGTGACCACTGCGAGCTGTGAAAAGAACACGCCAATGTCCCACAAGACATGCTCCTGACCAAGTGTCACCAGCACCAGAACCATCGGCACCGCCCAGATCACGCCCCACAGAAGAACGGTGCGGACCATCGCCATTATCGGGGGCCTCGGCGGCAGCACAGCACTGGCGTTGGCCTTGAGCGCCAGCCAGTCCGGCTGCCTCGCTGCGACGATCATTCCGATAACACCCGAGCCTAGCACCACCAGCGGAAACGGCAGGTTGAACAGGAACAGTCCGAGGAACGCCGCAAAGGCCAGTGCCTGCTTGAACCGTGTGTTGAGCGCGCGTCCGCCAATGCGGATCAGCGCTTGCACGACGATTGCCAGAACTGCCGCCTTGATGCCGAGGAACAGCGCTGCGAACCAATCGAGATTGGCGGCCAGCGCATAGAGCGTGGACAGCGCCAGCATCACCAGCGCACCGGGGATCACGAACAGCAGTCCCGCTGCCAGGCCGCCCTTCAATCCATGCAGCCGCCAGCCGATCCAGGTCGCCAGCTGCTGTGCTTCGGGGCCTGGCAGCAGATGGCAGAAATTGAGGGCGTGAAGGTACTGCTCCTCGTCCACCCATTTGTGCTTTTCGACGATCTCGCCGTGCATCAGCGCGATTTGCCCGGCCGGGCCACCAAAGCTCAAGCAGCCGATCCGCGCGAAGACCCGCACCAATTGGCCAAAATCGGGAATATCGGTCGATTCATTCACTGCCACAAACACATCTCCTCGGTGCTGGCCGCGCAAATGCGGGACCAGCCAGAGGCAACGCTTGGGCACGAATTGCCTAACCGGGAGGTTGCATCGATCCCGGCAAGCGACAGGTTCCACAGTACAGAGTTGAGGTCAATGATTGTTGGTTGCTGCTTTCCAAAAGTGGAGAAGGTTTTTGCATCGCGCTGACAGGAGGTAAAGTCGAAGCTTGGAATACCCATTCATGCGCAACTTCTGCCTGTAAGGCCGACATTCGAGATCGTTCTCAACAAGACAGAATCTGCTTGCTCGTTGGCCATTTCCTTGCCGATTTAGACTTCTTCAGGCTGACCAACCGAACCAACCGGTGCTGTGGTTTCAATTGGGCAAGAGTGTGGTTCCCGGAGGCCGCATGCGCTTGCATCATTCGAGAAACTCGACGCGCCCGGAATCGAGATGGTAGTAGGCTCCAACCACCAGGAGCGAGCCAGCGTTCTGTGGTTCAAGCAAGGCCGGAGAGGCCTCTTCGCGCAGTTCCCTGACAACCTTGCGAACGTTGCACAGGGCAGCGGCGTTGCAGAGGTCTTCTGCCCAGGGATCGGCTTCGAGCACGGCAGGAAGCAGCGATTGCAGCACTTTCGAGACGTTGCCGGTATAGGCCGCCTGCTCTCGGGCGACCGAAACGGCGGCGCGGATTGCACCGCAGGCTTCGTGACCCATCACCACGATCAGCGGCACCCGCAATTGGGTGACGGCGAATTCCAGACTGCCCAAGGCAGTGGCGCACAAGGTGTTGCCTGCGTTACGGACAATGAACAGCTCGCCCAGCCCGCGTTCGAACAGAAGCTCCGGCGGAACCCGCGAATCCGAACAACTGAGATAGGCCGCAAAGGGCTGCTGTGCTGCGGCCAGATGGAGCCGGTGAAGCCGGTCCATCGGCGGATTGTAGGGCGCGTCATCCAGGAACCGGCGGTTGCCCTCCTTGAGCAGTTCAAGAGCTTCAAGAGGCGTGATCGGATCGCGGCCGGTGGTCATTTGCTGGTTCATCCAGGGCGGCCGTCGATCCGGGGGCGGGAATAGACCAGCGCATTGCGGGCCAGCCATGGCGTCAGTCCGAACAGGAATGCCCCAGCCGCGAGCAGCAGGATCGCCGAATCTTCCGTCTGCAATGCCGCCCAGATCCGCATGATTGCCGCCAACTGGATCCCCGCGAAGGCAGCCCAGGCCAAGCCGAACATGGCAAGAGGGCGGCCCGAGTGGCCCTGGGTTACGCGGGTCACCATTGCAACCAGCATGCTGCCCGCAAAACCGATCAGCAGCGCGTGCAGCGGAGCCCGGCCCAGCGCGACGCCGCCCGCATCAAGGGCGGACAGCGCAAAACCCGCCGGGGCCCATAGAAAGCCCCACAGCAGCGCATTCAGCAAGCCAGGCGCAGGACCCTGCGGCCACCATTTGAAGGCCATCATGGATGTCATCAGCGCCAGGCCGGTCGATCCGAGCGCCATCGTGGTGGCCTGAGCGAATCCCTCGCCCAGCAGGCGCAGACTTAGCATCGCCCAGATCGCGGCCAGCAACCAATCCGGTCGCCACGGCTGGTAGTCCGTCACCACCATTCGCGCGAAGAACGGCACCATGCGGTGCGCCACGGTGAGAAACACCGGTAGTAGAAAACCATTAATCGCCAGCAGGTTGGACCAGCGCAACCATCGCGGGTCGATGGTGATCACAAAACCGATCGCGCAAAGCAGCGCCAGCAACCCCAGCGCCAAGGCCGAAAGGGCTGAGGCTGCATGCCGACAGGGAGGTTTGCCGTCCCGGCGATTGACCAGTAACAGCTGGGCAAGGAGCAGCAGGCCAAGGCTCCAACCGCCGCCCAGTATCGCTAAGCCGCCCAGTAACAGCAGCGGCTGGGCTGACCACAGTCCGATTTGCGCGCAGGTCACTCCCAGCGCCAGCAGCACGCCCACCGGGCCAAAGTGTTGCCAGGCAAGGTCGGAATTGCCCATCCATCGGGGAACTACCGTAAGCAAGAACCCGAAAATGAACGGGGTGAAACCGAGGAAAAGCATTGCGGGGCCGTGGAGCAAAGCGGCTGGCATGGCGGGAGCAATTGCCATGGTCGATCCCGCATGGATCTGCATCAGCACAAACAGCCACCAGGCAGCGGTCGAGCCAAGCCCCAGGCTTCCGGTGAGGAAAGGCAGCCGGTGCGGAGCGGCCAGCAAGAGCGGGGGCTTGGTCATGGTCGATCGCATAGCGCCTTGCCTCGCGATTATCTTGATCATTATCAATTACAGGAGATGAATGACTGGCCAAATGGCAATATGCATCAAGCCAAACTCCTGCTCGCCGCCGCCTTTGTCAGCCTGGTCCCGGCCACTGCCGCCCAGGCTGAAACCAAGCAACAGCCGATCACGCCCTATGCCGATATCCGCTACCGGCTCGAAGTGGTTGACCAGACCGGCCTGCCCAACGATGCCACGGCATCGACCTTGAGGGTCCGCGCCGGGGTCAAGACTGCAGAGTGGCATGGTATCTCGGCATTGATCGAGGGTGAAGCGATCGCGGTGATCGGCGAGACCAGCTACAACGACACAGTCAACGGCAAGCTGGCCTACCCGGTGGTCGCCGATCCTTCGGACGTGCTGCTCAACCAGGCCTGGCTGCGCTGGCGGCCCGATCCGCGCTTTGAGGTTACAGCCGGTCGCCAGGCCGTGAACTATGACAACCAGCGCTGGATCGGTTCGGTCGGCTGGCGGCAGAACGACCAGACGCTTGATGCCGTGCGGTTGGCAACCAAGCCCTTTGGCGCGCTGACGCTGGATTACATGCACGCCTGGCGGGTCAACCGGGTGTTCGGCCCGGATTCGGCGCAAGGCATCTGGCGCGACAATCAGATCGACGCGCTGCGCCTTGGTTACACTATCAAGAATGTCGGCACGATCTCGGGCTACGGTTACTGGCTGGATATTCCCTCCTCTCCGGCCAACAGCTCACGGACGCTGGGCGTTCGGATCGCTGGCGAGCACAAGGTGGGCGGAAAGAGCTCCCTCCTCTACGCCGCCGAGTACGCTCGCCAGCAACCTTTCGGAGCCAACCCGAACAGCTTTGGGCTGGACTACTGGCTGATCGAACCGGGCGTGAAGTTTGGCTCCGTAACCCTGAAGGGCGGTTACGAGCAGCTTGAGGGCAACGGTGCCGTGGGCCTGCAAACTCCGCTTGCCACGCTGCATGCGTTCAATGGCTGGGCCGACAAGTTCCTTACTACCCCCGCCCATGGCCTGCGCGATATCTATATCGATGCCGGCTATAAGGTCCCTGGCAAGGGGCCCCTTGCCGGGCTGACGCTGCGGGCCATGTGGCACGATTACAATTCGACGCGGCTTGGTCTCAATTATGGTAGCGAGTGGGATGCCCAAGTCAGTTATCCGTTGACCAAGCAGATCGGCCTGACTGCCAAGGTCGCGCGTTACAATGCTGACGCCTTCGCCACCGACACCACCAAGTTCTGGTTCCAGATCGAAGCGAAGTTCTAGTCGTCGTCCTTCACGGGATCGGGCCGGGAGAACGCTTCGAGCGCTGCCTGATCGGTAATCCGCACCTGCGCGCCATCGACTTCGAGCCCATTCTGCCCGAGCACGCCGAACGCGCGGGAGAGGTTTTCCGGGGTCATCCCCAAGAGCGAGGCCAGAAGCCGCTTTTCAGCCTTTAGCTGGACTGCGCCCTTACCGCCCTGGCGACGTTCCTGCTGGAGCAGCAGATTGCCGAGCCGTTCCGCCGATTGCCGCAGCTTCATGTCGGTCAGCGCGCGGACCATGTCGCGATAGGCCAGCGCCAGCTCGCGCATCGTCGCTTGCATAAGCGCACAATCCTGCTTGACCACTTCGCGCACCAGGGCGGCCGGAACCAGCAAGATCCGAGAGGATGACAGAGTTCGCGCCGACATCAGGTACGGCATATCGGTGACCACCGCTGCCAGAATGAAACTGGTAACCGGCTCCACGATCCGCATCGTCGTGTCACGCCCAGCGCTGGTCGCGTAAAGCTCGACCAGCCCATCGATCAGCACGTGCAGGAAATCGGGATGCTGGCCCAACTCGAACAACGTCAGTTGTGGCGGGAAAACTTGCAGGAAGGAGCCTGCGAAGATTCGCTCGCGCTGCTCCTCTTGCATCTCGCGAAACAGCGGCAGGTGGGCGATTTCTGGTTTCTCTGCGGGACGCACGTTGGGCAAGGCTCCTTTGCTACAGCGGTGGGTTAGCGCCCCAATTGATGCACATCAATCACAGACTTGATCTTTGTTGAGGCAAATTGCCTTGTAGATCAGCCATCCGACCGATTGTTTGGCACAAGCTGTGCCGATTTGATCCTGATCAAGCATCCTGCCAGCAAACAGTCCATTCCCGCGCCATGACATTGCAACAGGCGGGGACATGGCCATGCCACTTCAGCAGACCGTAAGCTCCGGACAGCAGAACCGGGCGCTGGGACTCAGCACATTTGCCTTCACCATCTGCTTCGCGGTCTGGACGATCTTTGCGATCATCGGGATCCAGATCAAGCAAGACCTTGGCCTTAACGATACCCAGTTCGGCCTGCTGGTCGGCACCCCGATCCTGACCGGATCGCTGGTCCGGCTGTTCCTGGGGGTCTGGACCGATCAGTATGGGGGGCGGATCGTCTTTCCGTTGACCATGCTGGCTTCGGCGATCTCGACTTACCTGCTGACTTTTGTCGACAGTTACCTGATGATGCTGGTTGCGGCGCTGGGGCTGGGCATGGCCGGCGGCGGCTTCGCAGTAGGCATCGCCTATGTTTCCAAGTGGTACCCGCAAGAAAGGCAAGGCTCCGCACTCGGCTTTTTCGGGATGGGCAATGTCGGCGCGGCAGTGACCAAGTTCGTTGCGCCGTGGATCATGGTGGCGATGGGCTGGCAAGCTGTCGCTTTGATTTGGGCATCTGCACTGGCGGTCACTGCTGTGCTGTTTTACGTCTTTGCCAAGGACGATCCGGATCTTGCCGCGCGCAAGATCAGCGGCGAAAAGCCCAAGGGTCTTAAAGAACAGCTGGAGCCGCTCAAGAACGAGCAGGTCTGGCGCTTTTCGCTCTATTACTTCTTCGTCTTCGGGGCTTTTGTGGCGTTGGCGCTGTGGCTGCCCAAGTACCTGATCGGGGTCTATGGTGTAGATATCAAGGTCGCCGGGATGCTCGCGGCCACCTTCTCGCTCTCGGCTTCGCTGTTCCGCGCCTACGGCGGTATTCTCTCCGACCGTTATGGCGCGCGGAAGATCATGTACGCCACCTTTGGCGTGTCGATGATCTGCCTGTTCATGCTGTCCTATCCGGCAACCGATTATACGATCCACGGCATCAAGGGCGACATTGCCTTCTCAACGTCGATGAGCTTGATCCCGTTCGTAATGACGGTTTTTGTGCTCGGCTTTTTCATGTCGCTGGGCAAGGCGGCGGTCTACAAGCACATTCCGGTCTATTACCCCGAACATGTTGGTTCTGTTGGCGGGCTGGTTGGCTTGGTTGGCGGACTCGGTGGGTTTGTCCTACCAATCGTCTTCGGTGCGGTCAGTGACCTGACCGGTATCTGGACAAGCTGTTTCATGGTGCTGTTCGCGCTGGTTGCGGTGGCATTGGCCTGGATGCATCTCGCGATCCGCCAGATGGAACAGAAGGCTGCCGGGATTGATACCCGCTCGCTGCCGCAGTTTCCGGAAATGGCCGATCTGCATGATGCCGAAACCCACGCCGCGCACGAGGTCAAAGGCAAGGTCATTGCGGACTGGCGGCCCGAGGATTCTGCCTTTTGGGAGGAAACCGGCCAGCGCATTGCCAACCGCAACCTCTATATCTCCATCCCCGCACTGCTGCTTGCTTTCGCAGTGTGGATGGTCTGGTCGGTGGTCGTAGCAAAGCTTCCCCTCATTGGTTTTGACTACACCACCGACCAGCTGTTCTGGCTGGCCGCACTGCCGGGCCTTTCAGGCGCCACTTTCCGGATCTTCTATAGCTTCATGGTGCCGATTTTCGGCGGGAGGCTGTGGACCACGCTCAGCACGGCCACGCTGCTGATCCCGGCCTTCGGGATCGGCTATGCGGTGCAGAACCCGGATACGCCCTATTTCATCTTCCTGGTGTTGGCACTGCTGTGCGGTTTCGGCGGAGGTAACTTTGCCTCGTCGATGTCGAACATCGGATTCTTCTTCCCCAAGGCGCAAAAGGGCAATGCTTTGGCGCTCAACGCTGGCCTTGGCAATCTGGGCGTCTCTGTGATGCAGTTCGCGGTGCCGCTCGTGATCACCGCCGGGGTGTTTGGCGCGCTGGGCGGTGATGCAGTTGCGACCAAGGATGGCGGCCAGCTGTGGCTGCAAAACGCGGGCTTCATCTGGGTTCCGTTTATCATCGCCAGCACGGTGCTGGCCTGGTTCGGGATGAACGATATTGCCGATGCCAAAGCCAGCTTTGCCGAACAGGCGGTGATTTTCCAGCGCAAGCACAATTGGCTGATGTGCTGGCTCTACACCGGCACGTTCGGTTCGTTCATTGGCTTTTCCGCCGGGCTGCCGCTGCTCGCCAAGAGCCAGTTCCCGGACGTCAACGTGCTCAAGTACGTTTTCCTTGGGCCGCTGGTTGGCGCGATCAGCCGCGCTGCGACAGGCTGGGTGGCAGACCGCTGGGGCGGCGCGCGAGTTACCTTCTGGGTGTTCATCGGCATGATCGCCGGGGCGCTGGGCGTGATCCACTTCCTGGAAGCCAAGGATTTCAGCGGCTTCCTTGGCGCCTTCATCTTCATGTTCTTCGTCACAGGGGTGGGCAATGCCTCTACTTTCCAGATGATCCCCAATATCATGCGTCAGGAAGTGCCGCGGCTGATGCCAGAGCTCGATGCGGCGCAGCGGACCCGTCAGGCTGAAAAGGAATCGGCGGCGATCGTCGGCTTTACTTCGGCAATTGCGGCTTACGGTGCCTTCTTCATCCCGCGAGCATTCGGGATGTCGATCAGCGCCACCGGGACGCCAATGGCCGCGCTTTATGCCTTCGCGGTTTTCTACGCGAGCTGCGCTGCGCTGACCTGGTTCATCTACACCCGCAAAGGCGGTCTGCTGCACGATGTTGAGCGTGGCCGCGCGCCAAACACCACAATTATCCAAGGAGCCACCGCATGAGCCATCTGCTCGACCGATTGACCTTCTTCCGCCAGAAGAAGGAGCAATTCTCCGATGGCCACGGGGTCACCACCGCCGAGGCCCGCGACTGGGAGGACGGCTATCGCAAGCGCTGGCAGCACGACAAGGTCGTACGCAGCACCCACGGGGTGAACTGCACCGGTTCGTGTTCGTGGAAGATCTACGTCAAGGGCGGGATCATCACCTGGGAAACGCAGCAAACCGACTATCCCCGGACGCGGCCCGAACTGCCAAACCACGAACCGCGCGGCTGCCCGCGCGGGGCGAGCTACAGCTGGTACATCTATTCGGCCCATCGGCTGAAGTACCCGCTGATCCGCAAGCGGCTGGTCAAGCTGTGGCGCGAAGCGAGGGCGACAATGCCACCCGTTGCGGCCTGGGCCTCGATCCAGGCCGATCCGGCCAAGCGCAAGAGCTATACCGCGATCCGCGGCCACGGCGGCTTCGTGCGTTCGACCTGGGACGAAGTGAACGAGATTATCGCCGCGGCGAATGCCTATACCGCGAAAAAATGGGGCCCGGACCGGGTGATCGGGTTCAGCCCGATCCCGGCGATGTCGATGGTCAGCTATGCGGCGGGATCGCGCTATCTGTCGCTGCTCGGCGGAACCTGCATGAGCTTCTACGACTGGTACTGCGATCTGCCGCCAGCCAGCCCGATGACCTGGGGCGAGCAAACCGACGTTGCCGAAAGCGCCGACTGGTACAATGCGGGCTTCCTGATGTTGTGGGGCAGCAACGTTCCGCAGACCCGCACACCCGACGCGCATTTCATGACCGAGGCGCGCTATCGCGGGGCCAAGGTCGCGGTGGTCAGCCCCGACTATGCCGAAGCGACAAAGTTTGCCGACATTTGGCTGAATCCCAAGGCTGGAACCGACGCTGCACTGGCGTTGGCGATGGGCCATGTCATTCTGCGCGAGTTCCATCTCGATCGGCAGGTTCCCTATTTCGAGGATTATTGCCGCCGCTATTCCGACATGCCGATGCTGGTCCGTCTGGTCGAAAAGGACGGCCAGTTCGTACCTGACAGAATGCTGCGCGCTTCTGATTTCGCGGGCAATCTGGGTGAGGCCAACAATCCTGAGTGGAAGACCGTCGCCATTGACGAAACCAGCGATGAAGCTGTCGCGCCGACCGGGTCCGCCGGGCACCGCTGGGGCGACAAAGGCAAGTGGAACCTTGAAGAAAAGGATGGCAAGGGTAGCGACGTCAAGCTGCGGATGACCGCGATCCTCGACAAGGATCACGACGAAGTCCTGGATGTGGCCTTCCCCTATTTCGGTAACCGCGAGCACGATTTCTTCCAGGGAACCGATCACCCGGACGTGCTGCTGAAGCGCGTGCCGGTGCGAGAGCTGGAACTGGCTGAAGGCCGCACCTACGTCGCCACGGTGTTCGATCTGTTGTGCGCGAACTACGGCCTCGATCGTGGTCTGGGCGGTGAGCATGTCGCGCGTGATTATGGCGATGCCAGCCCATATACCCCAGCCTGGGCTGAGACGATCACCGGCATTCCGGCCGATCACATCATCACCGTAGCGCGCGAATTTGCCGCCAATGCCGAAGCGACAAACGGCAAGTCGATGGTCATCTTGGGAGCCGGTCTCAACCACTGGTACCACATGGACATGAATTACCGGGGGATCATCAACCTCCTGGTGATGTGCGGCTGTGTCGGTCAATCGGGCGGTGGCTGGGCGCACTATGTCGGCCAGGAAAAGCTGCGCCCGCAAACCGGCTGGTTGCCGCTGGCCTTCGGGCTGGATTGGAGCCGTCCGCCGCGGCAGATGAATTCGACCAGCTTCTTCTATGCCCACACCGACCAATGGCGCTACGAAACGCTGGGGGTCAGTGAAATTCTCTCGCCAACCGCGCCCGATGGAGATTGGGACGCCAGTCTGATCGACTATAACGTCCGGGCTGAGCGGATGGGCTGGCTGCCAAGCGCGCCGCAGCTCAAGACCAATCCGCTGGAAGTGGGTAAGGCGATCAAGGCCAGCGGACAAGACCCCAAGGACTATGTCGCAAGTGCGCTCAAGTCGGGCGAGCTTGAAATGTCATGCTTCGACCCTGACGACCCGGCCAATTGGCCGCGCAACATGTTCGTCTGGCGCTCAAACTTGCTTGGTTCCTCCGGCAAGGGTCACGAGTATTTCCTGAAGCATCTGCTCGGGACTGCCCACGGCGTTCAGGGCAAGGATCTGGGCGAAATGGGCAACCAGAAGCCCAAGGACGTGAAGTGGCACGACGAGGCACCCAAGGGAAAATTGGACCTGCTGGTCACGCTCGACTTCCGTATGTCGACCACCTGCGTCTATTCCGACATCGTTTTGCCGACTGCCAGCTGGTACGAAAAAGACGATCTCAACACGTCCGACATGCATCCCTTTATCCACCCGCTGTCAGCGGCGGTCGATCCGGTGTGGGAATCGCGCAGCGACTGGGACATCTACAAGGGGCTCGCCAAGACCTTTTCCGAGATCGCACCCGAAGTGCTGGGCGTCGAGCAGGATCTGGTGCTGGTGCCGATCCAACACGATACCGCAAATGAAATCGCCCAGCCGTTCGAAGTGAGTGATTGGGGCACTGAGGATCTGGTGCCCATTCCAGGAAAAACCATGGCCAATGTCGCGCTGGTCGAGCGTGACTATCCAAACCTCTACAAGCGCTTCACTGCGCTTGGCCCGCTGATGGACAAGCTGGGCAACGGCGGCAAGGGGATGTCCTGGGAGACCGGCCACGAAGTGGAAGGCCTGCGCAAGCTCAATGGCACCGTCACCGAAGAAGGCCCGACCAAGGGCATGGCCAAGATCGAAACTGCAATCGATGCGGCTGAAGTGCTGCTGATGCTGGCACCCGAAACCAACGGTGAGGTGGCGGTCAAGGCCTGGGAATCGCTCTCGACTTTCACCGGGCGTGAACATGCGCATCTGGCGCTGCCCAAGGAAGACGAGAAGATCCGGTTCCGCGATATCCAGGCTCAACCAAGGAAGATCATTTCTTCGCCGATCTGGTCCGGGCTGGAAAGCGAGCATGTTTGCTACAACGCCGGATACACCAACGTCCACGAACTGATCCCTTGGCGGACCCTGACGGGCAGGCAACAGCTCTATCAGGATCACAAATGGATGCTGGCCTTTGGTGAGGCGCTGTGTGTCTACCGCCCGCCGATCGATACCAAGGCGGTGGCGCCGATGCTGGCCGAGGCTGATGGGCAAAAGCACGTGGTGCTCAACTTCATCACCCCGCACCAGAAGTGGGGGATCCACTCGACCTATACTGACAACCAGCTGATGCTGACCCTTTCGCGGGGCGGGCCGATCGTCTGGATGAGCGAGGTGGATGCCGCCAAGGCCGAACTGGTCGACAACGACTGGGTTGAAACTTTCAACGCCAACGGCGCACTTGTCGCCCGTGTGGTGGTGTCTCAGCGGATGAAGGAAGGCACCCTGTTCATGTATCACGCGCAGGAGAAGCACGTGAACGTGCCGGGTTCACCGCTCACCGGGCAGCGCGGGGGAATCCACAATTCGGTGACCCGCGCGATCCTCAAGCCCACCCACATGATCGGCGGCTACGTCCAGCAAGCCTACGGCTTCAACTACTATGGCACCGTCGGTTCGAACCGCGACGAATTCGTGATCGTCCGCAAACTCAGCAAGGTTGACTGGCTTGAAGGCGAGCTGGTCGAAGGGGAGCACGCAGCATGAAGGTCCGCGCACAAATCGGCAAAGTCCTCAACCTCGATAAATGCATCGGCTGCCACACTTGTTCGGTCACCTGCAAGAACGTCTGGACCAGCCGCGAGGGCATGGAATACGCCTGGTTCAACAATGTCGAGAGCAAGCCCGGTGTGGGTTATCCCAAGGATTGGGAAAACCAGAAGCGCTGGAACGGCGGGTGGGAACGCACTGCGGCAGGCTCGATCCGGCCCAAGATGGGCGGCAAGTGGCGGCTGCTGGCGAAGATTTTTGCCAACCCCGATCTGCCCGAAATCGACGACTATTACGAACCCTTCACGTTCGATTACGGCCACCTGCAAAGCGCCCCCGAAAGCAAGGCTTTCCCCACCGCGCGCCCCCGCAGCCTGATCACCGGCGAACGGATGGAAAAGATCGAAGGCGGTCCCAACTGGGAGGAAATCCTTGGCGGCGAATTTTCCAAGCGGTCGCAGGATTACAACTTTGAAGGCGTCCAGAAAGAGATCTACGGCGAGTTCGAAAATACCTTCATGATGTACCTGCCGCGGCTGTGCGAGCACTGCCTCAACCCGACTTGCGTGGCGGCCTGCCCCTCGGGCTCGATCTACAAGCGCGAGGAAGACGGGATCGTCCTGATCGATCAGGAAAAGTGCCGCGGCTGGCGGATGTGCATTTCGGGCTGCCCCTACAAGAAGATCTATTTCAACTGGAAAAGCGGCAAGAGCGAGAAGTGCATCTTCTGCTATCCCCGGATCGAGGCGGGCGAGCCGACTGTGTGCAGCGAGACCTGTGTCGGGCGTATTCGCTATCTGGGCGTGATGCTCTATGACGCCGACAAGATCGAGGCGGCGGCCAGCACCGAACACGTCGAGGACCTCTATCAGGAACAGCTCGACATCTTCCTCGATCCCAATGACCCGGCGGTGATCGAGCAAGCCCGCAAGGACGGCGTGCCCGACAGCTGGCTGGAAGCCGCGCGGCATTCGCCGGTGTGGAAGATGGCGATGGAATGGAAAGTCGCTTTCCCGCTCCACCCTGAATACCGCACCCTGCCGATGGTCTGGTACGTGCCGCCGCTATCGCCGATCAACAATGCGGCCAGCGCGGGCAAGATATCGGCCCGCAACGGCATGCCCGATGTCCGCAGCTTGCGGATTCCGGTCAAATACCTCGCCAACCTGCTCACCGCTGGCAAGGAGGCACCGGTGGTCGAGGCGCTTGAGCGGATGCTGGCGATGCGCGCCTACATGCGCGGCAAGACCGTGGACGGCGTCATCAGCGAGGAGATCGCCCGCGAGGTTGGCCTGACCGGCCAGCAGATCGAGGACATGTACCACGTGATGGCGATCGCCAATTACGAGGACCGCTTCGTCATCCCCAGCGGCCACCGCGAAGTTGCCGACGACATGTACGAAGAGCGCGGTGGCTGCGGCTTCTCGCTCGGCAATGGCTGCTC
>JAGNTK010000168.1 GCA_017987575.1 Novosphingobium sp. | reverse complement strand
GCAGTCAACCAAAGGATCGAGGTTACGCGGCAGCGCCTTGGCGGAATGTCGCGGGCGCAGATTGCCCGAATCTATCGACAGACCAGCACGCTGGTAATCACCATCCCAACCAGTAATTCGCTTACAGGTAAGTCAATCCAGCTTCAGCGCGAGGCGGAGCTGGAGCAGCAATCATCGCCGGAGGGTGCCGAGGCCTTGTCGGCATCTGCCAGCGATGGAAACGGCGTGTTGCAACCCTCCACTTTTTCTCCTCGGATTATGGTTCCACATAGCACGGCTTTGCGTTTGGCCGTCGTTGTTGCGGTTGCCTGTGGCCTGCTGGCCAGCGCAATTCTGATCCTTGCGGTTGCGCAGGCGATCAATTCAATCGCGTCCTGATGGCGCTTCCAGCCGAAACTGCGCTTGGCCAACAGGCTCACGTGCTTACCGTCCTTGTCTTGGTCACCTTGCCGATCGCGTGGATCCACGGGCGCGGGCCTGAACGGAAAATTGCTGCGGCCGCTACACTGGTGATTGGACTGGACTTGCTCCGCCAAAAGTTCCTGGCCGGCTGGGGCGACATGGCGTCCTTCCGCCTTGACCATGCTTTGCTGGATTTGCTGGTCCTGACCAGCCTTGGCGCGATCGCGCTGCGGGCCAATCGGCTCTACCCTTTGGTCATGACTGGCGCTGCATTGATTGCGGTTCTTGCGCATGGCCTGCGTTGGCTGGGCCTGCTCAGTGGCCAACTCAGTTATTTCGTCCTGATTACCGCTCCGGCCTTTGTCATGGTGGCGGCCTATTGGACGGGTTTGGCCCTTCACATTCGCCGAGTGCGGCGCTTTGGCAGCTACCCTGATTGGCGCGGCACTGACAGCACGGCAAACGATTGCGAACTTGCACGAGATGGGGTAGCCTGATGCTCGAAGCGCGAGGTCCGATGCCCGGCAACGTCCCACCTGCCAAAAGCTTGCCCAAGCTGACCGTGAAGCAACGGGATGTGCTGGCGCTTGTCGCGGACAACCGCACCAGCAAGGAAATCGCCGCACGCCTGAAGATTTCCGAAAGCGCAGTCAACCAACGCATTGAGATGATCCGCCAGCGCCTCGGCGGCCTCCCACGAGGAGAGCTGGCCCGACTTTACCGGCTTGAATACGCCCCGAAGGATGAGGAATTTGAAGCTTCTGGGGAAACATGGCAGAAAATACACCTTCCCCAAAGAGGTGCGGACAGCAAGGGCAACTTTGCGGAGAGTATCTCCCTGCCGCAGTCTTTCGGGTCGCATCCGAATGGTGAGCAGTCGGGTGATGGGTCGCAACTTTCCGCACTTTTTTTCCACACCGAAGACACCTGGCTCGCCCGCAACGACCGGGCGACAGGCCTGATCAGGCTCGGTGCCATCGCGGTGATCATCGCATTGGCGCTGGGAACCGCTGCTGTGATTACCCAATTGGTTGGCCCGGTCAGTTAGGTCAGATTTTTCCCGATCTCGTGCTTGCCCCCGCCGCCGTAATCGCTAGAGAAGGCGGCAAGACAGGCCGTAGGGCCGCAAGCGAACAGGGACCGATATGGCCAGCTTCTCTCTTCCTGCCAACAGCAAGATCAGCGGTGAAGGCACCCATCACAAATCGGCGGGCGGTGGCCGGGTGAAGAAGTTCACCGTCTATCGCTATGATCCAGATAGCGGCAAAAACCCGCACTATGATGTGTTCGACCTCGACCTTGATGCCTGCGGGCCAATGGTGCTGGATGCACTGATCAAGATGAAGTCGGAAATGGATCCGACGCTGACTTTCCGCCGGTCCTGCCGAGAAGGCATTTGCGGCTCGTGCGCCATGAACATCAATGGCCGCAACGGCCTTGCCTGCACCACCGCGATTGAGGATCTTGACGGCGATATCCGGATCACGCCCCTACCCGCGATGGAAGTGATCAAGGACCTGGTGCCCGATTTCACGCATTTCTACGCGCAGTATTCGTCGATCCGGCCATGGCTGCAAACTGTCTCGACCACGCCGTCGGGCAAAGAGCGGCTGCAAAGTCCAGAGCAGCGTGAAAAGCTGGACGGGCTGTATGAGTGCATTCTGTGCGCCTGCTGCTCAACTTCGTGCCCCAGCTACTGGTGGAACTCCGACAAGTTCCTCGGCCCGGCAATCCTGCTGCAGGCCTATCGTTGGCTGGCGGATAGCCGCGATGAAATGACGGGCGAACGGCTCGACGAACTGGAAGATCCCTTCCGGCTCTATCGCTGCCACACGATCATGAACTGCGCCAATGTCTGCCCCAAGGGGTTGAGCCCGGCGCGCGCAATTGCGGAAATCAAGAAGATGCAGGCGGAGCGCCACGTTTGAGCGAGACGGCGAACGGCGATGATCGCGGATTCAGGAGCGAACCTGATCCCGAAAATCCAGGCTGGCATACTTGGCAACTGAACGATCCGACCCGCTTCAACAGTTGGATGTTTCCAAAACTGCTGGTCCGCGCTGAGCCGGACGGCAAGGCCCGGTTGCGAATGTTCCCGGAACACCGCCACACCAATCTGGGCAACAATATCCACGGCGGCACGGTGATGGCGTTGATCGACATCGGCCTGTTCGCCTGTTCGCGGCAGTTGGGAATTATCGAAGCCGGAACCGCAGTCACCCTCGATCTATCGGTCCAGTTCATCGGAGCGGGCAAGCCGGGCTTGCCGTGCGATGCGGTAACCGAGCTGCTCAAGGAAACCCGCCGACTGGTCTTCCTGCGCGGGGTTGTCGAACAAGGCGAGGGCAATTTGATCGCCGCTTTTTCCGGAACAATCCGCAAGCCCACTGCCCCGCGATGAGCGGCGTGCTTGCGCGTTACAGGGCGCTGGTCGCCGCTGGCGAACTTCGGCCTGATCCCGAACAACTCGCGGCTGCAGAACGGCTTGATCGGCTTCAACAGCAGCTTGAGGCGGCACCCGCTGCAGGGTTTCTAGGCAAACTGCTTGGCAAGAAGGTGGCTGCGCCACGCGGGCTCTATCTGTGGGGCGGCGTCGGCCGCGGAAAGTCGATGCTGATGGACCTGTTCCACGAAAGCTTGGCGATCCCGCAAAAACGCCGAGCCCACTTCCACGCCTTCATGCTGGAGGTTCACTCCCGCCTGCGCGAAGCCCGCAAGAGTGAGAGTGGCGATCCGATCCCGCCGGTTGCTGCCGCGATTGCCGACAATCTGCGCGTGCTGGCGTTCGACGAAATGGTGGTGAACAATTCCGCCGATGCGATGATCATGAGCCGGCTTTTTACCGCACTGATCCTGCAGCATGGCGTCACGATCGTCACTACCTCCAATCGCGCTCCGTCTGCCCTCTACAAGGACGGCCTCAACCGGGAACACTTCCTGCCGTTCATTGCCTTGATTGAGCGTGAGTTGGACGTGTTGGCGCTGAACGGTCCGCATGATTACCGCTTGGAACGTCTGGCGGGGCTCGCAACCTGGCATACCCCGCTGGGCGATGCCGCGACAGCGCAGGTCCGAGAGGCCTTTTTCCGGCTGACCGACTATCCTCCTGAAGATGGCGAACACGTTCCTTCAGCCGAACTCGACCTGGGTGGGGGACGGATGCTCCATGTCCCGAAAAGCCTGAAGGGCGTAGCGGTGTTCAGCTTTAAACGGCTCTGCGCTGAGGCGCGCGGGGCCAGCGACTATCTGGCAATAGCCCAGATCTATCACACCGTGATTCTCGTCGGCATTCCGCAGATGGGGCCGGACAGTCGTAACGAAGCCGCACGGTTCGTTACGCTGATCGACGCGCTTTATGAAAACAAGGTCAAGCTGTTCGCGACCGCAGCGGCAGAGCCCGAAGCGCTCTATCAAGCCGGCGACGGTGCATTCGAATTTGAACGCACCGTCAGCCGCCTGATGGAAATGCAAAGCGCCGACTACCTCGCCGCCGGGCACGGCGAAGACTAGATATCCAGTCGCAAGGTCAC
>JAGNTK010000167.1 GCA_017987575.1 Novosphingobium sp. | reverse complement strand
ATCATCTCGATCGCCGGGATGACCGACGCGACCGTTTCGAACACGATCTGTGATCCCTCGGTCACCGAACCGCTCCACGCTCAGCCGATCGATCCGCCGACGCTGTCGATGCGCTTTGCCGTGAACGACAGCCCGATGGCTGGCCGCGAAGGCACCAAGGTGACCAGCCGGATGATCCGTGACCGGCTGGAGCGCGAGGCCGAATCGAACGTTGCGATCAAAGTCACCGAATCGGCTGACAAGGACAGCTTCGAAGTGGCCGGGCGCGGCGAATTGCAGCTGGGCGTGCTGATCGAAACGATGCGCCGCGAAGGCTTCGAGCTCGGCATCAGCCGTCCCCGCGTGCTTTACGGCACCGACGAAACCGGCAAGCGGACCGAGCCTTACGAAACCGTCGTGATCGACGTTGACGATGAATATGCCGGCACCGTTGTTGAAAAAATGGCGACCCGCAAAGGCGAAATGACCGACATGCGCCCCTCAGGCGGCGGCAAGACCCGGATCACCTTCATCGCCCCGTCGCGCGGCCTGATCGGCTATCACGGCGAATTCCTGTCCGACACGCGCGGCACCGGGATCATGAACCGGCTGTTTGACAAGTACGGCCCCTACAAGGGCCCGATTGACGGACGCGGCAACGGCGTGCTGATCTCCAACTGCGCCGGTGAAGCGGTTGGTTATGCGCTCAACATGCTCGAAGAACGCGGCGTGCTGTTCGTGCGCCCGCAGGACAAGATCTATGAAGGCATGATCATCGGCGAAAACGCCAAGCCGGACGATCTTGAAGTCAACCCGATGAAGTCGAAGCAGCTGACCAACTTCCGCTCGACCGGCAAGGATGACGCAATCCGCCTGACTCCGCCGCGGATCATGACGCTGGAACAGGCGATCGCCTATATCGACGACGATGAAATGGTCGAAGTGACGCCGCTCAACATCCGTCTGCGCAAGGCGCTGCTCGATCCGCATGAGCGCAAGAAGGCCGGCCGCAAGAAGGAAATGGCGTAACACTGGCCATCGGCCTTTAAGCGGCCTATCCAGTCAAGCGATGGAAACTTCCGACCTGCGGATTGCCCTTTTTTCGGGTAATTACAATTACGTACGCGATGGCGCGAATCAGGCGCTCAACCGATTGGTTGAGTACCTGCTGCGCACTGGCGCGCAGGTGCGGGTCTATGCTCCGACGGTTGAAAATCCCGCATTTGAGCCGCAGGGCGATTTGATCAGCCTGCCATCGATCGCGATCCCGACCCGGTCCGAATACCGCCTGTCATCAGGGGTAAACCGCCGGATCAAACGCGATCTGGAAGCGTTTGATCCCAACGTGGTCCACGTTTCCGCGCCCGACATCGGCTGCCACCGCGCGGTCAGTTGGGCCCGGCGGCAAAACCTGCCGGTGCTGGCCTCGGTCCACACCCGCTTCGAGACCTATTTCCGCTACTACAACATGGCCTGGTTCGAACCGGTGGTCGAAGCGATCCTGCGTCGGTTCTATCGCCGCTGCGATGCGCTGGTCGCCCCTTCCGAAAGCTTCGCGCAAGTGCTGCGCGATCAACGGATGAACTACGATATCGATATCTGGTCACGCGGGGTTGACCGCGATGCATTCCACCCCGGCCTGCGCGATATGGCCTGGCGCCGCGATCTCGGAATTGCCGATAGCGACGTTGTGGTGGGCTTCCACAGCCGGCTGGTGATGGAAAAGGGCCTCGACGTGTTTGCCGACACGATCGACGAGCTGCGCCGCCGCGGGGTGGTGCATCGCACTTTGATCGTTGGTGATGGCCCCGCACGAGCATGGCTGGAAGCACGCCTGCCCGATGCCGTGTTCGCCGGATTCATGTCGGGCAAGGATCTCGGCAAGGCGGTTGCTTCAATGGACGTGCTGTTCTTCCCCTCGACCACCGAAACCTTCGGCAATGTCAGCCTTGAGGCGATGGCCTGCCGTTTGCCGGTGGTGGCAGCAGCGGCCACCGGGAGCCAGAACCTGGTCGACAACGGCGTATCGGGCCGCCTGATCCGCCCAGGCGCGGTACACCAATTTGCCGAAGCATTGCGCGCCTATATCGAAGATCCCAAACTCCGCGCCAAGCACGGAAAAGCCGGCGAAAAACGCAGCGAGGCGTTTTCGTGGGATCAGATCAATCAGGTCGTCGCCGATACCTACATCCGGCTGATCCGGCTGAAGGCAGCGGCGAAGGACTGACCTAGCGCAGCAACCCCTGCTCGGCGCAGCGGCGGCTGTACCGCCACAGGAATGCAATCACGCCCATGATCACGATGGCCAGGCCGATCGGGATCACGCCTGCCATGGCCTGCCCGAGGTGACTGATGGCGGCACCGACCAGCGAGGTCAGAAACAGCGGAACAGCGTGGCGGGATCGCAGCACCATCGCCACCGAACCCAGCGCAGACCCCCAAATGCCCAGACCATAGCCAAGGTTGGCCCAGATCGGCTGGTTCGCAACATAGTCCCGCATTTCAGGGCTTGCCCCGGCCAGAGCTGTCTCCGGGTCGAATCGCGCCTGGATGTAAAGATAGGCCCCAAACAGGTTCCACAACAGTCCAAGAACACCAATAACCCAGAAGCTTACAGGTAGCTTACCTTCCGAATTCGCGTCCATCTAACCCTCCCCAAGATGGTTGCTGATGAAACGAAGCTACGCCGCTTCGCAAATCGATGCAAATTGGCGCGCGCTGGGCTAACACTTCCACAATGAGCAGTCTGTTTCCCGATCAAACGCCCAATTCAGCGCCCGAACCACTGCAAGATGATGCCCCGCTGGCCGACCAGCTGCGCCCGGCTTCGCTGGATGAGGTGATCGGGCAAGAGCACCTGACCGGCCCTCAGGGTGCAATCGGGCGGATGGTCGCGGCGGGCAAGCTGTCCAGCATGATCCTGTGGGGGCCACCCGGCACCGGCAAGACCAGCACCGCGCGGCTGCTGGCCGATGCTGTGGGTATGCGGTTCATTTCGGTCAGCGCAGTGTTCTCAGGCGTTGCCGACCTCAAGAAGGCCTTTGCCGAGGCAGAGACGGCGGCCCGAATGGGCCAGCGCACACTGCTGTTTGTGGACGAGATCCACCGTTTCAACCGGGCCCAGCAGGACGGGTTCCTGCCCTTCGTCGAACGCGGCACGGTAACATTGGTCGGCGCGACGACCGAAAACCCCAGCTTTGCGCTCAACGCAGCGCTGCTCTCGCGCGCGCAGGTATTGATCCTGCACCGGCTTGATGCGGCGGCACTCGATACCTTGCTCACTCGGGGCGAGGCGCTGAAGGGCCCTTTGCCGCTCACCGCACAGGCCCGCGAAGCGCTGGTCGCCAGTGCCGATGGCGATGGCCGGTTCCTGCTCAATCAGGCCGAAACGCTCTACAATGCAAAGATCGCCGAACCACTCGATCCGGCCGCACTGGGCACGTTCCTGCAACGCCGCGTGGCGGTCTATGACAAGGACCGCGACGGACACTACAATCTGATTTCGGCACTGCACAAAGCGCTGCGTGGGTCCGATCCGCAAGCCAGCCTCTATTACATGGCGCGGATGCTGACCGCCGGGGAAGAGCCGCTGTTTGTGCTGCGGCGGCTGGTCCGGTTTGCCAGCGAGGACATTGGCCTCGCCGATCCGCAGGCGCTGGTCCAATGCCTCGCTGCCAAGGATGCCTACCAGTTCCTTGGCAGCCCCGAAGGCGAGCTGGCGATCGTCCAGGCCTGCCTCTACCTCGCCACCGCGCCCAAATCGAACGCGGCCTATGTCGCGCAGAAATCGGCCTGGAAAAGCGCCAAGGAAACCGGCAGCCTGTCCCCGCCCGCCAACATCCTCAACGCCCCGACCAAGCTGATGAAGGATATCGGCTATGGCAAAGGCTATGCCTACGACCACGAGTCCGAGGATGGCTTTTCCGGCGCCGATTACTGGCCCGAAGGGATGGAGCC
>JAGNTK010000166.1 GCA_017987575.1 Novosphingobium sp. | reverse complement strand
CTGCTGGGTGAAACGTTTTTCGAGATCTTCTGGGCGATGAAGGATGCCGAGCTTTACGCTTACCAGTCGGTCATCAGCTCGTGGGAGCGCGAACACCTGCTGCTGAAGATGTAGCATGGCGCCCCACGCGCCGTCTTATTACGCGGCAACCGCCAATCCGTTTCCCGATCAGCCTCAGCTAGTCGGCGATTGCAGCGCCGATGTGGTGGTGGTGGGCGGCGGGTTTACCGGGCTGTCGGCGGCGTTGCACGCGGCTGAGGCAGGCTTCTCCGTGGTGCTGCTGGAAAGCCAGCGGATCGGCTGGGGTGCTTCGGGGCGCAATGGCGGGCAGATGATACCGGGCATGCGTTGGGGCGCGGCGGATTTGGCGGCCAAGTTTGGCGATGACCAGACCCGCGAACTGGTCGGCCTCGCCAATCTGGCGGGGGATATGGTCAAAGGCCGGATCGAACGGCACGGCATCGCCTGCGATCTGCGCCATGGCCATTTGAATGCAGCGGCCAAGCCAGCGCACCTTGAAGACATGAAGCGCGAGCTGGACTGTCTGGACCGGCTGCTGGGCTATCAGGGCGCACGGATTGTTTCGGCGCAAGATGTTCCCGAATACGTTGCGAGCAGCGGCTATCATGGCGGCTTTTTCGATGCGAACGGCGGCCACCTCCACCCGCTCAACTATGCACTGGGCTTGGCTGGGGCGGCCATCGCCGCCGGGGTGCGCATTTTCGAAAATAGTGCGGTCACTGCAATGGATCATGCCGGGCCGGTGATCGCCACGACTGCGCTGGGCATGGTCACTGCGCGACACGGTGTGCTGGCCTGCGATGCCTTCATGGGTGAACTGGACCCGAAACTGGGCGCGATGACCATGCCGGTCGCCAACTACAATGTCGCCACCGTGCCGCTAGGCGAGGACCGCGCCCGCGCGCTCATCCCGTCGGGTGCAGCAATCAGCGACAGCAAATTCGTGCTCAACTACTACCGGCTCAGCGCCGACAACCGCCTGATCTTTGGCGGCGGAGAGAAATACTCACCGCGCCCGCCCGCCGATGTCGAAGGCTTCGTGCGGCCCTATCTGGAAGGCGTTTTTCCGCAGCTGAAGGGCGTCGGGATCGACTATGGCTGGGGCGGAATGGTTGGGGTTACGCTCAATCGGCTGCCGCATTTCGGGCGGATCGGGAACAGCTTTTTCGCGCACGGATGGTCGGGCCACGGGGTGCTGCTGACCACGCTCGCCGGGCAGCTGATTGCCGAGGCTATGCAGGGGACCGCCAATCGCTTCGATCTGTTCGCGAAGCTGCCAGGGCGGCCATTCCCGGGCGGACCACTGCTGCGCCACCCACTCTATGTCGCGGGGATGCTCTACTACGCGCTGAGGGACCGGCTGTGATTACCGAGCAGGCCATTGCCGCGATGCGTGTGGCGGAACTGGCGCGCTACGCTGCCGCCAACCCGCGCTCGGCGGCGCTGGCCAAGGCTGCGGCGCGGCATTGGCACCGGGGGGTGCCGTTCCACTGGATGCTCGATTGGGGCACGCCGTTTCCGCTGTTCGCTGACCTTGCGGTGGGGGCAGAGCTGTGGGATGCCGACGGTCACCGCTATGACGATTTCTGCCTCGGCGACACCGGATCGATGTTCGGCCATTCGCCCGCCCCGGTCGCTGCCGCGATTGCCCGGCAGGCGGAGCGCGGCCTTACCTTCATGCTGCCGACCGAGGACGCGGGGGTGGTCGCGGACGAACTGGCGGCGCGGTTCAAGTTGCCGTTTTGGCAGGTCACTTCCTCGGCCAGCGAAGCCAACCGCGCAGTGATCCGCTGGGCCCGGGCGGTTACGGGTCGCAGCAAGGTGCTGGTGTTCAACGGCTGCTATCACGGCGCGGTCGACGATGTGTTCGTCGATTTGCGCGATGGCCTGCCCGAACTGCGCCGCAGTCTGGTCGGGCAGGTCTATGATGTGCGGGCCCACACCGTGGTGATCGAGTTCAACGATCTGCCCGCGCTGGAGGCTGCGCTGGCGGCGGGAGATGTGGCCTGCGTGCTGGCCGAACCGGCGATGACCAATGTCGGCATGGTCCTGCCCGATCCCGGCTATCTCCAGGCGCTACGCGAACTGACCACGCGGCACGGTACTCTGCTGGTCTGGGACGAAACCCACACGATTTCGAGCGGCTATGGCGGCCACACCGGCACCTATGGCCCGGTGCCGGACATGTTCGTGCTCGGAAAACCGGTCGGCGGCGGAGTGCCATGCGCGGTCTATGGCTTTAGTGCCGAAGTGGCTGGGCGAATGGAACGGGCGCGTGCCGAAGGCGAGAGCGGCCATTCGGGGATCGGCACCACGCTCTCGGCCAATGCGCTCGCGCTGGCTGCGATGCGCGCCTGTTTGACCGAGGTGATGACCCCGGCGGCATACGATCACATGCTGCCGCTGGCCGAAAACCTCGCCGCGCAACTGCGAGAGGTGGTCGCCCGGAACGGCCTCGATTGGCACGTCGCCCATATCGGCAGTCGGGGCGAATTTATCTGCGAGGCGAAGCCTGCCCGCAACGGCACCGACGCCCGCGCCAAGATGCACGGCGCGCTGGAACAGGCGCTGCACCTGTTCCTGATCAACCGCGGTGTGCTGATCGCGCCGTTCCACAATATGACGCTGGTCAGCCCGGCGACCACGCAGAGACAGGTTGACCGGCTCGCCAATGTGCTCGACGAATGCCTGAAGACCCTGATCGGATGACCACCATGACCAAGCCTGCCATCAGCTCCAATGTCCGCGCCACCGTGGAAGAGGCAAAGGCCTTTTTTGCCGAGCATCCCGATGTCGATGCGATTGACATCATCTTCACCAATCTGGGCGGGGTCCCGCGCGGCAAGCGGCTGCGCCAGCACGAAGTGATTGCGGTCTATGAAAGCGGGCGGTTCCTGCCCGGATCGGTGCTGGTGGTCGATATCACCGGCCGCGATTGCGAGGAAACCGGGCTGGTCTGGGAAGATGGTGATGCGGATCGCTATGTCTATCCGGTCCCCGGAACCCTGGTGCTGGCGCCCTGGCTGGGGGAAAATCACGCGCAATTCCTGACCAGCTTTTACGAGCTTGATGGCACCCCCAACGATCTCGATCCGCGCCATGTGCTGGGATCGGTGATTGACCGGCTGGCGGATGAAGGCCTGACCCCGGTTGTCGCAGTAGAGCTGGAATTCTACCTCTGCGATATGGAAGACGGCCGTCCGGTGCCTGCGCGCGGGATGGTCACCGGCCACCGCTCGACCGACATTCAGGTCTATGGCCTGCGCGAAATGGAAGATCTCCAGCCGTTTTTCGATGACCTCTATGAGGCCTGTGATATTCAAGGCCTGCCGCTGGAAAGCGGGATTTCGGAATATGCCCCCGGCCAGTTCGAATTCACCTTGCGGCATAAGGCCGACGCGCTGCGCGCCACCGATGACGCGATCATGTACAAGCGCTTGGTCAAGGGTGTGGCGGTACTCCACGGGCTGGAGGCGACCTTCATGGCCAAGCCCTTCGCCGAAAGTGCCGGCAGCGGCATGCACCTGCATATCTCGATGAACGACACGGACGGCAACAACGCCTTCGCGAGCGAGGATCCGGCGGGAACTCCGCTGCTGCGCCACGCAATTGGCGGGATGAAGACGCTGCTGGCCGAATCGATGGCAATCTTTGCCCCCAACGCCAATTCCTATCGCCGGTTCAAGGCCAATTCCTATGCGCCCGTCGCGGCGACCTGGGGCGTCAACAATCGCACGGTATCCTTGCGTATTCCGGCGGGGTCACCGGCTTCCCGCCATGTCGAGCACCGGATCTGCGGTGCAGATGCCAATCCGTACCTCGCGATGGCGGCAGTGCTGGCGGCGCAGCTGCACGGGATCAAGCACCAGATCGATCCCGGCCCGGCAGTAGTCGGCAATGGGTACGAGGCCGAAGGCGCCGATATCCGCCTGCCCAACCATTGGGCCGCCGCGATCGAGGCGTTCGAAG
>JAGNTK010000045.1:7625-15021 GCA_017987575.1 Novosphingobium sp. | reverse complement strand
TCTTCGCGGTTGTTGCTCATCCGCGCTTCCTTGGCGGCCTCGGCATAGCCTTCCAGATCGACTTCGAGCGCATCGACCAGCATCTCGAGTTCGTCTTGGGTGAATTTCAGGGTGATGTCAGACATGGGATCGCTTTCAAGTTCTGGTTATCGTCATTGCGAGCGAAGCGCGGCAATCCAGCGCCGCTCGGCACCGCTCTGGATTGCCACGGGGCTTCGCCCCTCGCAATGACGAATGAGGTTCTAGATGTGGATCGGTTTGCCAGTCACCGCCATCGCGGCTTCCTTGACAGCTTCGGCATGGGTCGGGTGGGCATGGCAGGTATAGGCGATGTCTTCGGACGTTGCGCCGAATTCCATCGCCAAAGCGACCTCCGCAATCATCGTTCCGGCGAGCGTTGAGATCATCCAGGCGCCCAGCACCTTGTCGGTCGCAGCGTCAGAGATGATCTTCACGAAGCCATCGGGCTCGTGATTGGTCTTGGCGCGGCTGTTGGCCATCATCGGGAACTTGCCGACCTTGATTTCGCCCTGCTCGCGGGCCTGTTCCTCGGTCAGGCCGACCCCGGCGAATTCGGGGTTGGTATAGACCACCCCGGGGATCACCGCATGGTTGACGATGCCGATCCCGGTCGCGATGTATTCGGCCACCGCGATGCCCTCGTCCTCGGCCCTATGCGCCAGCATCGGACCCGGAATCACATCGCCGATTGCGCGGACGCCATCGACGCTGGTGCGGAAATCCGGAGCGGTATCGATCTGGCCGCGCGCGTTGAGCGTCAGGCCGATCGCTTCGATATTGAGGCCCGCCACGTTGGGACGGCGGCCAATCGCGACCAGCACGCAGTCGGCTTCCAGCGTTTCAGGCGCGCCGCCCTTGGCAGGCTCAAGCGTCAGCGTGGCCTTCTTGCCCTTGACAGTGGCGCCGGTCACCTTGGTGCCGAGCTTCAGCTCCATGCCCTGCTTCTTGAAGATCTTGGCGGCATCCTTGCGGACATCCATGTCCATTCCGGGCAGCAGCGCGTCGAGGAATTCGACCACGGTAACTTTCGCGCCCAGACGGCGCCAGACCGAACCGAGTTCCAGCCCGATCACCCCGCCGCCGATCACCACCATGTGTGCGGGAACCTTGTCCAGTGCCAGCGCGCCGGTGGAATCGACGATGATCCCCCCATTTTTGTTAGTTGGGTCGTTATCGACCTCGACACCCGGCAGCGGTGTGACGCTGGAGCCGGTGGCGATGACCACTTCCTTGGCCGAGTAATCCTTGCCAGCGACGGTGACAGTGTGGGCGTCCTTGAACGCGGCAGTGCCTTTCAGCCAATCGACCTTGTTCTTCTTGAACAGGAATTCGATCCCGCCGGTCAGGCCCTTGACCGCATCGGCCTTGTCGGCCTGCAGCACGCTGAGATCGAGCTCAACCTTGCCAAGCTTGACGCCGTAGCGGGCGAGCGAGCCGTCCGCGGCCTCGGCGAATTTCTCCGAACCGTGCAGCAGCGCCTTTGAAGGGATGCAGCCGACGTTGAGGCAAGTCCCGCCCAGCGTCTCGCGGCTTTCCACGCAGGCCGTCTTCAGCCCCAGCTGCGCCGCGCGGATCGCGCCAACATAGCCGCCGGGGCCAGCCCCGATGAAGATCACGTCGTAGTCAAATTCAGCCATTTTCTTCTCCGTCATCCCGGGCTTGACCCGGGATCGCTGGCCGCTGGTGCCGAGTTTGGCTGCCAGCGGTCCCGGGTCAAGCCCGGGACGACGTTACACTCACAAATCAATCAGCAACCGCGTTGGATCCTCGATCGCTTCCTTGATCGTCTTCAGCGCGGTTACCGCTTCGCGTCCGTCAATCAGGCGGTGGTCATAGCTGAGCGCCAGATACATCATCGGGCGGATCACGATCTGGCCGTCGCGAACGACCGGGCGGTCTTCGATCCGGTGCAGGCCCAGAACGGCGCTCTGCGGGGGGTTGATGATCGGGGTCGACATCAGCCCGCCGAACACGCCGCCGTTGGAAATGGTGAAGGTGCCGCCAGCCATGTCAGCCATGGTCAGGCTGCCGTCCTTGGCCTTTTTGCCATAGGCGGCGATCGCCTTTTCGATATCGGCAAAGCCCATCGCCTGAACATCGCGGACCACCGGAACGACCAGCCCATTGGGGGCCGACACCGCGACCGAGAGATCGACGTAGGGGTGATAGATGATCTCATCGCCCTCAATCCGGGCGTTGACCGCCGGGAAATCCTTCAGCGCAAGGCAGGCCGCCTTGGCAAAGAAGCTCATGAAGCCGAGCCGGACGCCGTGCTTTTTCTCAAAGCTGTCACGGAAGCTGTCGCGCGCTTTCATCACCGCGCTCATATCGCAGTCGTTGAACGTGGTGAGCAGGGCAGCGGTGTTCTGCGCTTCCTTCAGGCGGCGGGCGACGGTCTGGCGCAGGCGGGTCATCTTGACCCGTTCCTCGCCGCGGTCCCCGCTGGGGGCGGGTGCAGCAACGGCAGCGGCAACAGCTGGCGCCGGGGCCGCGCTTTTCGCGGCGGCAGCGGTCTCCACATCTTCCTTGGTGATCCGGCCGTCCTTGCCAGATCCCTTGACCGTGGCCGGATCAATCCCGTGTTCCAGCACCGCGCGGCGCACAGCGGGGGAGAGGGTGGCGGCTTCGGTTGCTGGTGCGGCAACTGCGGGTGCAGCGGGAGCTTCAACAACCTTGGCCGGCGCAATCGCGGCGGGCGCAGGGGCGGTGCCGGTGCCCGCCTCAATCGTCGCGATCACCGCGCCAACCGCGACGTTATCGCCAACCTTGGCAATATGCTGGCCCATCACGCCCGCAGCAGGCGCGCCGACTTCGACCGCGACCTTGTCGGTTTCCAGGCTGGCAACCGGCTCGTCGAGCGCAACGGCTTCGCCGGGCTGCTTCAGCCATTCGCCAATCGTGGCTTCGGCAACGGATTCGCCCAGTGTGGGGACTTTGACTTCAGTGGACATCTTGCTGTTTCCTCAAGCCTTCTTGCGGCGACGAATTTCGGAACGGACCGACAGGCCCAAAGCGTGGCTGATCAGCGCGCCCTGCTCACTGGCGTGGCGGTTGGCGAGGCCAGTGGCGGGCGAAGCGCTGGCGTTGCGCCCGGCATAGCGCGGGCGGATAACCTTACGCTTGGCGGCGATCAGGCTTGCCTCAATGAACGGTTCAACGAATGACCAGGCGCCGTTGTTCTTCGGTTCTTCCTGACACCAGACTACTTCTTCCAGGTTCGGCATCTTGGAGAAGCGCAGTGCCAGCGGCTCACCGGGGAACGGATAGAGCTGTTCGAGCCGGATGATCTGGGTGTCTTTCAGTCCAGCAGCATCGCGCGCTTCCATCACGTCATAGGCGACCTTGCCCGAACACAGGATCACCCGTTTGGTATCCTTGTCCTCGGCCCCGCTGCGGTCTGACAGGATCCGCTTGAAATGCGCCGCGCCGATGAATTCGCTGGCGTCGCTTTTGGCCATTGGGTGGCGCAGCAGCGACTTGGGCGTCATGATGATCAGCGGCTTGCGGAACGGGCGGTGCATTTGGCGGCGCAACACGTGGAAATAGTTCGCCGGGCTGGTGATGTTGCAGACCTGGATATTGTCCTGCGCGCAGAGCTGCAAATAGCGTTCGAGGCGAGCCGAGCTGTGCTCCGGACCCTGACCTTCGTAGCCATGCGGCAGCAGCATCACCAGACCATTGGCGCGCAGCCATTTGGATTCTGAGCTGGCGATGTACTGATCGATCACGATCTGCGCGCCATTGGCGAAATCGCCGAACTGCGCTTCCCACAGGACCAGCGATTTGGGGTCGGCGCTGGCATAGCCATATTCAAAGCCGAGCACGCCGTATTCGGACAGCGGGCTGTCATGCACTTCGAACTTGCCGTGGGGCACGGTGCGCAGTGGCACGTATTTGTGCTCGTCGGTCTGGTCGACCCAGACCGAGTGGCGCTGGCTGAAGGTGCCGCGGCCCGAATCCTGACCCGACAGGCGGACGCCATAGCCTTCGGACAACAGCGAACCGAACGCCAGCGCTTCGCCCGTGGCCCAGTCAAACCCGGTGCCGCTGGTGAACATTTCACGTTTGGCATCGAGCACGCGGGCCAGCGTCTTGTGGATCTGGATCGTGTCCGGAACCGTGGTCAGGGTGCGGCCCAGGCTGTCAAACAGCTTGGCCTCAATCCCGGTCGGCACGTTGCGCCGCGCGGTTTCGGGATCGGCCGGAGCGTGGAGGCCTGACCAGCGGCCGCCGAACCAATCGGCCTGATTGGCCTTATAGCCCTTCGCCGCTTCGAATTCCTGTTCGAGGCTGGCGACGAAATGGGTTTCGACTTCGCCTGCGAAATTGGCGTCGATCACGCCGTCCCGGGCCAGCCGGTCTGCATAGAGTTTGCTGACTGGCGGGTGCGCGCGGATTTTTTGGTACATCAGCGGCTGGGTAAAGCCGGGCTCATCGCCTTCGTTATGGCCGAACCGACGATAGCACCACATATCGACCACGATATCGCGGCCAAAGGTCTGGCGGTAATCAATCGCCAGCTTGCAGGCGAAAGTCACCGCTTCGGGATCATCGCCGTTGACGTGCAGGATCGGCGCCTGAACGCCCTTGGCGACGTCCGAAGGATAGGGCGATCCGCGCGAATATTGCGGACTGGTGGTGAAGCCGATCTGGTTGTTGATGATGAAATGGATGCAGCCGCCGGTGTTGTAGCCTTTGACGCCCGAAAAGCCGAAGCATTCCCAGACGATCCCTTGGCCCGCAAAGGCGGCGTCGCCGTGGATCAGCACAGGCAGAACCTGCTTGTGCTTGCCCGGGCCGATATCATCACGGAACGCCTGATTGGCGCGAACCTTGCCCAACACGATCGGATCGACCGTTTCGAGGTGGCTGGGATTGGGTAGCAGGCTCATGTGAACCTTGATCCCGTCAAATTCGCGGTCGGCGCTGGTGCCGAGGTGGTATTTGACGTCACCCGATCCGCCAACGTCTTCGGGGTTAGCCGTGCCGCCCGAAAACTCGTGGAAGATCACGCGGTAGGGTTTGGCGAGCACGTTGGCGAGCACGTTGAGCCGGCCGCGATGGGCCATGCCGTAAACGATCTCGCGCACGCCGCGCTGTCCGCCGTATTTGATCACGGCTTCAAGCGCCGGGATCATCGATTCCCCGCCATCAAGCCCGAACCGCTTGGTCCCGACATATTTGCGGCCGAGGAATTTCTCGTACTGCTCACCGCGCACTACGGCCTGCAGGATCGCCTTCTTGCCTTCGGGGGTGAAGTCGATCGACTTGTCGCCGCCTTCGATCCGGTCCTGAATGAACCGGCGCTCCTCGACATCGGCGATGTGCATGTATTCAAAGCCGACTTTGCCGCAGTAATTGCGCTTCAGGATGTCGACCAGTTCGCGCAGCGTCGACCATTCGAGGCCGAGCGTGCCACCGAGGTAAACCTTGCGGTCAAGCGCCGCACCGGAAAAGCCGTGGTAGGCCGGGTCCAGATCGGCCGGCAGGTTCTGGTGGCTAAGGCCCAGCGGATCGAGATCGGCACCCAGATGCCCGCGCACGCGGTAGGTGCGGACCAGCATCATCGCCCGGATCGAATCCGCCGCGGCTTCCTCCACCGCGCGCGCATCCAGCGGTGCGCCGGCTTTCGCGGCCGCAGCCTTGATCGCCGCCTGCATCTGAGTCGGATCGAGCGCCTGCGTCAGATCGTCCGCAGCACTGCGCCAATCCGGCTTGCCCCAGCTGGGGCCCGGTTGAGGATCGTCGGGGAGGAATTCGTGGCTTTCATTGCCCATCGCAGGCAGCCCTTTCCGCTTCACGTTTCTGGGGCGAGAGCGCTCCCGGGGAGGAAAACGCAAATGCCCGAGGTATGGTTGCCCCCGGCCTGAACCGGGGGCAGGGGTAACTAATCAGACCAGTTCTTTCAGCAGCGCATCCAGCGTCACGCCAAGCTCGCTGGGCGAGGGCGAAACGCGGATTCCGGCAGCTTCCATCGCCGCAATCTTGTCATCTGCGCCGCCTTGCCCGCCCGAAACAATCGCGCCGGCATGGCCCATCCGGCGGCCCGGAGGGGCGGTGCGCCCGGCGATGAAGCCAACCATTGGCTTCTTGCGGCCGCGCTTGGCTTCGTCGGCCAGGAACTGCGCAGCTTCTTCTTCGGCCGAGCCGCCGATTTCGCCGATCATGATGATCGACTTGGTGGCATCGTCAGCCAGGAACAGTTCGAGCACGTCGATGAAGTTGGTACCATTGACCGGGTCGCCGCCGATACCGACCGCAGTGGTCTGGCCCAGCCCGATCTGGCTGGTCTGGAACACGGCCTCATAGGTGAGGGTGCCCGAACGCGAAACAACGCCGACCGAGCCGGCCTTGAAGATCGAACCTGGCATGATCCCGATCTTGCATTCGTTCGGGGTCAGCACGCCGGGGCAGTTGGGGCCGATCAGGCGGCTCTTGCTGCCGACCAGCGCGCGCTTGACCTTGACCATGTCGAGCACCGGAATGCCTTCGGTGATGCAGACGATCAGTTCCATCTCCGCGTCGATCGCTTCGAGGATCGAATCCGCAGCGAACGGCGGCGGGACATAGATGCAGCTGGCGGTCGCGCCAGTCATCGCCTTGGCTTCGGCCACGGTGTCAAAGTTGGGCAGACCGATATGGGTCGTGCCGCCCTTGCCGGGGGTCACCCCGCCAACCATCTGCGTGCCATAGGCCAGCGCCTGTTCGGTGTGGAACGTGCCGGTGGCGCCCGTCATCCCTTGCGTGATGACCTTGGTGTTCTTGTTGACCAGAATGCTCATATGCAGGACTCCCAAAAATCTGAAAAACGTTAGTGATCAGCGCGATTTTTCAACGCCTACGCCAAACGAGGCGAGCATCACGCCGTCTTTCTTGCCGATGTAATATACGTAAAGCGTTGGCTCAGCCGCTGCAGTGACTGCCCAGACGTAGGTCTGGCTATCATGCGCTTGGCCAATCGCGCCTTGCTTGAGATGCGGATTGGCTGCTGCGATACCGGGTGCCAGATTGGCCGTTTCGGCGACAATGGCACTCACCATGCAATAGCGCTGATCGCCATTATCAAGCACGCTCGCGGTGTAATCGACGCCATCAAACCTGCGGGTGCCATCGGCGCTCGGGTCTATTTCTCGGAGCAAATGCGGGGCGGCGATGGCTGCGGCGACTTGCGCCTTGGCGTTGCCGACATGGTCAAGGCAAATCCCCTTGAATGCTGCGAAATGCTGTTCGGGCAATAGGCTGCCTGCGGGCGCTGCCTGCGCTGCGCCACTGGACAAACAGGCCCCGCACAGCGCCGCTGCGCTGATCAGGATCTGCGGTCCGTCAAGGCGCAGGCGCGACATTACTGCTCTTGGCTGATGCCGGTCAGGAACGA
>JAGNTK010000045.1:0-7525 GCA_017987575.1 Novosphingobium sp. | reverse complement strand
TACGTGCCACCATCGAGGCTTTGAACGCATCATCGCCCTTATAATCCTTTGCCGGCTTGGCACCAAGCGCGGCGGCGATGCCCGATCGAACATCAGCGGCAAGAGCCAGATCGGCGACCCGGCCGACAGTCTGGCAAGTCGCTGCAAGGCCCGTCTGCCGCAGGATCATGATGACATTGCCCTTGCCAAGGATAACCATCGTGTTGGCTGGCATCACCGTGCCAGCCTTCACGTCTTCTTTGCCGCCGAATTGCCAGCCGGCCTTCTTCAACCCGTCGTTATCGATCTGGCCATGATGCTTGACGAACTTGACGCAGTCTTCCGTAGCAGCGACGATTTCAGCAACGCTTGCGGGTTGAGAACCGATGCCGCCTTGCTCGGAAGTCTTTGGTGCCTGCGCCACCGCCTTGCCAGCCGGAATGGCCAGCGCGAACAGGCAAAGCGCTGTCGTCAGGACGGGAAAAGAGCGCATTAGCCGAGGCTCGGCTCGATCGCCTTGCACGCGGTCAACAGCCCGCGAACTTCGTTTACCGAAACGGCGAAATTGGCCTTGGCTTCATCATCGAGTGCGATTTCAACCACTTCTTCAGCGCCGTTTGCGCCGATGACGACCGGAACGCCAACGTACAGTCCGTCGAGGCCGTACTTGCCGTCTACGTAAACCGCGCAGGGCAGAATCCGCTTCTGGTCGCCCAGATAGGCTTCGGCCATGGCGATCGCCGAAGTGGCGGGAGCGTAGTAGGCTGAGCCGGTTTTGAGCAGGCCAACGATTTCGCCGCCGCCGGCGCGGGTCCGGGCGACGATTTCGTCAAGCCGCGCCTTCGACGATTTGCCCAGCTTGACCAGATCGGTCACCGGAATGCCGCTGATAGTCGAATATTCGAGCACCGGCACCATGGTATCGCCGTGGCCGCCGAGTACAAAGGCGTTGACGTCCTTGACCGAGACACCGAATTCCCACGCAAGGAAAGTCGCAAAGCGGGCGCTGTCGAGCACGCCGGCCATGCCGACGACCTTGTTGTGAGGCAGGCCCGAAAATTCGCGCAGCGCCCAGACCATCGCATCCAATGGGTTGGTGATGCAGATCACAAAAGCGTCAGGCGCGTGGTTCTTGATGCCTTCGCCGACAGCTTTCATCACACTCAGGTTGATGCCCAGCAGATCGTCGCGGCTCATCCCCGGCTTGCGCGGAACGCCAGCGGTGACGATGATCACGTCAGCGCCAGCAATGTCGGCATAGTCATTGGTGCCGGTGATCTTGGCGTCGAACCCTTCGACCGGACCGCACTGCGACAGATCGAGCGCTTTGCCCTGGGGAATGCCCTCGGCAATGTCGAACAGGACGATATCGCCCAGTTCTTTCTTCGCAGCCAGGTGGGCGAGCGTGCCGCCGATCATGCCGGAGCCAATAAGGGCAATCTTTTTGCGAGCCATGGTTCGAACTGGTCCTTCCCTGAATGCGGGATCGCGGCTGGCGCGTAACTCGGTCAGGCAATCCATCCCATCCCGCAGGGAGCAGGTGCCCAGTGAACGTGTCCGCCCTAGGCCCGCGAAAAGTCGAATGCAACCCGGTAAAAGGTCGTAGTGTCAACTATTTTGTGATAATAGTTCGCAATTGCAGTAAAGGAACAAGGCAACCGGTGCGGATGGTGCCGTCGGCGTATCCAAGCTCCCGCAATCAAACCCCTTCCGTCACCCTGAAACAAGTTCAGGGTGACGGGTTGGTAGAGGGAAGGGCTTGCGCCTAACGCAATCCGCGCTTGGCCAGATTGGTGCTGAGCGCCACCGCCATGCGCCGATCCAGTGCGCGGCAAATTCCCAGCCAATGGCGATAATCTTCGCGCCGACCGGCATAGTGCGCGGTCCGGGCCTTGTCGCGGGCATCGGCGGCAGCGGCGAGGCCGAGGCTGGCAAAATGGCGCAGCGCTGCTCGCAGCACGGCATCGCGTTGGCCTTCGTCTTCGTTGTCGTTGGCCGCGCGGGCTGCGATCCGCACCACTTGCGTGCGAGCGAATGGAAAGGTCAGCGCCGCGGGGCGGGCAGCGGCAAAACGAAGCGTCATATGGTTTTGTTCTCAGCTATGCGACTTGGAGGACCGACATAGCGCGCTGCCGCTAAGTCTTCGTGTGAGGCTTTGGTTGCCAAGACCTTTACCAAACGCCTGAACTTGCTTTCGATCAGCCTCCCGGCTGGCCGATCCACTTGCCTGAATTCTCGAACTCCGGCTTGACTCCGTGTGATCCGGGGAGCTTTTCGCCGCTATATTGCTGATCACCGCCGCGCTTTTCAACTTCGGGGGCATAGCGCGGTGCTGCGGCCGGGCGGGCTGGGGCCTGGCCGGTATCACCGGGCTGGTTCAGACCCGGATTGCCTTGCGTGGCGCTCTGCAGTCCGGCGTCATAGCTTTTCTGCAAGGCCAGCGGATCGAGCACTGGATCGGGTGCCTTGTCGGCCGCCGGGTTGCGGGCGTGGGGGACTGCCATCGGCTCGCCCCCGGCATAGGCAAAACGGAAGGTTCCGGCTTGCCCGGCCTTACCCTTGAAGCTGTAGAACCGGTGTGCGCCGATCGTGGTTATGTGGTTAAGGCTTGGCGCCCAATAGGGGTGAATCTGGATCGTGTGGTAATGCGTGGCCAGACCCACCGCAGGTTCGACATATCCTGATAGTGCCGCAACGGCTGTGCGGCGCGCGCGCTCCCAGAAGAAGGGATTGGGGCGGCGACCCAGTGCGCCATCGCAGGTAAAGCTGAACTGGCAGCCAGTGGTGCGTTCGCTGCCTTGATAGACCACGCCGCAGACGGTGTTTGGATAGGCTGGATGGGCCACGCGGTTGAGCACAACCTGCGCTACCGCGCGCTGGCCCTGATCGGGTTCGCTGGCCGCTTCGTAATAGACTGCAGCAGTCAGGCAATCGACGGCCCGTCCGCGATCGACCCCCGAAAGATCAAATCGCATGGCCCGGGCGATCGGCCCACCGGCAAAATCGACCAACGCTGTGTCTGCGCCCTCACTGGGCTGGATCCCGAATGCGTTGGGCAGTTCCTCGGTTGTGGCAAGGTAGTAGAAAGCTGATCCGGGGAAGCTGTCTCCGGTCCGCTCAAACGGCATCGGCTCCAGCGCCAGATCGGTGTTTCCAGCGTTGCCGATATCGAACGGGCGCCAGTCGGCTGGTGCGGCGAGAGCGGGCACTGCCATCGCCGCCAGCAGAACCAGCGCGCGGCGGCCCAGATGTTTGCGCCGCCCGCGCATCCCAAGCGTACGGGCACCGCGCCGCTTGTACCGCGCGCCAAAGTCGCGTGGTCGGGGTTCAAAGGGCAAGGCGGAAACGTGATGCATCAAGACTCGTCGGTTCGATTTACGCGCCTTCGCGCGTAGCGGATGGGGCGCCCACCGCGCCACAGCGCAAAACGCGCCGTGCCGAACCGGGACGGACTGCGGGCATAGTGCTAAGCGGTTAAAATTGGCCCAACTTGCATGACTGCGATTACGGGCGTAGGGCGCCGTTACGTCATCGGTTGTCCGGGAAACCGGACCTAAGAGGGAAGCAGGTGTAACGCCTGCGCTGCCCCCGCAACTGTGACCGGGGAGCGATGCGTCCCACATGCCACTGGTTTTCGAACCGGGAAGGCGGACGCAAAGCATTGATCCGGGAGCCAGGAGACCTGCCAGTGACGGTCGTTCCGCAGCCGGGCGGGGTGTACCGGGTGTAAGCAGGGGTCCGCGATTTCGTGCGGGCAGCCTCGCCATGAACGGCTTTCGTTCAATGGTTTGAGGACTGCATATGAAATATCTGTTTTTACTGGGTTGTTCGGTTTGTCTGGCCACGCCTGCGTTCGCGCAGGACGCAAGTTCGGCTGATGAGCCGGAAGCCCACGCCGACATCTATGGTCAGCCAATTCCCGATAATCTGATCACTGTGATCGCTACCGGTCGTCGTGAGCTGCTGATTACCACCGGCCAATCGATCAGCATTGTCACGACCGAAGAAATCAAGATGGTCCAAGGCCCCGATCTGACCCGCGTGCTGGATCGCCTGCCCGGCGTGACGCTCGCGCGCAGCGGGCCGCTCGGCAGCCAGACCAGCCTGTTCGTGCGCGGGGCGGGGTCCGAACAGGTCGTGGTCATGCTCGACGGTGTGCGGCTGGCCGATGTGGCGGCGCCATCGGGCGGGTTTGACCTTGGCACCATGCTGCCCGGCGGGATCGGTAAGATTGAGCTGCTGCGCGGATCGAATTCGGTGCCGTGGGGATCGGATGCGATTGGCGGGGTGCTGGCGGTATCCAGCGCCGAATTCAGCGGCGTGCGCGCCGGGGTTGAATATGGTGCCAACGAAACGGCCAGTGCCGATCTGGCATTGGGCACGCAGGGTGATGGCTATGCGCTGACCGCGACCGGCGGCTATGTCATCAGCGATGGAATTTCGGCCTATGCCCCCGGCGCAGAGCCTGATGCATTCCGCCAATGGCGGCTGGGTCTGCGCGGAAAGCTGGAGCTGAGCGAAGGCCTCTTTGCCACGGTCGCGGCGCGCTATGCCGATAGCCGGATCGATTTCGATGGCTATCCGTTCCCGACCTATGCCTTTGCAGACACACCCGAATACCAGACCACCCGCCAGGCCAGTGGCCGGGCTGGGCTGGAATATTCTGGCAACGGCTTCAATCTGCGCGGCGGGGTGGCGCTGTCCGACACGCGGCGGGCCTATTTTGACCCGACCTATGGTTCGGCCCCCGGCTTTGAAACCATCGGGCGCAGTCTGCGCGCGGACCTGACCGGGATGGTCTCGCTGACCGATGCTGTGTCGATCGATTTCGGCGCGGACAGCGAATGGACGCGGTATTCGACCACCTATGATCCGCGCAACACCGCGCGCCAATCGGGCGGCTACGGTTTGCTGCGGTTTGCCCGCGGTCCGCTCAACCTGACTGCAGGCGCGCGGCTGACCGATCACGACCGCTTCGGCAGCCAATGGACATTTGGCAGTAACGCCAGCTTTGAATTCGGGCCGAACTGGCGGATCAAGGCCAGCTATGGCGAGGGGTTCAAGGCCCCAACGCTGTCGCAGCTTTATGGCTATGGCCGAAACGCCGACTTGCAGCCTGAATCCAGCACGTCGGTCGATCTCGGGATCGAACACGGTGATCGCGGCGGCGAACTGCATTTCGCCGCCACGCTGTTCCGGCGCGATAGCAGCAACCTGATCGACTACGTTTCGCCGACCGGATATTTCAATGTCGGACGGACCCGGGCGCAGGGCTTTGAAGTGGAAGCGGGCGCACGCGTCGAAGAGGGTCTGTCGATGCGCGCCGCCTATACCTTCCTTGATGCGACGGACCGTTCCACTGGAAACCAGCTCGCTCGCCGCCCCCGCCATGCGCTCAGCGCTTCGCTCGATTGGACCACACCGCTCAGCGATCTGGCACTGGGCGCAGATGTGCGGATGGTTGGCGATAGCTTTGACGATCGCTGGAACTTGACCGCGATCGATGGTCACGCGGTGGTTACCCTGCGCGCCAGCCTGCCACTGGGGGATCATTTCGAGCTTTATGGCCGGGTCGAAAATGTCACCGATGCGGGTTACGAAACGGTCTCAGGCTATGGAACCTATGGCCGCTCCGCCTATGCCGGGGTTCGGCTGAAGTGGTGATCCGGCATCAGATCCTCCCTGTCGCGAAGCGATGGGGAGGTGGCAGTCCCGCAGTGGCTGACGGAGGGGCCTTACTGCCAGCGCCGAAAGCCCCTCCGTCAGCGCTGCGCGCTGCCACCTCCCCATTCGCTGCGCGAACAGGGAGGGTCTTTGTTGTTCTGACTTCCCTCCTCCTCGCCGCCTGCGCACCCGGCGCGGCCACGGAAGCGGGGCGGCCCGGTCCGACCATCGTCAGCCTCAACCCCTGCACCGATGCCGTTCTGGCTGAAGTGGCCGATCCCGCCCAGATCCTGGCGATTTCGGCCTATAGCCATGATCCCGCCTCCAGCTCGATGGACCTTGCCGTCGCGCGGCGGTTCCCGGCGGTGTCGGGCACGGTCGAGGAAGTGCTGGCGCTGCGGCCCGATCTGGTGATCGGCACCCCGTTCATGAGCCCAGCGAGCAAGCAGGCGCTGGGGCGGCTCGGCTTGCGGCTGGAAACGGTCGGGATTGCCACCAGCGTGGAAGACAGCATCGCTCAGGTCCGCCAGATCGCGGCATTGGCCGGGCACCCCGAACGCGGCGAGGCGTTGGTGGCGCGGATTGAGGCGGCGCTGCTCGCCAACCGTGGGCCCGGCGGTACGCCGGTGGCGGCGCTCGTCTGGCAGGGCGGCGGGATCGTGCCGGGCGAGGGCAGCCTGATCGCCGATCTGCTGGCCCGCACCGGCTTTATCAATGCGGCCGCCGCGCGCGGCCTTGGTCAGGCCGATCAATTGCCGCTGGAACAGGTGCTGGCCGATCCACCCGCACTGCTCCTGATTGCCGGCCATGGTGAGGGCAACGAGGACCGGATGCTGGCCCACCCGGCATTGACCGCGCTGACCGGCACCCGGCGTGAACGGCTTGACCCGGCGCTGCTATGGTGCGGCGGGCCCACGATTATTCGCACGGCCAATCGGCTGGGCGCAGTGCGGCGCAGCCTGTGACCCGCCCGATCCCCATCCTGCTGATCGCCCTTGCACTCGCGCTGCCAGTCTCGTTGCTGGCGGGCCGGATCTGGCTCGATCCCTTCGCAGACCTGTCTCCCAATGCCTTGATAATCCTGACCGAACTGCGTCTGCCGCGCGCCATACTGGCGATCGTGCTGGGGGCTGGGCTGGGCGCAGCAGGGGCGGCGATGCAGGGCTATCTGCGCAATCCCTTGGCCGATCCGGGCCTGTTTGGGATAGCTCCGGGCGCGGCGCTGGGCGCGGTGCTCAGCTTCTGGACCGGCTGGGCGAGCACGGCTTGGGTGCTGCCGCTGTTCGCGCTGGCGGGCGCAGCGGGCGCCATGGCGCTGCTGACGCTGATCGCCGGGCGGAGCGGTTCGGTAATGCTGTTCACGCTCGCCGGGATGATGATCGCAAGCCTCGCCGGTGCCCTGATGAGCCTTGCGATCAGCCTGTCCCCCACGCCTTTCGCGATGAGTGAGATTGTCACCTGGCTGATGGGCGCACTGACCGATCGGTCATGGAACGATGTGCTGTTCGCGGTGCCGCTGACCTTGGCCGGGATTGCTGTTCTGATGGTCGCAGGCCGCGCGCTCGATGCCTTATCGCTCGGCGATGCCGCAGCGCGCTCGCTCGGCGTCGATCCGCGCCGCTTGCAACTGCTGATGGTCGCAGGCGTCGGGCTGACGGTTGGCGCAGGCGTGGCGGCGGCGGGGATCATCGGTTTCGTAGGGCTGATCGTGCCGCACCTGCTGCGGCGGTTTACTGACCGTCGGCCGAGCAGCCTGATCGTCCCGAGCGCCTTGGCCGGCGCGCTGCTGTTGCTGGTGGCGGACTGCCTGTGCCGGGTGCTTCCGCTGGCGAGCGAATTGCGGCTGGGCATTGCACTCTCGCTGCTGGGCGCGCCGTTCTTC
>JAGNTK010000044.1 GCA_017987575.1 Novosphingobium sp. | reverse complement strand
CCGATCCCGCGCTTGCGGTTTACCTCACCGCGCTGATCCAGCCATGTCACCATCGCCTGCGCATCGCGGGTGATCCCTTCGGCCGAGAGCGCCCCGATCATCGGGCGCAGTTTGGCCTGACCTTCGGGCGTGCGCCATTCGGCAATCGAGTTCATGATCGGAGCCTGCGCGCTGCGGTAATACTGGTTCACCACCAATACCGCATAGCCGCTGGCCGCCAGTCGCTTGCCCATCATCCGATAGGCCTCGCGAACCCCGGCAATATCGGGCCACAGGATCACGGCGGGATGCTTGCCCTTGGCCGGGCGGATGAAAAGCGCATCGATATTGCCTTCACCGGTCGGGATCAGCACCGATTCCTCAACCACCACCATCACGTCCTTGGCGAGCACAGGATCGGCCACTGCGGCACCCAGCACTCCGGCTGCTCCCAATGCGGCGAATTCGCGGCGGCTCAGACCTTTGGCGGCAAGGGCAGCCTCTTCGTCGATTGCAGTTAGTTCATCGCACATGGCAGGGCTCCTTGGCGGGCGAATGTAACCAGACAGGCGACAAGGTCCAGCCTTTCGCGCGTGTATTTAGGGGCAGAAAAAAGGGACTCGATTTCGCCACGCAGCCGGGGCAACATCGCGTCAAGCAAATTAGGGTCTTGACCCTAATGCGAAGCCGGAGCAACCGGAGCAGATAAATAGGAGAGGGACTGCGATGCGATTGAAGGTCTTGGCCTTGGCCATGCTGCTGCCACTGGCTGCTTGCAAGCAACAACCGAGTTCTGAATTGCCCGGTGCCGTCAACGCAGAACGCATTATCAAGGCCGATCCGAATGAATGGCTGTCTTACGGCAGAACTTATGACGAGCAGCGCTTTAGTCCGCTCGATCAGATCAATCAGTCGAACATCAAGGACTTGGGTCTTGCCTGGTCCGCCGATCTGGACACTTCGCGCGGGCAGGAGGCAACTCCGTTGGCGATCGATGGTAAGATCTACATTACGACCGCTTGGTCCAAGGCCAAAGCCTACGATGCGCTGACCGGCAAGCTAGAATGGGAATACGATCCCAAGGTACCGGGTGAACGTGGCGTGGCGGCCTGTTGCGATGTGGTCAACCGCGGGATGGCGGCCTGGGGCGACAAACTGTTCATGGGAACGCTTGATGGGCGACTGGTCGCGCTGGATCGCAAAACCGGCAAGGAAGTGTGGAGCGTCATCACGCTTGATCAGTCCAAACCCTATACCATCACTGGCGCTCCACGCGTGATCAATGGCATGGTCCTGATCGGCAACGGCGGCGCCGAAATGGGTGTGCGCGGTTTCCTGACGGCCTATGCTGCCGATACCGGCAAAGAACTTTGGCGGTTCTATTCGGTCCCGGACGCGCCGGGCAAAAATACCGACGAGCATCTCAAGATGGCTGAGTCCACCTGGGAAGGTGAATACTGGAAGCAAGGCGGCGGTGGCACGATGTGGGATGCCATGGCCTATGACCCAGAGCTTGACCTGCTTTACGTTGGTGTGGGCAATGGCTCTCCGTGGAATCAGCATTATCGCTCGAATGGCAAGGGCGACAACCTCTACCTCTCCTCGATTGTCGCGCTTCGCCCCAAGACTGGCGAGTATGTCTGGCACTTCCAGACCACGCCTGGCGAAACCTGGGACTATACGGCAACCCAGCATATCATGTTGGCGGACCTCGAAATTGATGGAACGAAGCGCAAGGTCCTGATGCAGGCACCGAAAAACGGGTTTTTCTTCGTTCTCGACCGGACCAACGGCAAGCTGATCAGCGCGAACAACTTCGTGCCGGTCAACTGGGCCACCGGTTTCGATGTCGCCTCAGGCCGCCCGATCGAGAATCCGGATTCCCGCTACTACAAGACCGGCAAGGTGTTCCTGGGTTCACCGGGACCGATCGGCGCGCATAACTGGCATCCGATGGCCTATGACCCCAAGCAGGGGCTGGTCTTTATTCCCGCGATCAATTCGGCCTTCCCATTCCTCCACAAGCCTGACTGGAAAGCGAACAAGCACGGTTTCAACGTCGGTCTTGATCTGGCTGCCGGAGCGATGCCAGCCGATCCAAAAATTCGAGCCGGCGCAATTGCCGCGACGACTGGTGAACTGATCGCCTGGGATCCCATTGCCAAGAAGGCCCGTTGGAAAGTCAAATTCGCAGGGGCCTGGAACGGCGGCGTCCTTGCCACTGCTGGCAACCTTGTATTCCAAGGCAACATGGCTGGCGAATTTGTCGCCTATGACACGGCTACGGGCAAAAAGCTTTGGAGCTTTGACGCTCAGACCGGGGTGGTTGCCCCAGCTTCAACCTTCACCGTCAATGGACAACAGTATGTAGCTGTGTTGGCCGGTTGGGGTGGCGCGTGGCCGATTTCAGGCGGCCTCGTGGGCGAATCGCAGGGCCCCATGCGCAACCGTTCGCGCCTGCTGGTGTTCAAGATCGGTGGCACGGCAAAATTGCCACCAGCGGACACAACGGTCACCCCGCTTGACCCGCCGGCTAACACCGGAACGCCCGAGCAGATTGCCGATGGAGCCAAGAACTACGGACAGTTCTGCGGAGTGTGCCATGGCGACGCGGCCATTGGCTCCAGCGTCACCCGCGATCTGCGTCGAGCCGGTTCGCTCGGTGATCCCAAGATGTGGAACCAAATTGTCATTGGTGGCGCCCTTAGCTCCACCGGCATGATCAGCTGGAAAGAAGAGTTGAACGATTCCCAAGCCGAGAATTTGAGGCTGTACGTCATCAATCGGGCACATCAGGACAAAGCGCTCGGAATGAAATAGTCCTTAACCAAAGGGCGGACCACAAAGGTCCGCCCTTTTTTTAGGTTGCCGGTTCAGGGCTGACCTTCATCGCGCTCAGTGCGAACAGCGTGATCATCAGATAGGCCGCAGCCGGGACGGCGAAGGCCGCAGTCAAACTGGCGCTGTCGGCCAGACGCCCGACCATGAATGGCAGCACCGCTCCCAGCGAAATCGCCAGTACCAGCAGACCAGACGTAGAATTGTGCGATACGCCTGATCGTTCCAGCGTGAGTGAGAAGATCGTCGGGAACATCACTGAGTTGAACAAGCCGACCGCCAGCGCGGCATAGCCCGAAATCTGCCCCGCCCCGGCCAGTGCCACCAGACACAGCGCGGTCGCCATCGTCGCGCAGGCCCACAGCAACCGCGCGGCGGGAATACGGGTCAGCAAGTACGAGCCGATGATCCGGCCAACGAGTGCTCCGCCCCAATAAAGATTGGCCAGATAGAACCCCCCCTGCTCCAGCGGCAGACCCAGAACGGCACTTTGGTGCAGATAGGCGATCATGATCGAGCCGATCGAAACTTCTGCGCCGACATAAAGCCCGATTGCCAGTGAGCCGAAAATCGCCCAGCGGGAGCGCAATGCCTCCAGTACCGATGGGCCAGAGACCTGCGGAATTGAAGCGGCCGCCTGCGCAATCCGGTGGCGCTGCGACCAGAAGAACAGCGCCAGCGCGGCCAGCATCCCGGCCATCGCGACAAAGGCCGCATCGACCGCCCGCAAGACTTCGCCACGCTCAGCCGCGCCATGCACCGCGCCTTGGCCAGCCGCCATAACCTTGTCTCCCAGCATGATCGCGGCGCCATAGTTGACCCCCATGACCACGCCCAATGAGTTGAAGGTCTGGGCCAGATTGAGGCGAAAATGGCTGGTCGGGGCAGGTCCCAGGGCTGCGGCCAGAGGATTGGCTGAGACCTGTAGCATGGTGATGCCCAGCGCCATCACGAACATTGCGGTAAGAACGGCGGGGTAGCTTTCTTGCTCAAGCCCCAGCCGCACTGCCAGACACCCGGCAATCATCGTCGACAACGCGATCAGGATGGTATTGACCGGCCCAAGCCGGTTGCCAAGCGATGCGGCCGGGAACGACATCACCGCATTGGCCAGAAAGCTGACCAGCTGGATCTGGAGCGCTTGGCTATAAGTAAGCTGGAACGCCGCACGCAGCGCCACGATCAACGGATCGTTGTTCGATGAAATGAACCCCCAGCCGCAAAACAGAGTGGCCACCGCAACGAAAGCTCCGGTGATCCCCAATTGCTTCAAACGGTCCATCAATTTACCCGGTCGGTTGCCGCCAGACGAAGGTCATCACTTCACCCCCCGGCATGGTGGCGGAAAACCGGCTTGTGCCAGTGTTCACTGTGATCGGCAAATCGGCGCGGGTGGCGTTGTGGGCGAGCAGCACCAGGCTGCCATCGGCATTGCGAAATGCCACGAACTTGAGACCGGCTGGTCCGCCGCTGCTGGTTATCGCCCGCGCACCCGGGTGCACGAAGCGGCTGACCTGCCCCAGCACATAGTATTCGACATTGCGGGTCACCGCGCGGGTCCGGCTGTCGATCGTCACCACACCGCGACAATTGCCGCAGCCGCCCAGATGAGGTCCGGCCGTTTCGTCCAGCGCCAGGTTCCACAGCACGCTGCCCTTCCCGCCCGCCCGAACCGTGGCGATGATCAGATTGTCGGTCATCCATTCCAGCGTATCGCCCCACTTGGGTGCCCAATCGCCGCCAGAGCATTCGGTGAAAAACAGATCTTTGGCCGGATGCGCTGCCTTGACCTCAGCCATCACTTTGGAATCGCCGCCATAGCAATGCCAGGCGACCCCTTCGACAAACGGTGCCGCAGCAGCGTTGCTCAGCACACCAAGTGGCTCTTCGGGATGATCCCAATTGTGATCCCAGTCGAGGATCCCGACGCGGTTGCTGCGCGCGGCCAGCGCTGGGCCCAGATGCTGAGCGAAAAAGGTGGCGCGTTCAGCAGCCGAAACGCGCATGCCGGGATAATTCTCCGGCTCAAATGCTGGCTCGTTCTGCATCGAAACATAGCGCACCGGAAGGCCAGCGGCGTCCATTCCATCAAGGTAACGCACAAAGTAGCGGGCATAGGCGCCGTAATATTCCGGCTTGAGGCTGCCCTTGATCAAGCTGTCGGTGGTCTTCATCCAGCCGGGGGCGCTCCACGGGCTGGCCATCAGGGTCAGGTTCGGATTGACCGCCCTCACCGCCTGCAGCGCCGGGATCTGTGCGGTTTGTGCCTTCGCCATCGAAAAGGATGTCAGTTGTGGATCGCTTTGACCCGCAGGCATATCGGCGAGGCTGTAATGCTCGCTCGAAAAGTCCGATGCGCCGATCGGAACCCGCACAAAGCTGAGCCCCAAACCTTGCGATCCGAACAGTTCCGCAAACAGCGCGTCGCGCTCGGCCCGGGTCAGCACGTTCTGGAACAGGTGCGCCGAAGCGTCGGTCATCGCCGCACCAAAGCCGGTAATTTCCTGACCCTGGCTGGCCGGATCGATCAGAACTTCACCCGCCTGCACTGGACCTGCGGCACCTATTGCAACGGCGTTGACCGGTGCCAGCTTGCGGCTCTGATCAATCGAACTGGCCCATACCGCGACCGATGCGCCGGTAGGCGTGGGTGATGGGCTGGGCGACGGTGAGGCGCCACCAGTGCCAGCCGATCCGCAGGCGGCCAACAGGCACAGCGATAGCATTGCGGAGAGCCCGCGCTGAAAACGGGAAATGTGCATCATTGACTGGCCGGACAGGTCTTGGCGACATAGTCAGCGTGGCTGGGCATAACATCGACGCATTTGCCAATCACCGACTGGATATTGCCCAAAAACTGCGCGATCTGCACGTCGCTCTTGATCTGAACCAGCGGGTCATAACCGCGCGGGATCATCCCCTGTCCCAGGAACACCTGAATCCAGCTTTCCTCGGAGAACAGTTCCTCATCCTCGCGGAAGATTCGGCCGTTGGCCATCCACAGATCGATCTTGCGCTGCAGGGTTTCGGGCAGTTCCATCGTCCGGCAATAGTCCCAGAACGGCGTGTCCGCGCGCGTCGTGGCCTTGTAATGCAGGATGATGAAGTCCCGGATCCGTTCGTATTCAAAGTCGCTCTGGCGGTTGAATTCGGCGACATTGGCCGGGTTGAACCCACCATCGGGCAGCAGCCGAACCAACCGGATGATCCCCGATTGGACCAAATGCAGACTGGTCGATTCCAGCGGCTCAAGGAACCCCCCGGCCAGCCCGACGGCAACGCAGTTCTTATGCCACAACTGACGGCGCTTCCCGGCCTTGAAATCGACCTTGAAGGGATCGGCCAGCGGCTTTCCATCGATATTGGCGAGCAGGATTTTCTCCGCTTCGGCATCGTCCATGAAGCGGGTGGAAAAGACATGACCATTGCCGGTGCGGTGCTGCAACGGGATGCGCCACTGCCACCCGGCCCCATGCGCGGTTGAGCGGGTATAGGGCGTAAAATCCTCGCTGCGTTCGCACGGGACTGCGATAGCCCGATTGCATGGCAACCAGTGCGACCAGTCTTCAAATTCGACGCCCAGCGCCTGATTGATGAACAGCCCGCGAAAGCCTGAGCAATCAATAAACAGATCGGCCTCGATCACTTCGCCATCGGCCATGGTGACGCTTTGGATAAAGCCATCGTCCGGACGAAGCGTGACGTCGACGATCTTGCCTTCGCGCCGACGCACGCCGCGATCCTGCGCATAACCGGACAGGAATTTGGCGAACAAGGCCGCATCGAACTGAAACGCATGGGCGATGTGGGCCAGCGGGCTGTCCGCCATATTGGGTTGGCTGCGCAAGAACTTGTTCTTGAGCGCGGCGGCAGTGTTGATCGAATAGTCTGCAAAGTCCCCGGCGCGGCCCAGCTCATGCGCCCTCAGCCAGTAATGGTGCATCCGCAGCCATTCCCAATCCTGCCCGATCACGCCGAAACCGTGGATGTAGCTGTCCTGGCCGTTCAGCCAGCCATTGAACTGGATCCCCAACTTAAACGTGCCCTGGGTGCGGGTGATGAACTCGTTTTCATCCAGACCGAGCAATTCGTTGTATTTCTTGATCGCGGGGATGGTGGCTTCGCCCACCCCGATGGTGCCGATTTCGGCACTTTCGACCAGCACGACATCATAGAGGCCCTGGAACAGCCGGGCGAACAGTGCCGCCGTCATCCAGCCTGATGATCCGCCACCAGCGATCAGAATCCGCCGCAAGGGTTGCATTGCTGTCACTCCACTACCGGTCTTCGGACTTAGGGGCAGGTGCTGAACCCGGACACTTCCGGCAATCGCCCGGTCTGCCGAGGCTTGGCATAGGACAGGCCGAAACCGCGTGCAAACAGGCTCTCCTTCGCTGGCTCGCCGCCGCTGGGGCACGGGGTGTTCGGCCAGGCGAAAGAAAGCCGCGCGGTGAAATCATAGCGATTGGCGCCAGCCATCAGATCGGCCAATGCCCCAGCCTCGGTCCCCGGCAGGAACGCGGCCACGAACGCATCGGACCGATTCAGCAGGTCGCTGGAATACTGGGTCCGGCCCGAATAGAGCACGGTCACCACCGGCACGCCCTTGCCCGACACCTTGTCCAAAAGTGCCAGATCGGCCGGAAAACGGGCGGTATAGGACAGCAACGCAGGCCAGCGAACATCGCCCTTCATTTCCGCATAGGGCGGCTCACCGAGCACGGCCACGACCACGTCGAACTTGGCCGGATCAAAGCCAGCGCCATCAACCGACCAGGTGACATTGGCACCATACACGCGCTTCAGGCCGGACAGCAGCGTTTCGCCAACTGGATAGTCGGCGTTGCTGGTCTCATCGCCTTGCCAGGTGATCGACCAGCCGCCCGCTTGCTTGACGAAACTGTCTGCCGCATCGCCAACCACCAGCACCCGCTTGCCGGGCTTGATTGGAAGCGCAGCGGCATCATTCTTGAGCAGAATCGCGCTTTTGCGCACGGCTTCCTGCGCCAGCGGTCGATCGACCAACGCCGATTGATCCCCGGTATAGCGGCTGGCTGCGACCGGCTTGTCAAACAGACCGGCCCGCATCTTGACCCGCAGGATCCGGGTCACTGCATCGTCGATCCGCGCCATCGGAACCCGGCCTTCGCGAACGTCGGCGATAGTGTTGGCGATGAAGGTCTTCCAATCGTCCGGGACCATGAACACATCTATTCCGGCATTGATCGCGGCCGGGCAATGGTCCCGCTTGCAACCCGGAATCTGCTCAATCGCGTTCCAGTCGGACACCACAAGCCCGTCAAACCCAAGCCGCTGCTTGAGCACGCCGGTGACCAGCGCACGGTTGCCATGCATCTTTCCGAACGGCGTGGTCCCGGCCATGGTCCAGCTGTTGTAGCTGATCATCACCGTCTGCACGTTGGCATCGAGCGCGGTGTAATATCCCGCGCCATGCAGGCTCGCGAACGCGCGGGCGGGCGCCTTGTTCTCACCCTGATCGACCCCGAGGTGGGTGCCGCCATCGCCGACGAAATGCTTGGCCGAGGCGAGCACATCGCCTTCCCCGGTAAGTTTGCCTTGCAGCCCGCGGATCAGTGCAGCGCCATTGCGCGCGACCTGTGCCGGGTCGCTCGAATAACTCTCGTAAGATCGGCCCCAACGCTGGTTCTGTACCACGGCCAGGGTCGGGGCGAATGCCCAGCTGATTCCGGTCGCGCGGACGGACCTTGCAGTTGATCGTCCGATCCGTTCGATCAGCGCCGGATCGTGCGCTGCGCCAAGTCCGATGTTGTGCGGGAATATCGTGGCACCATGAACATTGTTGTTCCCATGGATCGCGTCGATCCCCCAGATTAGGGGAACTTTGTGCTGCATATCGGTCGACATCGCGGCATCGGCAAATTGGCCAGCCAGCTTGGCCCAGTCTCCAGCCGTCGACAGCCGCTTCATATGCGGCCAGGCGCCTCCACCGTTTAGGATCGTACCGATGTAGTGTTCGCGCACTTGTGCTGGGGTGATCGAGCGTATCTCGGGCTGGGTAATCTGCCCAACTTTCTGTTCCAGCGTCATGCCCGCGACGATCTGGGCAATTCGGGCCTCACTGGCGGCATCAAGCGCACCGTTCGGCTTGCGCGCTGGCCAGGCAGCAATCGCTTCAGCTTCGCTTGCGCTCCATCCCGCTGTTGAAATCAGCTGAGTGCCAGCCGCACAGGCCGCCACACCCAAGGATGCCGCAATGGCCAGAAGAGCACGATTATTCACTGGCACATCCCGCCTGTAGTTGTTTGGTATTCGTCAAGAACTCCGCGTCGGCCAGGCCGGACCGCCCTCATTCGGGCCGCCCCAGCGCGACGCGGGAACTCGTTCAGGTCAGAACTTGTAGCTCAGACCCAGCAGCCATTGGCGGCCGTACTTCTGGTAGGTTTCGGGCAATGCGGTCCCGTCAGTTGTCCGCGTCCCACCGTTGTCTAGACCAAGGCGGGTCCGATAGGGTGAATCGAGGACATTGCTGACCTGAAGCACAATCCCCAGACCTTGCAGCGACGAACCTTCGGGGAAGGTATAGCCGATCTGCGCATCCAGCTGATCGTCAGGCAGGATTTCGGTGTAGGCCAGGTTGGTGTACAACGAGATCACTTCACCCTTGAAAGCGGAACGGTGCCGATAGCTGGCACGCAGCTGGAAGCCGCCCTTCTCGAAGTAACCGGTTACGTTGTAGACCCAATCTGACAGTCCGGGGATCCGGACCGGATTGATCGAACTGTCAGTCGGGTTGAGACTGGTGTCAGTATAGGCAACCGAGCCCAGCACCCCGAAGCCATCCAGCATCGGTGTCAACTTGCCAAACTCAAGTGCTCCACTGACTTCCACACCGCGGACATAACCGCCCTTGCCGTTATCGGGCGCAGTCAGCGTGCCGATGTTACTGGCGGTCACTCCAACCGGCAGAGGCGTCACTGTGCTCGGGATTGGGAAGCCCGAGAAATCAGCGGTAATCGTGCGCGTGTAGATGTATGTGTCGAGCCACTTGTAGAAGCCGTTGACGCTGAAATAGGTCGCACCGCCGCCGTACCATTCGTAGGCGATGTTGAGCTCTTTCGCGCGCCAGGGCTGAAGCAGCGGATTGCCGCCCGAACCCGACCAGACCTGAACAGTTCCGCCTGGACCACAAGCCGTGGGCAGCGGCGGCGTGACGCAGGGGTTGGAATAGTTCGGCGTCATGTTGGCACGCATGTCGTCCATGCGCGGACGGGCCATGACCTTGGCCGCAGCAAGCCGGAAGCGGTGCCCTCCACCCAGGTCATAAACCAGGTTCAAGCTGGGCAGGACATCGGTATAGTCGGCGTTCTGGGCAACAGGCCCGATCGTAACCGGGTTGACGTACTTGTTGATCCGCAAACCTTCGGAGCTTTGCGAAGCCCGGATCACCTGGACGCCCAGATTTCCGCGCAGGTTGCCCGATTCGATGGTCAACCTGGCCCGCATGGTCAGCAAATCTTCATTGATGCTCCACGACTTGTCGTAGTGATTCACGTCCTGAAGCGTTGACTGGTTGTAGTAAGTATCCAGCGCAGCCGGCAGATTAAAGGCCAGCACATTGCCAAAGCCGATAAAATTGAGCGATGTTGGTGCAATCAAGAATTGCGATCCAACCAGCACCTGAGCGCGGCTGTTCTTGAGGTTGAGATCAATCTCATCGACTGTCTTGTTCTTGGCACGGTGAGTGAAGTTTACACCCACATCAAGCGCGGTGAAGAATCCGCCAAGCTTCTTGGTGAAACCCAGATCGACTGCTGTGACATCTTCCTTGACGTGCGGCGACTTCATCAGGCCGTCATGACCCCAACCGCCCCACGGGGCACGGTCGCCCAGCGAAACCTGGTTGGCATCAGCGTAGTTCAGCCCCCAGTTGCTGTAAGTCGGATAACCTTCGACCGGGATCGAGAAATCGTAGTCATCCAGCGTCCGAGTCTGGAACGGGCCAGCACCATAGCCCTGATAGGTTTCGATGTAGGTCTCGTCGCGCTTGTTGGACGAATAGCTGAGATCGGCTGTGAAGCTCAATGTGTCAGTCATCTGGAATTCGCCATTCCAGCCAACCGAGAACAATTCGTCGTCACGCGTATTATGGTCATTACGCAGGATCGGAACGGCATTGTTGAAATGCCCCGATGTGCCGAGTTCAGAACCGCCGACCGGGGTAACGCCAACCCCGGTGAAGGTCGCTCCATCAGCCCAACCGTTCGAGAACCATTGCGCACCGCGGCTGACCTGAGTCTGCTTGAAGCGCGAATAGTACAAATCGAGTGTGGTGTGGACCTTGTCGCTCGGCTGCCATTCCAAGGTTCCCATCAGGCCGTGTCGCTTGTCGCGGCTGTTGACCGCAAAAGCTTCCTGACCGTTTAGCTGGTAGGAATTGTCAGCCGTATCTGGCGTTACAGCAAAGCCAAACCGTTCATAGCCATAAGCCTTGAATGCATCAGTATGGCCGGGGGCATCAAGATAGGCATAGCCAAATGCCCAACCAAAGGTTCCAGCATCATTCTGGCCGATTATCGTGATAGATCCACGCCCACCCCACTTTGACATATCGGCATTGCGGCCGCCGTCTTCATCGAGTTCGGCGCGAACGTTGATCGCGATGGTGTCCTTGCCATAGGCCAGCGGACGCACGGTGCGCAGATCGACCGAACCCGAGAGGCCCATGCCCGAAATGTTTGCATCGGGAGTCTTGTAGACCACCACCGAAGACAAGACTTCTGAAGGATACTGATCGAATTCAACCGCACGGTTGTAGCCCGAACTCGCTTGCGCGCGACCATTCAGCAGTACGGTGGCGAAATCTGGCGGAAGCCCTCGCACGGAAATAATCTGGGCACGACCAGCGACGCGCTGCGCGGCAAGGCCGGGCAAACGGGCGATTGATTCAGCGATCGAAACGTCAGGCAATTTGCCGATTTCTTCGGCAGAGATCGCTTCAACGATGCTCGATTCACGGCGCTTGGTTTCGATAGAGCTGCCGATCGAATAGCGGATCCCGGAAACTACAATTTCCGCATCCTCATCTTCAGCATCCTGTGCATAGGCCGCCGTTGGCAGCAGCGCCATCATGGCCAGCGCCGAAGCCGCAGTCACGCCGAAACGATAAGCCCGCAGCCTGCGATTCGCAGCCTTGTCCGATTGCACCCTCATGACCATTCAACCCCTCCGTTTTGCGCGGTTTTTCCGCGTATCCCAGATCCGGCGGAATGCCGGTTATCCATGCTCCTCATTGGAAGCGCTTCCAATTGATGCGCCAATTGGTGTTCAGCGTCAAGTCCGAAGCGGTCTGGGAGTGGACGGGAAGTCTTGTAGCTGTGCAGGACTAAGCCTGGAGAGCAGCGAGACTGGAATCGCGGACGATCAGATCATGCCCAACGATTTCGCGTCCGGGTGCGCATTCCACGCCAGTTGCAGCCAGTCGCGCCAAATACTCAACCGCGCGCGATCCCATCCGGCGCAGCGGCTGATGGATCGTGGTCAGCGGTGGCCAGACGATCTCGGAAACCGGAGTATCGTCGAAGCCAGTAATGGCAATGTCTTGGGGAATGCGAAGGCCGACTTTGTGCACGGCAAGCAGGGCACCCGCCGCCATATCGTCATTGGCGCAGACCAAGGCATCAACCCGGTTTGCAGACTTCAGCAGATCCTGAGCGCAATCCAGACCGGACCGAAAAGTGAAATTTCCCCGGCGCGCTTCAATGGCGGATTCGCCAAGTCCCGCCTCAGACAGCGCGGCAAGAAACCCGTCATAGCGGGTCTCAGCCGAAGCGTGGCCTTGCAAACCCTTGATGAAACCGAACCGCTGGTGGCCTTGCCCCAAAAGGTGCACGCCAACATCATGCCCCGCACGATAATCGTCTATTCCCAGTGACATGGCGAATTTCTCCGCCTCGGGCCCGCCCGCAATGCAGACCACTGAAATACCCAGGCCAGCCAATGTTCGAAGCAATTGCGGCTCATCGGAAAAGGGCGGCGTCAGAATGGCCCCGTCGCACTGATCGTCGCGCAACCGGACGACAATGTCCGCTGCTGCGCCGGGATCATTCTGGTTGATGACATGGGTAATTATTTGAACCCCAAGCGCCGCACCAGCCCGGGTCGCACCCAGTTCAATCCCGGACGAGAAGTATGAGTTGGGCTCGGTATCGAAATCCGATGCATGGATCAGAGCAATCCGCAGTGCCTTTCGGCCAGCCAGATTGCGCGCCTGCAGGTTGACCCGATAGCCCAGCCGCTCGACCGCACCCATCACCCTTTCACGGACTTCGGCGCGAACGTTTGGCTGATTGTTGAGCACCCGAGAAACGGTTGTTCGCGCCACACCTGCCAAGGCTGCAACATCATCGATGGTCGGCTTGTTCACATTCGTCCCTGTCAGCCCCGGCGCTCCAAAGCGCTGATCGGCATAGTTACAAGTGAACGCAACCTTGGCAAGCAGATCGGCCAAAACCCAGAAAAATTGGGTGCGCTTCCTTAACGCGCTCGGTTGTGGAATAGCTGATGGTATGCGCGCAGGCCGCAGGACCTCGCAGCAATCCGCGCCGCGCTCATCCGCAACCTTTCCCGACTGGGGTGAAGAACAGGTCAGCGATCACCGGGAAGTGATCCGAAGCGAGCCGTCCGTCAAAATGCTCGGCCAGAGCGTGGTAGCGCCGAACCCGAAGACCGTCACTGATCAGCACATGGTCGATCGTGTCGCCCTTGTTCGGGACGGTTTCCCAACCATTGAAGGTGATCGAGGCGCCGATGGCCGGTTCGATCGAGCGGGCCTTGGCATCGCCCAGCGGCAAGGCCAGCAGGTCCTGCAGCGACGCTTCAGCCAGCGGCGCATTGAAATCACCCAGCACCACCACCGCTTCGCCCTTGCGGCGCTGCGCGGTGATCCATTGGCGCAATTGCCGCGCACTGTTCAGCCGCGCCTGCTTGCCGATATGATCCCAATGGGTGTTGACCGCCAGTATCCGCCGCCCATCGCGGCGCCGGACCAAATGCGCCCAGCTGGCGACCCGGCGAAAGGCTGCATCCCAGCCCAGCGAGGGCAGATCTGGGGTGGGTGACAGCCAGAACATGCCGCTGGCCTCAATCCGGAACAACGCCTTGTCGACGAACAGCGGCGATGCCTCGCCCGCCAGCTTGCCATCGTCACGACCACCGCCAAGCGCGACGTATTCGGGCAGCGCCGCGACGAGATCCGCGCGCTGACCGGGGACCACTTCTTGCATTCCGAGGATCGCCGGCCGCAGTAACCGGATCTGGCCGGTCAACAGATCGCGGCGACGGTCCCAACGGTTCGGGCCATCGGCGGGCGTGTCGAGCCGAATATTATAGGTCATCACCCGGAATTCTGCTGCGGGACAGCGCCCGTTAGCCGCCGCCACCGGTGCAGCCAGAACGAGCAGCAGCATGGCCGCAAGGCGGGACAGATACGACATCGGCAATTCTCCTGACGGTCCTTCTCGCGCGCATGATGCGCCAAATGGACTGGCTGCTGTCAAACGCTTTGCGCTTTTGCGGTTTTGGGCCATGAGAACCGCATAGACGCGGGTGGGGAAGCATGGCGGGCAAACAGCAAGGTTCGGCAATCGACTGGGATCGGCTCCCGCATGGCGGCGATCTGTTTGGCGAACTGCATCTGGCCGAAACCGCACCTGCCCCAGCCAAGCGATCACCGCTGTTTCCCGGCCTGGCGCTTTGCGCAGTCGCAGCGGGGGCGGCAGCGTGGCTTTCCGATCACTATGGATTTCCGATTATCCTGCTGGGGCTGCTGGTCGGCCTCGCGCTGAATTTCGTCTCGCAGGATGAACGCACCCACGCCGGACTCGACTTTGCTTCACGCACCTGTCTGCGCTGGGGTATCGTGGTGCTGGGGCTGCAAGTTACCTTCAGGCAGATTGCGATGGTCGGATTGGCGCCTTTCGCCGCGCTGGGCGTGGTGATGGTGGTGACTCTGGCGGCGGGAATGGCCGGGGCGCGAATCGCCGGGCAATCGCGCTATGCCGGGATACTTGCGGGCGGATCGACGGCGATCTGCGGGGCCAGTGCGGCCTTGGCGCTCTATGGCGTGATCGGCAAGGAGAGGCTGAGCCAGGCGCAGTTCGCGCTGACTTTGGTCGGCGTATCGCTGGCTAGCGCTCTGGCGATGACGGTTTATCCTGTGCTGGCAGCTGAATTGCACCTCAGCGACGCGCAAGCCGGGTTCCTGATCGGCGCGTCGATCCACGATGTGGCGCAGGC
>JAGNTK010000165.1 GCA_017987575.1 Novosphingobium sp. | reverse complement strand
CCAGCGTCGCGCGGGCCTGTTCCCAATTGCGCCCGTCAAACGCCCTGATCACGGGTTCAAGCCCGTGATCAGGGTCAATACAGCGGAAATGGACACTCCAGGAATCAGGGTGGGAACGCGGCTGGTAAAAGCTCTTGATCCCGCAGGTTCGGCAAAACAGGTGCTCCGCTGCGCCGCTGCCAAAGCGATAGGAGGCAAGGCTGTCCTGCCCGCTCAAGAGCTCAAACCGTTCATGCGGCACGATCAGGTGAAGGAAGCCGGTCTTGCTGCAGATCGAACAATTGCAATCGAGCAGTTCCAGAGGCGGTTCGACGATGATGGCAAACCGCACCAGCCCGCAGTGACAACCGCCTTGCAGCTTCACTCCACCGTCACCGACTTGGCCAGATTGCGCGGCTGGTCAACGTCGGTGCCCTTCACGCAGGCGACGTGGTAAGCCAGCAGTTGTACTGGGATGGCATAGACCAAGGGCGCGATCAGCGGGTGGACCTTGGGCATTTCGATCGTGGCGAGACAGCCTTCGCCGGCTTCTTCCAACCCTTCGCGGTCAGAGATCAGCACGATCTTGCCGCCGCGCGCCCGAACCTCCTGCATGTTGCTGACGGTCTTTTCAAACAGCGGACCAGACGGGGCGATGACGATCACCGGCACCGCCTCATCAATCAGCGCGATCGGACCATGCTTCATTTCACCTGACGCATAACCTTCGGCGTGAATATAGCTGATTTCCTTGAGTTTCAGTGCGCCTTCCAAGGCCAGCGGATAGTCCTGCCCGCGGCCCAGATAGAGCACGTCGCGGGCCGGGGCGATGTGGTGCGCCATTGCGGCAATCTCGTCGTCGTGGGCCAACGCAGCGTTGAGGCTGGCGGGGGTTTCGAGCAGGTGTTTGACTACCTCAGTCTCCTCGGCCCGGTCCATAAACCCGCGCTTCACTGCCATGTGCGCGGCGAGCGCGGCCAGCACGGCGAGCTGACAGGTAAAGGCCTTGGTCGAGGCGACGCCAATCTCCGGACCGGCGTGGGTCGGCAGCAGCAGATCGGCCTCACGCGCCATTGAGCTGGTTGGCACGTTGACCACAACCGCAATGGTCTGGCCGTTTTCCTTGCAGTGGCGCAGCGCCGCAAGCGTATCGGCGGTTTCGCCCGATTGCGAGATGAACAGCGCGAGACCGCCCGGCTCCAGCACCGGATCGCGATAGCGAAACTCGGATGCGAAATCGATGTCGGCCGGCAACCGCGCGAACTGTTCGAACCAGTACTTGGCGACCATCCCGGCGTAGTAGCTGGTCCCGCAGGCGACGATGGTGACGCGGTTGATGCTGGAGAGATCGAAATCGAACTGCGGCAGCGCCACGGTCTGATCGACCTGGCGGATATAGCTGCGCAGCGTCTGCGCGACCACGGTGGGCTGCTCGAAGATCTCTTTCTGCATGAAGTGGCGATAATTGCCCTTCTCGATCTCCGCCGCCGACGCGCCTGAAGTGGTGACTTCACGCTCGACAGGGTTGTTGTCCTTATCGAACACCTGCGCGCCCTCGCGGGTCACAATTACCCAGTCGCCCTCTTCCAGATAGGCGATCTTCTGGGTCAGCGGCGCCAGCGCCAAGGCATCGGAGCCGAGATAGGTCTCCCCGTCCCCATAGCCCACCACCAATGGCGAGCCGAGCCGCGCTCCGATCAGCATATCGGGATGATCCTTGAACGCGATGGCCAGCGCAAAGGCTCCGCGCAGCTGCGGCAGCACGGCCTTCACCGCATCCTCCGGGCTCGATCCGGTCTCGACCAGTTCGGAGACGAGATGCGCAACGACTTCGGTATCGGTATCGCTTTCAAAAGTCCGGCCGCGCTTGGTCAGGGCATCGCGCAACTGCTTGAAGTTCTCGATGATCCCGTTGTGGACCAGCGCCAGCTTCTCGGTGGCGTGGGGGTGGGCATTGGCGGCAGTCGGCGCGCCGTGGGTGGCCCAGCGGGTGTGGGCGATCCCAGTTGTGCCGGGCGCGGGATCGCGCGCCAGCTCGGTCACCAGCCCCTGCAACTTGCCCGGAGCGCGACGGCGGATCAATTCGCCGCCGGATATCGTGCAAACCCCGGCGCTGTCATAGCCGCGGTATTCCATCCGCCGCAACCCATCGACCAACCGCTCTGCCACCGGGTCCTTGCCGACGATGCCGATAATACCGCACATGAGGAAATGCTTTCGTTAGAGAGTGTAGGGAACCCGGATGCCCGGCATAGCTGCCGGAAAATCCTTTGTATTTCGTGTAATAAGGACGCGTCCGCGGGTTTGCGCAGTGGCAAGGATGATGGCATCCATGGCCTTCAAGCCTTGCCGTTCGCGCCGCAGGGCCGCAGCCCGCCGCCCGATTTCAGCATCGACTTCATCGATACCAAAGCCTGAAAGCAACGTTTCAGCGCGCCTGAGACCTTCACCTTCACCCTTTGACATCACTTCAACCCACACCACCCGGCTGATCCAGGCACGCGAACCGAAATCGGTCGCGCGGTCTATTTCATCGCGCGCAGCAGCAAAGCCCGCGAGTGCATCGATGATGATGTTCGAATCGAACGTGAAGCCGCTCACTTGGTACCGGCACGCTTTGGCTTGGGATATTTACCAGCCACCATGTCGAGATGAATCTGACGCTGGCGATCATCCTCCGCATCGAACAGGTCAGGGAATTCGGCCTTCACCTCCTCGTAATCATCGTCCCAATAACGGGTCGAGGATGCGCGTTCGCGGCGCTGCCATTCCACCGAATCGCCGATGTCCGTCCGGTTCTTCCAGGCGCCGAAGCCGATCTCCAGCCACTCCTTACCGCTTGATGCAGGCAGCCCTTTGTAAGCACTGACGGCTTCACGCAGCACCGAAGCGCGCGACTTGCCCTGCTCGGCCGCGCGGGCATCGAGCCACTTGATGTCTTCTTCGGGCAGATCAGCAAGGATGCGGGTCATTGATATACTGATATCATATCATGATATCATGTCAAGATGCCTTCTTATTCGCCGGGACACATCGATACTCAGCCTTGGGGTTTGCCGCCTTCATCCCGGCTATTGCTTTTTCACATTCTTCGAAGTCGCCGACGTACCCAAAAATAAGGCCGGTTTTTTCCCATTCACCCGCCATATTCTTGAACTCAATCCAATGGTCGGGATCGTGACCGACTGGCCCTTGTTCAACCTGATCAACAAGGTCGTCATAACCCTGAATGGAGTTTTTTTGATCTGAACAGCCGAACTGGAGCAACATCAAAGCGATCACAAATAGCTTTTTGGGTTGGAATTCACCTTCCAACATACCCATCACCCTTTCTTCTCCGCCTTCTTCTTCTTCATCGCGTCATGGAACCGATCCGCCCAGCCCGGCTTGACCAGTTGTTCGCCGCGCACCAGCCGCAACTCACCGGCCGCCACGTCGCGGGTCACCGCGCTGCCTGCCGCGACGATCGCGTCGGGCCCGATCTTCACCGGGGCGACCAGCGCCGAATTGCTGCCGATGAAGGCGCGTTCGCCGATCACGGTCTTGTACTTGAAATAGCCATCGTAATTGCAGGTGATCGTGCCCGCGCCGATGTTGGCCCCGGCGCCGACTTCGGCGTCACCGATGTAGGACAGGTGGTTGGCCTTGGCGCCTGCACCCATGGTGGATTTCTTGACCTCAACGAAGTTGCCGATCTTGGCCTTGGCCTCCAGCACGGTGCCGGGGCGGAGCCGTGCGTAGGGGCCGACTTCACAACCACTGGCGATTTGCGCGCCTTCGATGTGGCAGTTGACGCGGATTTTCACGTTGTCCGCCACCGACACGCCGGGGCCAAAAAATACATTGGGTTCAACCAGCACATCGCGGCCAAGTGCCGTATCCCAGGCGAACCACACCGTCTCCGGCGCAATCAGGCTGGCGCCGTCGTCCATCGCCTTGCGACGCCGTGCTGACTGCCAGCGCCCTTCCGCATCGGCGAGTTCGGCGCGGCTATTGATGCCCATGACTTCGGTCTCGTCCGCCTCGACCACTGCAACCCGCGCACCTTCGGCGA
>JAGNTK010000164.1 GCA_017987575.1 Novosphingobium sp. | reverse complement strand
ACAACCGCGCCAGTCCATCAAGCCGTCCCCGAGCCGCACTGAGCCGCGCCTTCAGCAAGGGCGCCGAAAGCCCGCCTGCAACGCGCTGCAACTGACCGCGGGCAAGCAAGGTCCGATCGGACAGGGCGCGCCGCAGCCGCTCGGACAGATCGTCCAGCCGTTGGGCATGGGGGGTGAGCAGTGCTTGTGGAGCAGGCATGCGCTCGGCTCGCGCCGCCAGCCGCTCGCGCCCCAGTTGGAGCGGTCGCAGCACGGCGCGGCGCTTGCGCAAAGCGAGCTCCGCAATCTGATTGACCAGCTCCGCCCGCACAGGGACAGCCATTTCCGCCGCCGCCGTTGGGGTAGGAGCGCGGCGATCGGCGGCGAAATCGCACAGGGTCGTATCTGTCTCATGCCCTACGGCGGAGATGATCGGGATGGTACATTCGGCGACCGCGCGGACAACCGCTTCTTCGTTGAAGGCCCACAGGTCCTCGATCGAACCGCCACCGCGCGCGACGATCACCAGATCGGGGCGCGGCACTGCTCCGCTAGGGGCCAGTGCCGAAAACCCGCGCACCGCTGCGGCGACCTGTTCAGCCGCCCCCTGGCCCTGGACCAGTACCGGCCAAACCAGCACCTGAACCGGAAACCGGTCTGACAGCCGGTGCAAAATATCACGGATTACTGCGCCGGTGGGCGAAGTCACCACGCCAATCACCCGCGGGACAAAGGGTAACGTGCGCTTTCGGGCTGGATCGAACAGCCCTTCGGCTTCAAACCGGGCCTTGTTGCGGGCGAGCAGGGCCAGCAACGCGCCTTCGCCGGCCACTTCCATCCGTTCGATCACCAGCTGATAGTTCGAGCGGCCGGGATAGGTGGTCAATTTTCCGGTCGCGATGACTTCGAGCCCATCTTCGGGCTGAAAGTTCAATCGCTGGGTCGTGCCGCGCCACATTACCGCCTCAAGCCGCGCATTCTCGTCCTTCAGCGCCATGTAGACGTGGCCTGAGGCGGCACGCTTGAACCCGCTGATCTCGCCGCGCACCCGCACGAAACCGAAGCGGTCTTCGACAACGCGCTTGAGCAGTGCGGATATCTCGCTGACCGAGAGCGCTGCGGCGTTGTCGCCCGCCGCTTCCTTCGCTACCAGCCCGGCGGGTTCTTCTTCTGAATAAGGCGGCGGCGACATGAATATCCTGCTGTTGGGGTCCGGCGGGCGCGAACATGCGCTGGCCTGGAAGCTGGCGCAATCCCGGCTGTGCGACAAATTGTTCGCAAGCCCCGGCAATCCCGGCATTGCCGAGCATGCCGAGCTGGTCGCGCTCGACGCTGAGAACCACGCAGAAGTGGTGGCCTTTTGCGAGGCTGCGCGGATTGGGCTGGTCGTGATCGGGCCCGAGGCACCGCTGGTTGATGGCTTGGCGGATAGCCTGCGCGGCTTTGGTGTTCCCGTGTTCGGGCCAAGCAAGGCCGCGGCCCAGCTCGAAGGGTCGAAGGCCTTCACCAAAGAACTGTGCGAACGCCACAACATCCCGACTGCGGCGTTCAAACGCGTCACTAGTGCGACCGAAGCACTCGAGGCGCTGGCCGCATTCCCAATTCCGGTCGTGATCAAGGCGGATGGTCTGGCGGCGGGCAAGGGCGTGACCGTAGCGATGACCCGGGACGAAGCCGAGGCCGCCATTGCCGAGATTTTCTCTGGCCGGTTCGGCGCCGCCGGAGCCGAGGCCGTGATCGAGGAGTTCATGGCGGGTGAAGAAGCCAGCTATTTTGCAATCACCGATGGCCACACCGTTGTTCCGTTCGGTTCGGCGCAGGATCACAAGCGGGTCGGTGACGGCGATGTCGGACCCAATACTGGCGGAATGGGGGCCTATAGCCCGGCCCGCGTGCTGACTCCGCTGCTTGAAGGCGAAGCGTTGGAGCGGATCGTGATCCCGACCGTTCAGGGCATGGCCGCGGAAGGCATGCCCTATTCGGGCGTGCTCTATGCCGGACTGATGCTGACCGCTGACGGGGTCAAGCTGATCGAATACAATGCCCGGTTCGGCGATCCCGAGTGCCAGGTGCTGATGCTGCGCTATGAAGGCGATCTGGCCGAGCTGTTGCTGGCCACCGCCGAAAGCCGCCTTGGCGCGCTTCCAGCCCCGCGTTTCTCCGACGATGCGGCGCTGACGGTGGTGGTTGCGGCAAAGGGCTATCCCGATGCGCCAGTGAAGGGTGGAGCGATATCGGGGATTGCGGCCGCCGAAGCCGATGGAGCCAAGCTCTTTCATGCCGGAACCGCCCTGAAGGATGGCCAACTGGTCGCGAGCGGAGGTCGGGTGCTAAACGTGACTGCCCGCGCGGCAACTGTCGGGGCAGCCCAGCAAGCGGCTTATGCTGCGGTCGACAAGCTCGAATTCGTCGACGGATTCTGTCGCCGCGATATTGGCTGGCGCGAAGCAGAACGTGAAGCTAAGGGATCAGCATAACAGAAGAAAATTTGGGTCGCGCCTCGTGGGGGGAACAAGGGTGAAGATTACCCTGATCGATAGCGCGCATGCTGAACTCAAGTCCTGCCTGATCGGCTATGTCGGTGGGGAAATTGCTGATCGGGGCGAGCTGGTTCGTCGGGTTATCCCGGCCCGGCCCAATTGCTTTATCCAGATCGTGCTAGAAGGCAGCCATTGGCTGTACGATCTGGAGACCCGCGCCAGGCTTAAGGCCCCGCAGGTCGGCTTGTTCGGACCGCTCACTCACTACCGCTATGATATGGAGATTTCGGGCAACCTGCGGACCTTTTCGGCGCGGCTGCAGCCCGCTGCTGCTGGCGGAATGTTCGGGGTCGATCCCGTTACGTTGGTCGATGGCTTCGTGCCGCTGTCGATGCCAGAAGAGCTGCTCAATCAACTGCGGAATGCGTCTGATTGGCAGGCCATGGTCTATCCGGTCGATCGCTGGCTACTGCCACTGCGCAACCCGCAATCCTGCAACGATCCGGTCGCACGCGAAGCCACCCGGTTGCGTGAACTGCGCGGCACGGTGCCGATCCAGGAACTGGCTGATTCGGCTGGGCTATCCTTGCGCCATTTCCAGCGCCGTTTCCGCACGCTAACGGGACTCAACCCCAAGCACTATGCGCGGATTTGCCGGATTGGCCATGCGGTACACCGCAAAGAACTGGAACCCGAGGCCAGTTGGACAGCATTGGCACACGAAGCAGGCTATGCCGACCAATCACATTTCATTCGGGATTTCAAAGCCCTGACCGGAACGCTGCCAAGTGGCTTTCTGCGCGGACAAACTCCGATCCTGCGCTATCCCAAGTGGGATGAATAGGCCGATCCTGCTGCCGTTTCGGCATAAGACAACAGCCCACCGGCCTCCTGCACAATCCTCAGATCGTCGAGCAATTGCAGCAGTTCGCCGGTCGCAGCAGTTTTGGTTCGGGCCAATTCGGGGATGCGGTGCAAATCAAGCTGGGTCAGCCCAAGCAGGACCAGCTCGCGGTAGGCGACCCGCTCATGCAGGCCTGCTCCCAAACGGAAATCCATCCGCTGCGCCAGCCGATGCAGAGCCGAATCGATCCGGTCCTGATTGTGACTGTTTTCGCGCCGCTGGCGGTTGAGCACAACTAACCAGTCGAGCGCGGCCATCCCGGCCTCGGCCCGTGCACTGCGCAGTTCGGTGACCAAGGCTGAAAAGCATCCTGGTCCGGTCAACTTGTGCGTGACAGGATGAAATCGCCCGAGCAACTCCAGGTCAACGAACGAGCAATTGACCGGTGAGACGAGCTTGTCGGCCATCGCAATGGCGCGGCGGGCAATCGGGCTATCGTGACCAGCGGCATCGATCACGACATAGTCGCAGTCCCAGCCAGCCCGCGCCAGTTCCTGGCAGAGTTGGGCGCCCGAGGCCTGTTGGAGCAGCAAATGCTTCGGCAAAGGCAGCCGCACCCCCAGCCGCTTGGCGGTTCCGTTGCGCGCGACCAGCGCCCGGCTCAGCGATTGCTGGCGCCGGTCAAGATCGACCGCCAGAACCTTGTGGCCAGTATCGGCCAGTGCAACAGCCAGATGGAAGGCCAGAGTCGATTTCCCGACCCCGCCCTTTTCATTGGCGAGTGTGATGATCTTGGCG
>JAGNTK010000003.1 GCA_017987575.1 Novosphingobium sp. | reverse complement strand
CACTGGAATGGCGCGCCCTAGCGGCATGGCTGGCGATAGGCAAGCGCTCTGGCTGGTGCGGGTTTGACAACGCGGACGGCGGTGGCACTGTGCGGCCATGAAAAAACTGCTCCCGCTTGCTGCGCTCACCCTGCTTACGCCACTCACCCATGCTCCGGCCGTGTTCGCCCAGGCTTCGGCCAATCTGGCGGCGGGCAAGACCCAGCCTTCGCCACTTGCGCCCAGCGAGATGGTCGCCGCTGCGCCCAAGGGGGATTGGGTTATGATCCCGGCGAGCGACCTGCTGGTGATGGACCTCGCGCCGGACGCCAAAGGCAAGTCACGCCGGGTGGTGATCCAGCTGATGCCCGCGCCGTTTTCGCAAGGCTGGATCGGCAACATCCGCCTGCTGGCCAAGGCGCATTGGTGGGACCGGCTGAGCATCAACCGGGTGCAGGACAATTATGTCGTGCAGTGGGGCGATGCCAATGGGGAAGATCCGAAGAAGGCGAAGCCGCTGCCGGAAGGGTTGGCGGTGGTGCCAGAGAGTCAATATGCAGCGCAATTTGGCAAAGGAATGGACTTTCAGAACTTTCTTCCACGGTTCTTAACTGCGTTCCCCGAATATGCGGAGAAATTTCCAGAGGCGAAAGAGGCGGATGCAAAAAGGTTTGGCGACAAACTCAAAGACAGCTTGGCATCTAATTCAGATCCTTATGGGAAGACCAACCGGCATCTCGTTGGTTGGCCCGTCGGGATCAGTTACGACGATGGCGCAGTTTGGCCCGTCCACTGCTACGGCATGGTCGGCGTAGGCCGCGATCTCTCCCCCAACACCGGTTCGGGCACCGAACTCTATGTCGTGATCGGCCACGCCCCGCGGCATCTCGATCGCAATATCGCGCTGGTAGGCCGGGTGATTGAGGGGATCGAGCACCTCTCCAGCCTGCCGCGCGGGACCGGCGGGCTGGGGTTCTATGAAACGGCCAAGGAGCGAACCAAAATCCGCTCGATCCGGCTCGGCGCCGAGGTCAAGCGCCTGCCAACTTACGAATACCTCTCCACCGAAAGCATCAACTTCGCCAAATACGCCGATGCGCGGGCCAATCGGCGCGATGCGTTTTTCATCCGGCCGGCGGGGGGCGCGGATATCTGCAACATTCCGGTGCCGGTGCGGCGGGTGAAGTGATTTTCGGTTCACACGAAGACACGAAGAGCACGAAGATGTCCGGAAAAACTCAACGACCTTTTACCCCCGCGAATGCGGATTTCTATTTTTCGCCCCTATTCGGGGGGACGCGGAGCGGCTCGAATTTGCACGGCCTCTTCGTGCTCTTCGTGTCTTCGTGTGAAACACTTAAATGACCGAACAGCTGACCCACACCGGCCCGCTCTGGCGCTGGACCAGTTCGACAGGCACCGGCACCTGGCATTTCCTGACCATCGATGGCGAAGCCGGAGAGGCCTTGTCAGCCACTGCGCTGATGCGGCGATTGGAGGGGGCGGCGAAGGGGTTTGGATCGATCAAGGTCAGTGCGCGGATCGGCGATACGGTGTTCAAGACCTCGCTGTTTCCGTCAAAGGAGCTCGGCTGGCTGCTGCCGGTCAAGGCCGCAGTCCGCAAGGCTGAAGAGCTGAGCGAAGGGGATGCGGTGGAGGTTGTGCTGGAGGTTTGACAGACCCACCCCCAACCCCTCCCGCAAGCGGGAGGGGAGCTAATCGCCCTGCATCAATTCGATCCGGTTGCCGAAGGGATCGGCAACATAGAACCGCGCCCGGCCACCGACGGGATCGTCAGGCGTTATCGCCAGCCCGGCCGCCTCCAGCGCAGTCTGCATGGCAGTCAGATCATCGACCAGCAGCGCCGGATGGGCTTTTTGCGCGGGCCTGAAATCAGCCTCGACCCCCAGATGGATTTTCACTTCCGGCGCTTCGAACCAGCACCCGCCGCGCGCCGCCAGTTTGGGTGGTTTCGCGCGCTCGGGCAGACCGAGCAGGCCGGTATAGAACGCCCGCGCGGCAGCTTCCTCGCCAGCCGGCATGGCCAGCTGGACGTGCTCGATCCCGACAATCTGCGGCATCAGATCCGCTCCGCCTCAGCCACCGCGTCGCTGGCCCGCAGGGCGCTGACGATCCGGGTCAGGTGGGCCAGATCGGTCACTTCCAGATCGACTTCGTAGGTTGAGAACAGCTCATCGCGGCTGCTGCTTTCCAGGCTGGCGATGTTGGCGCGGTTGCCGGCAAAGATCCCGGCGGCTTCGGCCAGGGTGCCGGGGCGGTTGTAGAGCACGATCCGGATTCGCCCGACCGCTCCGGTGGTGCGTTCACCCCATGACAGGTCGAGCCAATCGGCATCGACCCCGCTGGCCAGTGACAGGCAATCGATCGCGTGAACCTGCACCCCCTTGCCGGCCTGCCGCAGCCCGACGATCCGGTCGCCCGGCACCGGGTGGCAGCAATCGGCGAGATGAAAAGCCATGCCCGCAGTCAGCCCGCGAATCGAGATGGCCTTTTCCTGCTTGGGCCAGTTTTCGGGCTCAGCCATATGTTTGGAGCTGCCGGGGACCAGCGCCTCCATCACCGCGCGGTCTTCCAGCTTGGCGGTGCCGATCGCGGCCATCAGCTCTTCTTCGCTGGCGAGGCCGAGGCGTTTGACCGCGTCCTTGACCGCTTTCTTGCCAATCTTGCTGGGCAGGCGTTCGGCGATCTGTTCGAACAGTTTGCGGCCGATCGCGGCCACTTCGGCGCGTTCCTTGGCGCGGACCGCGCGGCGGATTGCGGCGCGGGCCTTTCCGGTGACGACAAAGCCCAGCCAGGCGAGCTGCGGCGAAGCATTGCGGCTCTTGATCAGTTCGACCACATCGCCATTGGCGAGCACCGTACGCAGCGGCATGTGGCGTCCGTTGATTTTGGCCCCGACTGCGAAGTTGCCAAGGTCCGAATGGACCGAATAGGCGAAATCAACCGGGGTCGAACCCTTGGGCAACTGGTGCAGCGCGCCTTTGGGGGTGAAGGCAAAGATCCGGTCCTGATAGATCGCCAGCTTGGTATGTTCGAGCAGTTCCTCGGCATCGTGGCTTTCGTCGACAATCTCGATCAGATCGCGCAGCCAGCCGACTTGCCCGTCAGGCCGCTCGCCCTGTTTGTAGGCCCAGTGCGCAGCGAGACCGAATTCGTTGAGTTCGTGCATTTCGCGGGTGCGGATCTGAACTTCCATCCGCATCGAATTTTCAAAGATCAGCGCGGTGTGGAGCGAGCGATAGCCGTTCGATTTGGGGGTCGAGATGTAATCCTTGAACCGCCCGGGGATCATCTGCCAGGTGCCGTGCAGCACACCCAGCGCGCGATAGGCGTCTTCCTGGGTTTCGGTCAGCACCCGAAACGCCATGATATCGGTGATCATCTCAAAGCTGACATGGCGTTCGGCCATCTTTTTCCAGATCGAATAGGGGTGCTTTTCGCGGCCTGACACCTCAACTTTCAGCCCCGCTTCGGCCAGCGCCTGCTTGATCGACAGTGCAATCGAATCGACCTGCCCGCCTTCGCTGCTGCGGATCGTCGCCAACCGGCCGGTAATCGTGGCATAGGCTTCAGGCTCAAGCTGCTCGAACGCCAGAAGCTGCATCTCGCGCATGTATTCGTACATCCCGACCCGCTCGGCCAGCGGGGCGTAGATATCCATCGTTTCGCGCGCGATCCGGCGGCGCTTGTCCTCGCTCTTGATGAAGTGCAGCGTGCGCATGTTGTGGAGCCGGTCAGCCAGCTTGACCAGCAGCACCCGAATGTCCTCGCTCATCGCCAGGAAGAATTTGCGCAGGTTTTCGGCTGCGCGCTCATTCTCGCCCATGGCTTCGATCTTGGACAGTTTGGTCACGCCGTCGACCAGCCGGGCAACTTCGGTTCCGAACAGTCGTTCAATCTCTTCGGTGGTGGCCAGCGTGTCTTCCACGGTATCGTGGAGCAACGCGGTGATGATCGTTTCCTGATCGAGTTTGAGCTCGGTCATCAACCCGGCCACTTCGACCGGATGGCTGAAGTAGGGATCGCCACTGGCGCGCTTCTGGCTACCGTGCTTCTGGACAGTATAGACATAAGCACGGTTCAGCATCGCTTCGTCCGCATCGGGATCGTAGGCGAGCACCCGCTCAACAAGTTCGTATTGGCGCAGCATCGCTGCCTAGATGGCGGCTTAGAGGGGCGGAGAGCAAGCGCAAAGGCGCTGCCATGCCAAAATCGTGCTGCGGAAGAGAGCGAGCGGAGCGGCGCCGGTGACAGACGCCGCTCCGTTCAACTGTGTTCTAACCAACCAAATCCAAACAACTGGCTAAGATCGGCAAACTTTTTTAGCCAACAATCCGCACTACGGCGAACTGGGTGTCGACTTTCTGACGCTGTGCGGGAGTCGAAGCTTCGGGGATCATCGTCACACCGACCGCGATGCTGCGTTCACCGTGTTTGCGAACCACCACTTTGATGTTCACCACCGGCCCACCTTCAATCGTCAGGTCGGAATAGAACGCTTCGGCCGGACCGCCTGCAAAGGTGGTCTTTTCGCTTTTGTGATATGGCTTTGCCCCGGCACCAGTCAAAATAACCTGCGCCATTTCAGCGTTGCTGGGCATCGGTTCGCCGGGCGCTGCAGTAATCATTCGCAGCAGAATCGCACCCGCCATGTCATCGGCGAACAAGGTCAGGTTGCCGTGTTCGTCATAGCGTTCGGTCCAACCAGTCTGCTTGGCAATCTCAACCGCGGGTGTGCCGCTGGTCGGGATTCGGAACGATTGCGCCAAGGCGGGCGCGGCAATCAGGCTGATCGCAGCAAGTGGCATCAGCAAACGGGTGGTAAAATTCATTTGAAGTCCCCTGTAGATAAGGCTGTTTTACTGTATCGCGGATCACGGATTGCGGGAAGCTTAATGGAGAAATTCAGCTCCAGACCGCTTCGGGTGGAAGGCTCATCAGGATCGCATCGACATTGCCGCCGGTCTTGAGCCCAAACAGTGTGCCGCGATCATAGACCAGATTGAATTCAGCATAGCGTCCGCGCCATTCCAGCTGCTGCTGCTTGTCTGACGGGGTAAAGGCTGCACCCATCCGGCGACGGACCAGCCGAGGGAATACATCAAGGAATGCTTCACCAACATCGCGGGTAAAGGCAAAGTTCGCCTCGAACGCCGCTTCGCCATCGCAGTCCAGGTGATCGTAAAAGATCCCGCCAACCCCGCGGTGCACGCCTCGGTGCGAGATGAAGAAGTATTCGTCGGCCCAGGCCTTGAACCGATCGTAGTAGGCCGGATCATGGGCATCACAGGCGGCCCGAAAAGCCGCATGAAACTCGGCAGTGTCCTCGGCATAGGGGATCGGGGGATTGAGATCGCCGCCGCCGCCGAACCAGGCCTTGCTGGTGGTCAAAAAGCGGGTGTTCATGTGTACGGCGGGCACATGCGGATTGGCCATATGCGCGACCAGACTTATCCCGGTGGCGGTAAAGCCGGGATTTTCCGCACCCGCTCCGTGGATGGTTTTGGCGAATTCAGGCGCGAAAGTGCCGTGGACAGTCGAGACATTGACCCCGACTTTTTCGAACACCTGCCCCTTCATCACGCCGCGCGTGCCGCCGCCGGGATTGGGATTGCCCGCTTCCTCGCGGTTCCAGGTGGTGAATTCAAACTGCGCGGCGCTGCCGGCCTCAGCCTCGATATGCTCAAACTCGGCGCAGATTCGATCGCGCAGGCTTTCGAACCATGTGCGCGCGCGCGCGGTATGGGGGGTCCAGTCAGTCATGCTGCGCCCTTGCCAAGCGAATCGGGTTCCGGCAAGGAAAAGCCATGGTTCCCTTTTCGTTCGCTGGTGAAGAACTGCTGCTAACCGCGGGCCAAGCGCTCTATTGGCCGCGCGAACGCGCTCTGCTAGTGGCCGATCTGCATCTGGAGAAGGCGAGCTTTTATGCCCGTTTTGGCCAACTGCTGCCGCCCTATGACAGCCGCGAAACGCTTGGCCGGGTGGCCGATGCGGTGATGCAAACGGGAGCGCGGCGAGTATTCTGTCTGGGCGACAATTTCCACGATACCGACGGGGCAGCACGATTGGAGTCGCATGCCGCTGGAATGCTGGAGGCGCTAACCCGGGCAACCGACTGGGTTTGGGTTTCGGGCAATCACGATCTGGGCAAGGTGCCGTGTGGAACCGCGATTGATGAGTTGGAGGTGGCCGGGCTGATACTGCGCCACGAAGCGTTGGCGGAGGAGACACGGCCCGAACTATCAGGGCATTTCCACCCCAAGTTGAAAGTGACGGCGCGCGGCCGCCGCGTAGTACGCCCCTGTACGGTGGCGAGCGAGCGCAAGCTGATCCTGCCCGCATTTGGCGCGCTGACCGGCGGAATGGATGCCGCCGACCCGGCGATTATCGCGGCAATGCAACCGGCCCGTGCGGTCGATGCCTTGCTGGGTGTGTCAGGAAAGCTACTGCAATACCCATTATGGCGAGCTGCCGCCTAAACCCTTTCCCCCGGCCCCATTTCGGTTTAGGAAGCCGCGCACAGGTAACGTTCAGGAGTTTCTACTATAGCACCCCCACCCCGGCGCGCGATGACGCCCCCCGTTAAAAGCGGGCCGCGCTACAACCAGATGATCGTATCGGACAAGGTCCGCGTAATCGACGAGAACGGCGAAAATCTGGGCGTCATGTACACCCGCGAGGCGATCGAGCAGGCTGCCGAAGTCGGCCTTGATCTGGTTGAGATTTCTCCCAACGCTGATCCGCCGGTGGCCAAGTTCCTCGACGTTGGCAAGTTCCGCTATGAGGCCCAGAAAAAGGCCAATCTGGCACGCAAGAACCAGAAGACGCAGGAAATCAAAGAAATCAAGATGCGTCCAAATATCGACGATCATGATTACGACACCAAGATGCGCAACGTCACCCGCTTCATCGAAGATGGCGACAAGGTGAAGATCACCTTGCGGTTCCGCGGCCGTGAACTTTCGCACCAGCAGCTGGGCATGAACCTGCTCAAACGGGTGCAGGAAGACGTCGCCGAAATCGCCAAGATCGAGAGCTATCCGCGCATGGAAGGCCGTCAGATGCTGATGGTGCTTTCGCCGAAATAGTCCTGACCGGGCCCTGCACCGATTTGCAGGGCCCGGAGCAGTTTCAAGCGGCGGCCTGCCGCTTCATCAACACCGTCAGCACCACAGCCACCAGCAACAGTGCCGGCACATCGCCCGCCAGATGGCCGTGATGCTCGGCCGCCTGAAAAGACTGCTGCGCCATCACCAGCGCATGCACCAGGCTGGACCAGACCGTGAACCAGATCAGTGAGGCATGGGCGGCCGGATTCTTGGCCGCGCGGATCAGGAACACTCCCAGTGTGGCATAGACCCCCACGATCATCATGAAATAGTTGTTCGAGGCTGGGTTGCCTTCGTGCCAGGCCCAGCCCGACGGCCAGAACATCGCGAGCGGATAGACCAGGCAAAAGACTGCGCCAAAAGCAGTCAAGGCGAGGCCCAAAAGGCGGTTGTTATCCATGCTGTCATTCCCCCCGTTCAGGCCCGAAAATCCGGTGCCCACTCGCCAAGCTGGCTGACATTGCCTAGATGCACAAACGGAAAGCCGGATGCCGCTGGAAAGGCGGGGAATGTCGGCCCGCAATTCTCCGTTTTAACGGAGCTGGGGAGTGGCAATGACCGCCAAACGCATCTGTTTCTGGCTGGGCCCGATCGGCTTTTTGTTCACGCTGCTGAGCGCGGCGCCCGGTGGGATGCCCGATCTGGCCTGGCCGTCCGCCGGACTGGTCTGGTGGATGGCGACGTGGTGGATGAGCGAGGCGATGCCGCTGTCGGCCACTGCCTTGCTACCGTTCATCGTCCTGCCACTGACCGGGGTCAGCGATGCCAGCAAAACCGCCGCAGCCTACTATTCGCCGACGATGTTCCTGTTTCTGGGCGGGGCTTTTCTGGCGCTGACAATTGAACGGACCGGACTGCACCGGCGGCTTGCGCTGGCTATTCTGGCCCGCGCCGGGCATTCCAATTGGCAGTTGTTGCTGGCGGTGATGGCCGCGACGGCAACCATTTCAATGTTCATCTCCAACACCTCGACCGCGCTGATCATGATGCCGATGGCGCTTGCCATGCTGGCATCGGGTGGGATCAAAGCTGGAGAGCAAGGCGGTATCGCAGGCGCGCTGCCGATGGGCGTGGCCTTTGCCGCGACGCTGGGCGGATACGGCACGATTGTCGGCACGCCGACCAATGCGATCGCTGTGGCCTTGCTCAACAAGAGCCTGGGGGTCGAGATCACCTTTCTGGAATGGAGCGCCTATGGGGTTCCGCTGGTGTTGCTCTCAGTCCCGTTGGCGGCGTGGATCATCGGCCGGGTCCAGAATATCGCAGCTGACAGCTTTGACCCCGCCGCAGCGCGCGCAGCGATCCATTTGCCCAGCGGCTGGACCACGCCCGAAAAGCGCCTTGCCCCGGTGTTTCTGTTGACCGTGTTGGCCTGGGTTTCGATGCCATTGCTGAAACCGCTGTTTCCGACGGGCGGGCTCGATGACGGGACCGTCGCCGCGATCGCCGGGCTGTGCCTGTTTTTCCTGCCCGATGGCACCGGGCGGCCATTGCTCAACTGGGACGAAGCCAACCGCGCGCCATGGGCGGTGATCCTGATGTTCGGCGGCGGCCTTGCCCTCGCCATGGGCATGACCGAAAGCGGTCTCGCCACCTGGCTGGGTCAGATGCTGCTGCCACTGCGCGCAGTACCCTTGCCGATTGTCGCGCTGGTGCTGGTTGCTTTCGTGGTCGTAGTCACCGAATTTGCCAGCAACATCGCGGCGGCCAGCGGGATCATGCCAGTGGTGGGCGCGCTGGTGCTGGCGCTGGGGGCTGACCCGATCCTGTTGGCGCTGCCTGCGGCATTGGCCGCTAGCTGGGGTTTTATGCTGCCGGCCGGAACCGGTCCGAATGCACTGGCCTGGTCAACCGGACACATAGCCCTGCCCAAGGTGCTGAAAGCCGGGTTCCAGCTCGATCTGGCCGGGGTTTTCCTGATGGTCGGGGTGGTCTGGGTGATTGCCCGGCTGTTTTAATCCGGTTGCAGTTGAAATCGGTTTGGCGGCTAGCTAGTGTAATCGCCATCCCGGCTGGGACAGAGATGCGCGCCTGCGGAGGTTAGGTGCGCCAGCGCTGCCCCGCCCGCATTGGCTCCCGCCTTCCTGGGAGCGCGAACCAAGGAAGGATGCCAAATATGGCAGATACCCCCACGCGCAAACCGAAGGCCAGCATCACCCATATCGGCAACCACGCGCTGTCTCCGGCAACGCTGATGATGGGCCACGGCTATGACCCCGTGCTGTCCGAAGGCAGCCTGAAAGCGCCGATATTTCTCACCAGCACCTTTGCGTTCCCGAGCGCCGCTGAGGGCAAGCGCTTTTTTGGCGGGATCACCGGCAAGATCCCCGGCGGCACCGATGGACTGGTCTATTCGCGCTTCAACGGCCCGAACCAGCAGATCCTCGAAGGGCGGCTGGCAATCTGGGACGGCGCAGAAGAAGCACTGGTATTCTCGAGCGGAATGACGGCGATCTGCGTGCTGCTTCTGACATTCTGTTCGGCGGGGGACGTGATCGTCCATTCGGGTCCGCTCTATGCCGCCAGTGAAGGCTTTATCGCCAAAACGCTGAGCCGGTTCGGCGTGACCTATGTCGATTTCCCGGCCGGGGCGACCCGCGAGGAACTCGATGCCGTGCTGGCCAAGGCCAAGGCACAGGCGGCAGCGCAGGGCGGCAAGGTGGCGATGATCTACCTCGAAAGTCCGGCTAACCCGACCAATGCGCTGGTCGATGTCGAAGCCGTTCGCGATGCCCGTGATGCGGCCTTGGGGGCAGACTGCCCAATTGCGATCGACAACACCTTCCTCGGCCCGCTGTGGGCGCGGCCAATCGACCAAGGTGCTGACATCGTGGTCTATTCGCTGACCAAATATGTTGGCGGGCATTCCGATCTGGTCGCGGGTTCGATCTCTGGCGCCAAACGCTGGATCGATCCGGTGCGGATGCTGCGCAACACCATGGGCGGGATTGCCGATCCCAACACCGCATGGATGCTGATGCGCAGCCTGGAGACAGTTGAACTGCGAATGAGCCGTGCTGGCGAGAACGCTGCCAAGGTTTGCGCTTACCTCAAAGGCCATCCCAAGGTCGCCGGGTTGGGCTATCTGGGTGATATCAGCGACCCGCGCCAACAGGATATCTTCAACCGCCATTGCAGCGGCGCCGGCAGCACGTTTTCGCTCTATATCAAGGGCGGTGAGGCTGAGGCGTTCCGATTCCTCGACAACCTCAAGATCGCCAAGCTGGCGGTCAGTCTGGGCGGTACCGAGACGCTGGCCAGCCTGCCTGCGGCGATGACCCACCTGTCGGTCCCTGACGAACGCAAGGTGATGCTGGGGATCACCGACAATCTGGTGCGTGTATCGATCGGGATCGAGGATGCCGATGATCTGATCGCCGATTTCGAACAAGCGCTCGCGCAAGTCTGACAGTCTTGCCCCGTCCCGTGCTTTCTGCTTGGGACGGGGCATGAGCAACGAACCCCATGACAAGCTGGACGAGCCCAAGCGGCACGGCCTCGCCAAAGTTGAACAAGGCCGCTGGGCCGGCTGGTACCACTGGGAGCCGGTCGACCATTTCGAAGAGCACGCCGGTCCGTTCTATTGCCAGCCAGAAGGTGACGGCGTGCTCTGCGCGTTCCAGCCAGAGGACAAGAACCGAAACGGTGGCGGGAATATCCATGGCGGGGCATTGATGACCTTTGCCGACTACGCCTTGTTCATGATCGCAGGCGGCATGGAAACCTCGGTCCACGGGGTGACCATGACGATGAACTGCGAATTCGTTGGCGCGGCCGAAGCCGGAAAGCTGCTGACTGCGCGCGGTGAAGTGGTGCGGCAGGGGCTGTCGGTAGCCTTCGTGCGCGGTATCATTGATGACGGGGGCCGCGCGGTGATGGCGTTCTCCGGCACGATCAAGAAGTTCAAGCCGAGGGGGTAATCAGCCCTTCCATTCCCGCCGGTCTTCAGCAGCGCGCAGGACTTCATAGGCGAGTTGTAGCGCCTGGAAGGCCTTGGCGGCGTCCTCGTCGCCGGGGCGGACATCGGGATGCACCAGCTTGGCCTTGGCCCGGTAGCTTTTCTTGATCGCTTCAAAATCGGCGTCAGGGGTCAGTTCGAGGAGATCGAGCGCGCGCAGTTCATCGCGGCTGCGGGTGCCATCGCCTGATGTCGCCCAGCCATAGTGCGCGCTTTCCTGGAATCCTTCGTGGGTCTGGCGCTCTTCCGCTTCGCGCGCGGCAGTCTCTTCGGCATCGAGCCCGGCGAAATAGTCCCAACCGGAATTGTATTCAGCGGCATGGGCCACGCAGAACATCCAGCGATCCGGGCTGTTGGGGCTCTTGGGCGCGGGACAGGTGCCTGCTTCGCTGCAGCCATGGCGGTCGCACAACCGGACATTGGTAGCCTCACGGCTACCGCCATAGCCGCCCCAGCGCGGGAAGCCCCAATTGTCAGATCTGCGAACGCGGCTCATCGCTTGCCGCGATAGGCGCAAGCGCCCCTGCTCTGCAAGGCCGCAAAATGGCTTGGTGCGCCTGACCCAAGTACCGTATTGAACAAATTCGCTCCGCAGGCGATAAAGCGGCAGAAGGAAGGTTCAGATGAGCAAACAACTTGCCCTGTCGATAGCAGTTTCTGTGCTCGCAATGGTCAGCTTTGTCTTGCTGGGTCAGCAGGCGGGCGCCCAATTGGCGCGCGATGCCCGCGCGCACGTTCCGCTCAGTGCAGACTATGCGCCGCTGCCTTCGCTTGGCCGACTGCTGCCGATCCTGAATTAATCCACTGTCACCGTTACTGCGCGGCGGTTCTGGGCCCAGCTTGCTTCGTCGCTGCCCAGCGCCAGTGGCTTTTCCTTGCCCTGGCTGACAGTGGTGATGCGGCCCGGATCAACCCCCAGGCTGACCAGATAGTTCTTGGCGGCATTGGCGCGGCGTTCCCCCAGCGCGAGGTTGTATTCGCGGGTGCCGCGTTCGTCTGCGTGGCCTTCGACGCTGATCCGTTTGGCCGGATACCGCGCGAGCCACTGTGCCTGCGTTGCCAAGGCGGTCTGATCGGTAGCATCGATATTATAGCGATCCGTATCGAACAGGATCGTGTCCTGCCCCATCATCTGCGCTACAAAATCGGCCTGACTGCCCGGGACCGGAGCAGTGCTGCCGGTGCCGTCAGTGGTTTGACCGGCAGCGCTGCCGCCCGGATCGGGGGGAAGCATTTCCGGCGCCTTCTTCGAGCAGGCCGACAGAACCAGCCCGCTGGCCAGAACCAGTGACAGGGTGAGGTGCTTGTTCATCGGTTTCTCCTTTGTGATCAGCTTCATCGCTTGCCCCCAAGAGTCAATGCTGTTCAGACCCAAATCAGGGACGAAGCGGTCCCCAGGCGGGATCACTGCCATCGACCGGGGTTTCCAGCTTGCGTTCGTTCTTGCCGGTCAAATCGACCTGCCAAATTCCGGCCTTGCCGCTGCCGCGCGTGGTGCGGAAGAACTGGATCACCCGGCCATTGGGGGCCCAGGTCGGCGCTTCATCCTGCCAGCTGTCGGTCAGATAGCGCAGGTTTCCGCCAGTGGGGTCCATCACCGCAATCCGGAAATTGCCGCCAATGTGCGTAAAGGCGATCTGGTCACCGCGCGGGCTCCATTCGGGCGTCGCAGCGCGGCCGCCGAAAAAGCTGATCCGCTTTTGCCCGCTGCCGTCGAGGTTCATGACATAGACCTGCTGGCTGCCTGACCGGTCGCTTTCAAACACGATCCGCTGGCCATCTGGACTGAACGATCCGCCAATGTCGATCCCCGGTGCGTCGGTCAGTTTGACGGCCGCACCGCCGGCGCTGGGCATCTTGTAGATATCGGTATTGCCGCCAGTGGCCATCGAATAGAGGATCCACTTGCCATCAGGCGACCAGCGCGGCGCGAACAGCGGGTTGCTGGCCTGCAGCAACAGCCGCTGGCGATCCGCAGTCAGGTCATAGATGTAGATCCGCGGCTGGCCGTTGAAATAGGACAGGTACAGGATCGACTTGTAGTCTGGCGAATAGCGCGGGGTCAGTGCGGTCGATTGCCCGGTGGTGAGGTACCGGTGGTTGGCCCCATCCGAATCCATGATCGCCAGTCGCTTCATCCGGCGATTTTTCGGACCTGTCTCAGCGATATAGGCGATCCGGCTATCAAAAAACGGGTTCTCGCCCGACAGCTTGGAGTAGATCATGTCAGAACATTTGTGCGCGGCGCGGCGCCATTCGCCGGGCGGCACGGTCCAACCGGCCTTGGCTACCTGCTCGCCCAGCCCAACGTCATAGAGATAGCAGCCGACGGTGATGTTGCCGTTCGCTTCGGCCCGGACATAGCCCTGCACCAGCATATCGGTGCCGCGCCCACGCCAGCCGCCATAGTCAGGGGCCTGAACCTGCGCCAGCGCCGGACGCGGCAGGCTGCTCGGCCCGGTTGGCTTGAACAGGCCATTGCTGCGCAGGTTGCCGAAGATCACATTGGCAACCGAGAAGCCGAGCGTCGAGGTGCTGCCCGCACTGGTTTGCGTCGGCACATCGGCATTGGTTGCGAAGGCGGGAATCGCGATCTTGGCGTCGTTGGCGCCCAAGCTGCCGACCACGTCCTCTTCGACCTCGGTCGGAGCTGGAGTCGACGTCGGGGGTGTGGTCTGCGCGACCAGCGCTGATGCCGGAAGCATCAAGGCCAACACGAAGGGGATGAATTTCTTCACGGCGGTCGGTTCCTATTGCTTGGTGAAGTTCAGCTTGCGCTGTTTCCACGAATCGTAAAACTCCGGCGGTAGGCCGCTGAACGGTGCTGCCAATTTGATCGCCCGCACTGCGCAGTCCCGGAACGGACGGACCTGCGTACGGTTGGAATCGGTCACGCCGGTAATCACCGGCTCTTCAATCGACAAAATGCGTCCACTCTTGTCGAGCGTGAAGCGCACGACTGCTTTCAACTTGCTGACGTCCAGCCCGTTGACCGGACAGGAATTCCACGGACTGCGGACCTTACTGCCGATCAACGAGGTCCAGGATGCAACCTGTTGCGGGGATGCCACCGCAGCTGGCGGGGTCTTGTCCTTGCCGGTTCCGCCGGTGATGCCCTTGCCAAAATTGGGGTCAAGCACGCTGGCCCCGCCCTTTGCTGGCGGCGTCTTGGCGGGCGTCTTGGTCGCCTGCTGCGGCGGCGCAAAGGGCCATTTTGTCGGAGTCTTCTGGGCCTGCTGCGGCGGCTTGGGTGGAGTCTTGGCGGCCGGAGCCGGGCGCGGCGGCGGCACGGCGCTGGCTTTGGGTTGCGGCACCGGAGCTGGATCGGGCTCCGCCGCCGGGGCCGGTTCGCCCAGCTCTGGTCCAGTATCGGGCGCGGGGTTGGCCGCGGGATCGGGCGCAGTCGACACCGCACCAATCTCCTCGCTCAAAGTCACACTGACCCGCTCAACCGGCGGCAAAGGCTCGGGCGGCTTGGCGGTAACCAGCACCCAGACCAGCGCGGCATGGCCCAGCGCGGCCAGCGCCAGACCCAGTCCTTCTTCGCGGGTGAGAGCGGGTGCGGTCATGACGTCAGGCTATGGGCTGGGAACTGAACCGCTGGTGACCAGCGAAATCGCCGTGAACCCAGCGCGGTTGAGCTCGCCCATCACGCCCATCACCGTGCCGTATTCCAGACTGCGATCAGCCCGCAGTGTGACCTGCGGAGGCTTGCCGTCCGGGCCCGGCGGGACGTCAGTCAACGCCTGCGCCAGACTGCCCGGGGCCAGCGCCGTTTCGCCCAGATAGATCACGCCATCGTTGGTGATCGACAGGCTGATCTCGCTGGGATTCTGGTTGAGCGGCTTGGCGTTGCTGTCGGGTAGGTCAACCGGCACCCCGGCGCTGAGCAGCGGGGCAGTGACCATAAAGATGATCAGCAGCACCAGCATCACGTCAACCAAAGGCGTGACGTTGATATCCGCCATCGGCGTGCGGCCCCGGCGGGTGCGGCGGGAAGGGGCAGGACCCATCGCCATTACTGGGTCTCCTTTTCTGCCTTACGGCAGAAGGCAACACCGGCCCGCTCCCCCGGCCCGGCCACCCATATGGTATCCTGTCGGGTGGCCGGGCCGGGGGAGCGGGCCGGTGTTGCGCAAGCGGCAGCGAAGCTGGCGCGGTCCATGCACATCATGATGCTTCCAGCTCGCGGCTGAGGCTGGCGTGGAAGCGGTCGGCAAAACGTTGCAGCCGGGCTTCGATCTGGTTCACCCGGTGCGAGAAGCGGTTGTAGGCGATCACTGCCGGGATCGCGGCAAACAGCCCGATCGCGGTGGCGAACAGTGCCTCCGAAATCCCCGGCGCGACCACTGCCAGCGAAGAATTCTGCTGCTGCCCGATCTGGAAGAAGCTGTTCATGATCCCCCAGACGGTACCGAACAGGCCGACAAACGGCGCCACAGCGCCCACCGTGGCGAGGAAGTTGAGCCGTTCTGACAGCCGGTCCGCTTCCTGCGCAATCGCGCTGTCCATCACTTGGGCGAGCCGCTGGCGGGTGCCTTCGCGGTCCATGCCCTTTCCGCCAAGCGACCGGCGCCATTCAGCTACACCCGCCGCAGCGACCCGGGCCGAAGGGACATCGCCCTTACCGAATTCGGCCTGAAAAGCATCGATATCGCTCGCCTTCCAGAAATCGCGTTCGTAGGTGTCACAAGCCTTGACGATCCGGCTGTGGCGCAGGCTGAACCCGACAATGATCGTCCAGACCCACAGCGAGGCGAGGATCAGTCCGGCCATCACCACCTGCACCACGATATCGGCATCGAGGAACAGCTTGACCGGATCGAGGTGCTGAGGCGCGGCCCCTGTGGCGGCGGCAGCAAGCAGGGCGAGGTGGGTCATGGATTTCCTTCAAGGGCAATGGTGGCAAAGGCCGCGCGCCAGGCGGCTGGCATCCGGCGCGGGCGGCCTTGCGGCGAGACGAAGCCGACCCGAAAGCTGGCTTCGGTCAGCAGCAGGCCGTCTTCGCGAAAGGCTTTCTGGTGCATCCGGCAACTGGCTGCACCCAGATCGGTGCAGATCGTTTCGATCCGCACGCCATCGTCGAGCCGGGCCGGAGCGGCATAACGGACGGTCATATCGGCTACGGCAAAGGCACCCTCGCCCGCATCATTCACCGCGCGCTGATCAATCCCCAGCAGCCGGACGAAATCGCTACGGGCGCGTTCGAACCAGCGCAGGTAATTGGCGTGATAGACCACGCCGGAAAGGTCCGTATCCTCAAAATAGGCCCGCACCGAAAAATGGTGCAGGTGCCCATCGATCAGACCGGAGGGGAATGGAGGATATGACGTCATGCCGCCAGACCCTTAGCAAGTCCGCGAGTCGCAGGGCAAGGGAAGAACGCGCAGATGCGGCAGGCCGCCCTTCTTTGCGGGTGGGAGCTGGCGAAGCAGAAATTGAATCCATCACGCAAAGGCGCAAAGGCGCAAAGAGGTCTCGCTGCGCCGCAGGCTTTGCCTTCTTCTGCACCGGTGCCGTTTGGCGCATCCTCAGAGGCAATCAGGGCTTCGCCTCAAGCGCTACCCCTTGGCACCTTAGCGTCTTTGCGTGATTCAAAAAACCCGATGCCAACGCCCAACTAACCCTATCGTGCCAGCATCGGCCCCAGCGGCCGGCCGCCGAACAGATGAACGTGCAAGTGCGGCACTTCCTGATGGCCATGCCCGCCGATGTTGGCGAGCAGGCGATAGCCGGGTTCGACCAGCCCCGCCTCACGCGCAACGTGCCCCACGGCGCGAATGAACCCGGCGATTTCCTCTGCCCCGGCCCGCGCCGAAAAATCATCCCAGCTGACATAAGCGCCTTTGGGGATCACCAGCACATGGAGCGGGGCCTGCGGGTTGATATCGTGAAACGCCAGCGCCCATTCGTCTTCGTAAACGGTCTTGTTCGGGATCTCTCCGCGCAAGATCTTCGCGAAGATGTTCTGGTCGTCATAGGGCTGGGTGGCGTCGATCGGCATTAGTCGCTCCGGCTAGCTTTTTCGGCAATCCCACTGGTGCCTTCGCGGCGTTCCAGCTCGGCCAGAACCTCGTCCCAGGCCACACCCTTGGCGTCGAGCAGGACCAGCAGGTGGAACAGGGTATCAGCGGCTTCCCCGATCAGCTCTTCACGGCTGCCCGAAAGCGCGGCAATAACTGTTTCGATCGCCTCCTCACCCAGTTTGCGGGCAATCACCGGCACGCCGCGCGCGTTCAATTTGGCGACCCAACTGCTGTCGGGATCGGCAGAGCGGCGCGCGGCAATCGTCGCGGCAAGTCGGGAAAGCGTATCCATGCGAAAAGCAATGCGGCGCTAAACCGCCGAGGTCAAGGCGGCGGGCTAGTCCGGGCGCTTGCGCGAGAAATGACGGCCGATGATCACACCTGCCAGACCCATGCCGAACAGCGCGATCCCCGATGGATCAGGAATGCTGCTGCCGCCAGTCTGGGCCAGCGCTGGCGAGAGCGTGGCGGCTGTCATGAAAATAAGAGTAAGGCTGCGTCCAAACATGCGCGCGGCCTGCGCTGGCGATGCGCATTGTGCAACTGCGAAAGCGGCACCGTCCCATGGCGGGACTGCGGCGAAGCCATTCATGAAACTGCAATTTTAGCCCCGCGCGGGCAGTCCCGCCGCCCGCAAAGCTGCGTGCGCCTGCGCAATGGTGTGGGTGCCGAAATGGAAGATCGAAGCCGCCAGTACGGCGCTGGCATGGCCCTTGGTCACGCCCTCAACCAAGTGATCCAGCGTCCCGACCCCGCCGCTGGCGATCACCGGCACCGATACGGCATCGGCGATGGCCCGGGTCAGTTCCAGATCGTATCCAGCCTGCGTCCCATCGCCGTCCATTGATGTAACCAGCAGCTCTCCCGCACCAAGCTGTGCCAGCCGGATCGCGTGTTCCACCGCATCGATCCCGGTTGCCTTGCGCCCGCCGTGGGTGAAAATCTCCCAGCCGCCGCCCGCCACTCTGCGGGCATCGACCGAAGCGACGACGCACTGGCTGCCCATTTTCTGCGCGATATCACTGACCACTTCGGGCCGCGAAACCGCCGCAGAGTTGACCGCGACCTTGTCTGCGCCCGCCAGCAGCAGCGCCCGCGCATCCTCCACCGTCCGCACCCCGCCGCCGACGGTCAGCGGCATGAAACAGACCTCGGCGGTGCGCCGCACCACATCGAGCAGCGTCCCGCGCCCTTCGTGGCTGGCGCTGATATCGAGGAAGCACAGCTCATCCGCCCCCGCCGCATCATAGGCTCGGGCTTGTTCAACCGGATCTCCGGCGTCCTTGAGATCGACAAAGTTGACGCCCTTGACCACCCGCCCATCGCGGACATCGAGGCAGGGGATGACGCGGATCCGGACGGTCACGCCCGCGCCGCCATCGCAATCGCTGCGGCCAGATCGAGCCGCCCCTCGAACAGCGCGCGACCGGTAATCACACCTTCGATCCCGTCCTGCGCATGGAGCGAGAGGATGTGGATATCGTCGAGGCCTTTGACCCCGCCGCTGGCAATCACCGGCAGGTCGACACTGCGGGCCAGTTCGACCGTGGCATCGATGTTGACGCCTTTCAGCAAGCCGTCGCGGCCAATGTCGGTAAACAGCAGGCTGGCGACTCCGGCGTCCTCGAAGCGGCGGGCCAGATCGACCACCGGAACGTCGCTCAGCTCCGCCCAGCCCTCGGTTGCGACCATGCCATCGCGGGCATCGACCGCAACGACGATCCCGCCGGGAAACTCCGCCGCCATGTCCTTTACGAATTGCGGGTCCTTGAGCGCGGCGGTGCCCATCACCACCCGGGCAACGCCCAGATCGAACCAGCCTTCAACCGCTTCGCGGGTGCGGATCCCGCCGCCGAGTTGAACGTGACCGGGGAACGCCTCGAGAATGCCCTCAACCGCCGCGCGGTTTTCCGCTTGTCCGGCAAAGCTGCCATCAAGGTCGACCACATGAAGGAACTGCGAACCGGCCTCGGCAAACAGCATCGCCTGCGCCGCTGGATTGTCGCCATAGACCGTTGCCCGGTCCATATCGCCTTCCGCAAGGCGCACGACCTGACCGCCCTTGAGGTCGATTGCGGGGAATACGATCATGAAAGGAAATCCCCCTCTCCAACTGCGGCTAGCTCGCTCCGCTCCCAAGCCTTCGTATCCTCTCCCGCAAGGGGAGAGGGAAAATGAACTTCTACCCCTCTCCCCTTGCGGGAGAGGATAGCGTAGCTTGCCGCCTTGGCGGCTAGCGGAGCTTGGAGAGGGGGACTCACGGCTTCCACTCCAGAAATCTAGCCAGCAGTGCCAAGCCATAGGCCTGACTCTTCTCAGGATGAAACTGCACGCCAACCACGTTATCCCGCGCCACCGCCGCGACCAAGCCGCCGCCGTGATCGGTCATCGCCGCGATGTGGCGGCCTTCATCGGGGGCGAAATGGTACGAATGCAGGAAATAGGCCTCGCCCGCTTCGATTAGCGCGGGGTGCGCGCTGAGTTCAACATCGTTCCAGCCCATGTGCGGAACCTTGACGGCCGGGTCAGTCCGTTCGATCAACCGCACTTCGCCGCCGATCCAGCCAAGGCCGGGGGTGCCGCCGTGTTCGGCGCCGCTGGTGGCGAGCAGCTGCATGCCCACACAAATGCCAAGAAACGGCGCGCCGCCGACGTGGACCCGCTCGGCCATGGCCTCCACCAGTCCGGGAACCGCACGGAGCGCTTCGGCGCAAGCCTTGAAACTGCCGACGCCGGGCAGAACGATCCGGTCAGCGGCGCGGACGACATCGGGACTGGCGGTGATGCTTACGGCTTCGCAACCAGCAGCCTTGAGCGCGTTGGCGACCGAGTGAAGATTGCCTGCGCCGTAATCGACGAGGGCAACAACCTCAGCCACGTCCCATCTCCCGCTGACGCGGGATGCAACACCGGCCCGCTCCCCCGGCCCAACCACCCGATGAGGTTACCCTGTGGGTGGTTGGGCCGGGGGAGCGGGCCGGTGTTGCTAGCCAGCCGCGGAGGCGGTTGGCGTTACCCACCAAGAACTCCCTTGGTGGAGGGAATCGCGCCTTGCTTGCGCGGATCGAGCTCTACCGCCTGCCGCATCGCGCGGGCGAAGCCCTTGAAGATGCCTTCGGCGATATGGTGGTTGTTCTGGCCGTAGAGCAGTTCGATGTGCAGCGTGATGCCAACCGCTTGCGCGATTGACTGGAACCAGTGCTCAAACAGCTCGGTATCCATTTCGCCCAGTCGTTCCTGCGTGAACGCGGCATTCCAGACCAGCCAGGGGCGACCCGAAATATCGAGTGCAACCCGGCATAGCGCCTCGTCCATCGGGCTGTAGGCCGTGCCATAGCGCCCGATCCCACCCTTGTCCCCCAGCGCCGACAGTATGGCCTGACCGATCGCAATCGCGCTGTCTTCGGTGGTGTGGTGCTGATCGACATGGAGATCGCCCTTGATCCGGCATTTCAGATCAATCAGCGAATGGCGGCTGAACTGTTCAATCATGTGATCAAGAAAGCCGATCCCGGTGGAGACGTCATAGGCCCCGGTCCCGTCGAGATTGACCTCGACCAGGATGTCGGTTTCGTGGGTTTTGCGTTCAATCCGGGCGCTGCGCATGGGAGGGCCTATAAGTAGGAATTGAAGAGGTGCAAGCGCTTTGCCCCTTGACCCATAGCCGCCCGAACGCCACTTGTCCCTGCATGAGTGATACGCCTCCAGACAGCCTGATCCCCTATGACGATATCGTCCAGGAAGCGCTGCGTGCCGTTGTGGGCCGGGTGCTGGGGCAGGTGGTCGATGGCGGCGGGGTTCTGCCGGGTGACCATCATTTCTACATTACCTTCAAAACTGGCGCTCCGGGCGTCGATATTCCGACTCACCTGAGCCAGCGATTTCCGGATGAGATGACCATCGTCTTGCAGAACAAATTCTGGGATCTGGTGGTCGGGGATGAGCAATTCTCGGTTGGGCTGTCGTTCAATCAGATGCCGTCAAAACTGGTGATCCCGTTTTCGGCGATTACTGCCTTCGTCGATCCGGCGGTCGATTTCGGGCTGCAGTTTCAGGCCGTGGTCGCCGAGGACGACGCGCCAGAGCATGATCCGGCTGAAAACGATGCCCCGGTGATGACCACCGAAGATGGCTCCAACGTCGTTTCGGTCGATTTCGGACGCAAGAAGTAATGGCGAACAACGCCTTGCTCGCCCGGATCGCCCGCCAGAACGGCGGCAAGCTGCTCAATACCGCAATCGACGTCTTGCTTCCGGTTGATGGCACCAAGACTGGCAAGCCCAGCCTTGTCGGCGGAATTGTCGGCGCAGTGGCGGTGCGGGTCGCGACCCGATCGGTGCCGGGCGCGATCGTGGTGGGCGGAGCCGTGATTGCCAAGCGGCTTTATGACAAACGCCGCGCTGGTTCTGCGCAAAAGGCCAAGCCCAAGGCTTGATTTTCCCCCCTTGCGCCTGCTTTAAGCGCGCATGGATTCCAGCGATACTCGACCCAGTGATACCCTCCAGCGCCGCGGGCTGATGCTCATCCTGTCTTCGCCGTCTGGCGCGGGCAAGACCACGATCAGCCGAATGCTGCTGGAACGTGACGGGGATATTGCCCTGTCAGTTTCGGTTACCACCCGGCCAATGCGCCCCGGCGAAGTCGACGGGCAGGACTATTTCTTTGTCGATCAGGCCCGGTTTGACCAGATGGTTGAGGAAGAGCTGTTCCTCGAATGGGCGACAGTCTTTGGCCATTCCTATGGCACGCCCAAGTCGCAGGTGAAGGCCGGACTTAAGGAAGGCCGCGATTTCCTGTTCGATATCGATTGGCAGGGCACCCAGCAGCTGTACCAAAAGCTGGAAGTGGACGTGGTCCGGGTGTTCCTGCTCCCGCCCAGCATCGCTGAGCTGCGCCGCCGGCTGACCGGCCGCGGAACTGACAGCCCCGAAGTGATCGCAGCCAGGATGGAACGCGCCCGCGCCGAAATCAGCCACTGGGACGGCTATGACTATGTCGTGGTCAACGACGATGTCGAAACCTGCTTCGACAAGGTCAGCGAAATTCTCCACGCCGAACGCATGAAACGCGCCCGCCAGACCGGACTGATCGGATTTGTGCGTGGGTTAATGAAGGACTGAGGCTGAGCGCCCGCGGTTAGTTTCGGGGGTGGTGCAATGCGCAGCGAGCGATTGGATTGTTGGGGAAAGCGGACGGTCAGCTTACGTCGAAGCGCAGGCCGCTTAGTTTTGGGAACGCCCACGCCATAGCCAGATAATCTAAGGCAAACACCGGTGTGATTGCTGCAGTCGGCTTTGGGATCCACGCCTCGTTTGCGAACGACAGGATTCCAGCATGCACGAGACCAAAGACAGCGAGAGTTGCCCAAAGCCGTGGCTCGGTCTTTGCGTCGCTGAAGGCTTGGCCAGTAATTACGATAACGGCAAAGGACATGGCCAAAAGCCAGCCGATAGCTGCTTGGCCCAGAGAAATTCCAATTCCGAAAACCACACCAAAGCAGCATAGCGGGAGCCACAATGCTCGCGGTCCCAAAGTTCTGAACTGGTATGCCGATGTCGCCATTATTGGGGGACTATCATGGCGAGCCAAATGTCCGCAATGTTGACGTGTCCGGAAGGGCAGCTTTCAGCCCAACATTCCGCAAAAGCAGCCCTCGCCCGTCAGGGCAGCCCCGCCCGGCTTACCGCAGCCTCTACCACCAGCACTTTGCCCAGCGGGGCTTTTGCGGCCGTGTCGGCGTCCGAGCTTGGCGCAACAAGCATGAACAGATGTTTGCCCTGTGGTCCGCCCAGCATGCAGGCATAACAGGGCAGGCCGGTCTCGATCACGTCCAGCACTTCGCCACCCGGGGCGATCAGCGCGCATTCGGGGGCCAGCGGATTGGCGATCCAGATCGCGCTGCTGGCGTCGAGGCATATCCCGTCGGGAATGCGCGGCCAGGTGGGCGCCCATTCGCGGCGGTTTGACAGGGTGCCATCCGCGCCGATGTCGAGCGCGGTCAATCTTCCGCCCAGCGTTTCGCCCACGATCAGCGTGCTATCGTCCGGGCTGATCACCATCCCGTTGGGAAAGCTGAACCGCTCGCCCGGGGCGGCATCGCTGACACTGCCGTCCGCCTGGACCAGCGCGAGGCAGGTGCGCGGGTGATCGGCGATCACGCTTTCCGGGCCGCGGGCATGGATCTCGGCGTCGAGATCGAAACCGAAGTTGCCAACATAGGCCCGGCCGACGCCATCGACCACCATATCGTTGCAGAGGTGCGCGGAATGGTTCGTCAGGTCGGCGTGCAGTTCGAACCGCCCGTCCGGCCAGCGCCGCCAGACCTGACGCAGTTCCATCCGCACCACCAACAGCGAACCATCGGGCATCCAGCCGAGGCCCGATGGCCGACCCTCCAGCTCAAGCTCGGTCCGCAGATCGCCGTCCAGCGAGACCGAGCAGATCCGGTGCGCATAGAAGTCTGAAAACCACAGGCGGCCCTGATGCCAGCGCGGCCCCTCGCCGAAGTAAATTCCTTCAGCCAGCCTGCGGACCGCGCGGGTCATGACTCAATGCCCCGAAGGATCGTTGAACTCGGTCGGAACCCAGGCGTTGACGATGCCGCCGTCGATCGGGATCGTGGTGCCGACGACATAGTCCCCGGCCCGGCTAGCAAGGTAGATCGCGCCGCCCGCAATATCCTCGGCCACGCCGATCCGGGCATAGGGAATGCCCTTGGCGCTGCCTTCGGGGTTCTTGGCCGCGGCCTTGTTCATTTCGCTCGGATAGGCACCCGGGGCGATGCAGGTGGCGACGATGTTGTCCTTGATCAGCCGCGCGGCCATCCGTTTGGTCAGGTGGATCACCGCCGCCTTGCTGGCTTGATAGGAATAGGTTTCCCAAGGGTTGGGCCGCAGCCCGTCGATCGAGGCAATGTTGATCACCTTGGCCGGCCGATCAAAGCTGGCCGCAGCTTTCAGCAGCGGGAACAGCTTTTGCGTCAGGAAGAACAACGATTTAACGTTGAGGTCCATCACCTTGTCCCAGCCCACTTCAGGGAAGGTTTCAAAATCACCGCCCCAGGCTGCCCCGGCATTGTTGACCAGCACATCAAGCCGGGTTTCGCGCGCACTCAGTTCCGCGACCAATTGCGCGATCCCGTCTGACTGGCTGATATCGCCAGCAATGCCGATCACTTTGCCCGGATACTGGGCTTCGAATTCGGCCACGGTTTCATCGAGCTGCGCCTTCTTGCGCGCAGTGATGTAGACCCGCTCGCATCCGGCGGCGAGGTAGCCTTCGAGCAGCATCTTGCCGATCCCGCGGCTGCCCCCGGTGATGAGCGCGATCTTGCCTTCAAGGCTGAACAGTTTGGTGAAATCCATGCTTTCTCTCCTACTCCCCTCCCGCTTGCGGGAGGGGTCGGGGGTGGGTCAGTTACGGCGAGCAACGTGCAAATTCACACAGGCCCACCCCTAGCCCCTCCCGCACGCGGGAGGGGGATTATTCTCAATACCCGCTCAGCTGCGCCACGCGTTCGGCGTGGTAGTACATGTCGCCCATGAATTCGGCCAGCGCGCGGTCACGCTTCATGTAGAGGCCGATGTCGTATTCGTCGGTCATCCCGATCCCGCCGTGCATCTGGACCCCTTCCTTGACCGCAAGGCTGGCGGCCTTGCCAGCCTTGGCCTTGGCGACCGAGACCATCAGTTCGGCCTTGTCCGATCCGCCGTCGAGCAGCTGCTGTGCCTTGATCACCGCCGCGCGGGCGATTTCGAGTTCAGAATAGAGATGCGCCGCGCGGTGCTGGAGCGCTTGAAACTCGCCGATGAGCTTGCCGAACTGCTTGCGCTGCTTGAGGTAAGTGGTGGTCATCTCAAAGCTGCCCATCGCCACCCCGACGCTTTCTGCCGCCGCGCCAATCCGCCCGGCATTGAGCACCCGGTTCAGCAATTCGCGCCCGCCATCGACGTCGCCGATCACGGCATCCGCATCGAGCTGGACATTGTCGAGCTTCAGATGTGCGGCCTGCGCACTGTCGACCAACCGGACCACATCGAGGTTCATCCCGGCGGCATCCTTGGGCACCGCGAACAGTGTGATCCCATCGTGATCGCTGTCATCGCCCGCTGTCCGGGCCGCAACCACCAGCATGTCGGCGCTGCCGCCCTGCACGACAAAGGCCTTGCTGCCACTGAGCTTGAAGCCATTGCCCGAGCGTTCCGCGCGCGTCGCAATCCGTTCGGGGCGGTGCTTGGGGCCTTCGTCAATCGCGACGGCAAACACGCTGTCGCCAGCGATCAGGCCGGGCAGATAGCGGCCCTTCAAATCGGCACTTGCCCCGCCGAGCGCGGTCGCGGCCATGACCGAGCTGGTCAGGAACGGCGACGGCGTCAGGTTGCGGCCGATCTCCTCGAGCACAATCCCGGCCTCGACATGGCCCATGCCGAGCCCGCCATCGGCCTCTTCAACCAGAATTCCGGTCAGGCCCAGTTCGGCCATCTGTTTCCACAGCGCGTGGCCGAAACCGTCTTTGCAATTGATATCGCGCAAATGGCGCAGCTGCTTGGCGATGTTGCCTTCGTCAGCCAGAAATCCGCGCGCGGTGTCGGCCAGCATGGCCTGATCTTCGGTGTGATAGAGTGGCATGGTTCAGGCTCCCGGCAGGTCGAGGATGCGTTTGGAAATAACGTTGAGCATCACCTCGCTGGTGCCGCCTTCGATCGAATTGGCCTTGGTCCGCAGCCAGGAGCGGGCCTTTCCGCCATGGTTCGAGCTTTCGCTTTCCCATTCCAGTGCGGCGCTGCCGCCAGCCGCCATCAGCAGTTCATGGCGGCGCTTGTTGAGCTCGGTCCCGGCGTATTTCATGGTGTTGGGCTGGGCGGGATGTGCCTTGCCGACCTTGATTTCATCAAGGAACTTTTCGCCCATTGCCGAGTAAGCCAGAGCATCGACATCGAACATTGCCAGTTCCGCGCGCAGCAGCGGGTCTTCAAGGCCATTGCGTTTGCAGAACCCGCCAATGGTGTTGAGCCGGTCATTCCCGCCCGCGCCAGAAATCATCTCGCGCTCGTGGCCGAGCAGATACTTGGCGACATCCCAGCCGCGGTTAAGCTCGCCAACAATCTGATGCTTAGGCACCGTGACATTGTCAAAGAAGGTTTCGCAGAACGGCGAATTTCCGCTGATCAGCAGGATCGGCTTGGTCGAAACGCCTTCACTCGCCATGTCGAACAGCAGGAACGAGATGCCCTGATACTTGTTGGTCTTGTCGGTCCGGACCAGACAGAAGATCCAGTCAGCCTTGTCGGCATAAGAGGTCCAGATTTTGCTGCCATTGACGACCCAATGATCGCCCTTGTCTTCGCCAAAGGTCTGGAGCGAAACGAGGTCCGAGCCAGAGCCCGGTTCCGAGTAACCCTGACACCAGCGGATCTCACCGCGCGCAACTTGGCCCAGATAATGGACCTTCTGCTCTTCGGTCCCGAACTTTAGCAGCGCCGGGCCGAGCATCCAGATACCAAATGAAGACAGCGGCGGACGCGCGCCGATCCGGTTCATTTCCTCGCGCCAGACCTTGGCCTGCGCTGGGTCCAGCCCCGCACCGCCATAGGCAACCGGCCAGTCGGGCACCGTATAACCCTTGGCCACACAGGCATCGAGCCAGGCCTTTTGCGCTGCATTCTTGAATTTGAAATTCCGCCCGCCCCAGCAGATGTCATCCTCATCGCGGGCCGGTTCGCGCATTTCGGGGGGGCAGTTTGCTTCCAGCCAGGCGCGGATTTCCGCGCGGAAGGCATCAAGGTCGGACATGGTTCAGGCTCCTCTTGTTAATCGAGAGGTTAAATGGAACCGGGGCCTTGGCGCAAGCGCGGATTTCCGCGCCCCGGATGCCGTAGCGTAAACGCCAACACCGTTGACCGGGCCAAACCCGGTCCTAAGCTGAGTGAAAATAGCAGGAGAGGTTAGGCTATGCGATTCTCTGGTAAATGCGTCGTAATCACGGGTGCGGCATCGGGCATCGGCCGCGCGGCAACGCTGCTGTTCGCTCGTGAAGGCGCGACCGTTTTCGCCGCCGATCTCAACCTGGCCGGCGCTGAGGCAGTCGCGCGCGAGGGTGAGAATATCGTGCCAGTCGCGTGCGATGTGTGCGACGTGCCGCAAATCAAGGCACTGATGGATCACGCTGCCGGAACCTGTGGCGGGATCGACGTGCTGTTCAACAATGCTGCGGCAGGCGGCGCGCGCGGGCGGATTGATGAGGTTGACGCCGCCGGCTGGGACCTGACCATGGATCTGGTGCTGCGCTCAGTCGCCATGGGCATCCACTATGCCGTGCCGCACATGAAGCACCGCAAGGGCGCCGCCATCGTCAACACGAGCAGCATCGCGGCAGTCGGCCCGGGCTATTCGCCCACCGCCTATGCCGTGGCCAAGGCCGGAGTGCTGCATCTGACCAAATGCGCCGGGGCAGACCTTGCCCAGTTCGGGATCCGGGTCAACGCGGTCCAGCCGGGCTTCATCAACACCAACATCTTCACCGCCAGCATGGAAATGCCGGCCGAGCTGGTCGATCAGGCCAAAGCCATGATTCTCCAGATGTCGAGTGCGGCCCAGCCGGTCGGCCGCCCCGGCATGCCCGACGATATCGCCCAGGCCGTCGCTTATCTCGCCAGCGACGCGGCCAGCTTTGTCACCGGCACATCGCTGATCGTTGATGGCGGGATCACCACCGGACCGCGCCACAGCTGGGATCCCGAAGCGCCCGGGTTGTTCGATGCGCTGACCGCAATGGCCGAAGCGGCCGGGGTGGCAACGCCGCAATGACGGCCCGCGTGGTTGTCCCGGCAGCAGAGCGACTGCCGCTGCGGATCAAGCTTGGCAACGGCATCGGGTCGATTGCCTATGGCGTCAAAGACAACGGCTTCGCCACGCTGCTGCTGCTGTTCTACAGCCAAGTGCTGGGGCTTGAGGCGCGGCTAGTTGGGCTGATCCTGCTGGTTGCGTTGCTGCTCGATGCGTTGATCGATCCACTGGTCGGCTATTGGAGCGACAAGACCCACAGCAAATGGGGCAAGCGGCATCCTTGGATGTACGCCGCAATCCTGCCGATGGCCGGAGCATGGGTGATGCTGTGGCATCCACCAGAACTTAGCGAAGGCTGGCTTTATGGCTATCTTCTGCTGTTTGCATTCCTGATGCGCGCGGCGGTGTCCTGCTATGAAATTCCGGCGCTTTCAGTGGTTCCCGGACTGACCAGCGACTATGACGAGCGAACTTCGATCACCCGCTGGCGCTTCATCTTTTCCTGGGCCGGCGGGCTCGCCATGCTGATGCTGGCCTTTGGCGTGTTTCTGGTGCCGTCGGAGCGCTATCCGGTGGGGCAGCTCAACCTCGATGGTTATGAGCGGTATGGCTGGACCGGAGCCGTGCTGATGGTCATCGCGGCGTTTATCGCAGCTCTGACCACCCACAAGCGGATCGCCCGGCTCGATAGCGCACCGGCTGTGCATTTGCCGTTTGGCGAGACAGTCCGCAAAGTCGGGCGGATCTTGGCCAACCATGCCTTTTTGATCCTGCTGGCCACCACCCTGTTCAACTACGTCAACGTCGGAATGACCTTTTCCGCGACGACCTATATCATGACCTATTATTGGGAAATGCCGCAGGCCGGGTTTCTGGCCTATTCGGTTTCGTTGTTTCTCGGGGTTATCTGTGCATTCCTGCTGATCGGCTTTCTGCAAAGCCGGATCGAAAAGCGGACCGGTGCGGTCATCTTCTACATGCTTTCACTGGTCTTCGGGCTCTCACCCTATCTCCTGCGGTTTGCCGGGTGGTTTCCCGAGAACAATCAGCCGCTGCTGATCCCGCTCTTGTTTACCTTGGTGACAATCGGAAACGGTTTCGCGGTGGCTGGTGGAATGCTGACCCAGTCCATGGGTGCTGACATCATCGAAGCTTCGCAGGAACAGACTGGCGAACGGACCGAAGGACTGTTCTTTTCGGCCTATTTCTTCACCCAGAAATGCGCGACCGGGGTCGGGATTTTTCTGGCTGGGACCATCATCAGTGCATCCGGGTTCCCGGCAAAGGCGACCCCCGGCCAAGTGCCGCAGGCGATCCTTGATCAGTTCGCGGTGTATTTCGTCATCGCCGCCGCCGCGATCAGCATTCTGGCGATCACCGCGATATCGCGCTTTCCGATTACCCGGGCTGATCATGAGCAGAGAATTGCCAATCTGGCAGGGTCCGGGCCCGGGCCCGGCGGCGCCGCTTAACCGCGCAGTTAATTCGCCCTTGGCGCGGCCCACTTGCCGTGGCAGGGATGTTTTCGAGATTCGACAGTATCAGGAAAGGACAGTCCCATGGATTTCGATCCCACAGAACGGCAGGTTTATTGGCGCGACCGCGTTCGCCAATTCATTGAGAACCATGTGCGCCCGCGCCAGGGTGACTACAAAAAGCAGGACGCCGAAGGTGGCCGTTGGAAGGTCCTGCAGGTTGTCGAAGACGAGAAAGCCCGCGCCAAGGCGCAGGGGATCTGGAACCTGTTCATGCCGCCGCAGTTCGGCCGCACCCATGTCGATGACACGTTCGAATTCGAAGGCCCTGGCCTGACCAACCTCGAATATGCGCTCTGCGCCGAGGAAATGGGCCGCGTCGGCTTCGCTTCTGAAGTATTTAACTGCTCGGCGCCGGATACCGGCAACATGGAAGTGCTGCACCGCTATGGCACCCGTGAGCAGAAGGAACGCTGGCTGAAGCCGCTGATGAACGGCGAAATCCGTTCGGCGTTCCTGATGACCGAGCCGCAGGTCGCCTCTTCCGATGCTACCAACATCGAATGTTCGATCCGCCGCGAAGGCGACGAATATGTCCTCAACGGGACCAAGTGGTGGTCTTCGGGTGCGGGCGATCCGCGTTGCAAGATCGCGATCGTGATGGGCAAGACCGATTTCGAAGCAAAGAAGCACGCCCAGCAATCAATGGTCCTGATGGAACTGGACGCACCGGGCGTCGAGATCGTCCGCCATCTGCCGGTGTTCGGCTATGACGATGCTCCGCACGGCCACATGGAAATCAAGCTCAACGATGTCCGCATCCCCGCCAGCAACATGCTGTTGGGCGAGGGCCGCGGGTTTGAGATTGCGCAAGGTCGCCTTGGGCCGGGCCGGATCCACCACTGCATGCGCACCATCGGGGTGGCCGAAGAAGCGCTGGCCAAGATGATCAAGCGGCTGCAATCGCGCGTCGCATTCGGCAAGTCGATCTCGACCCACTCCATTTGGGAGCAGCGGATTGCCGAAGCGCGGATCGAAATCGATTGCTCGCGCCTGCTTTGCTTGAAGGCAGCGGACATGATGGACAAGGTCGGCAACAAAGCCGCCCAGGCCGAAATCGCGATGATCAAGGTCAAGGCACCCAACATGGCGCTCAAGATCATTGACGATGCGATCCAGGCCCACGGCGGCGGCGGCGTTTCCGAGGACTTTGGTCTGGCCAAGATGTACGCCGGCCAGCGCACTCTGCGCATCGCCGACGGCCCGGACGAAGTCCACAACCGATCGATCGCACGGATCGAAATGGGCAAGCATGCTCCGCAACCAGAAGCCGGGTTCAGCTCGGGCGATCTGGGCGTAACGCGGTAGAAGACCAAGCGGCCGTCCCCAACCCCTCCCGCTTGCAGGAGGGGTTGGGGAAGGGCCTGTTTAGCGGGGGTAGGGTGACAAGCCCTCCCCTAACCCCTCCTGCAAGCGGGAGGGGAATGAATGGAGAAGACGATGAAAGCCGCAGTCCTGATCGCCCCGAACCAGCCGCTCGCGATCGAGCAGCTTCAGATCAGCAAGCCCGGTCCGCACGAAGTGCTGATCCGCACGGCGGCCTGCGGCCTGTGCCATTCGGACCTCCATTTCATCGAAGGGACCTATCCGCACCCGCTCCCCGCCGTTCCGGGCCACGAAGCCGCCGGGATCGTCGAAGCGGTTGGCAGCGAAGTGCGCACGGTCAAGGTTGGTGACGCCGTCGTCACTTGCCTCTCTGCGTTCTGCGGGCACTGCGAATATTGCGTGACCGGCCGGATGTCGCTGTGCCTTGGTGCCGAGACCCGCCGCGCGGCAGGTTCGGAATCGCGGCTCAGCCGTCCCGATGGCAGCCCGGTCAACCAGATGCTCAATCTGTCGGCTTTTGCCGAAATGATGCTGATCCACGAACACGCCTGCACCGCAATTGATCCCGAAATGCCGCTCGACCGGGCATCGGTAATCGGCTGCGCGGTGACCACCGGGGCGGGCACGATTTTCAACGCCTGCAAACTGACCCCGGGGGAAACCGTGGCCGTGGTCGGCTGCGGCGGGGTTGGCCTGGCCGCGATCAACGCCGCAAAGATCGCGGGCGCGGGCCGGATCATCGCCGCTGACCCGATTGCGGAAAAGCGTGAGCTTGCGATCAAGTTGGGCGCGACCGACGTGGTCGATGCCTTGGCGCCCGATGCGGCCGCGCAGATCCAGGAACTGACCAAGGGCGGGGTTGATCACGCGATTGAAGCGGTCGGTCGGCCGGCTTCGGGCGAACTCGCGGTCAAATCGCTGCGCCGCGGCGGTACTGCAACGATCCTTGGCATGATGCCGCTCAACCATTCGGTCGGGCTCAGCGCCATGGATCTGCTGTCGGGCAAGAAGTTGCAAGGCGCGATCATGGGGATGAACCGGTTCCCGGTCGATATGCCCCGGCTGGTCGATTTCTATATGCGCGGGCTGCTCGATCTCGATTCGATCATCGCCGAACGGATCCCGCTCGAGCAGATCAACGACGGCTTCGACAAGATGAAGTCGGGTGCCTCGGCGCGCTCCGTCATCGTTTTTGACAACTGATTTGAGTTCCCCTCCCGCTTGCGGGAGGGGTTAGGGGTGGGCCTGTCCCGCCCTGTGGCCCACCCCCAGCCCCTCCCGCAAGCGGGAGGGGGGAGAGAATGGAATGACCGAAGCCCTCAACGCCGACGAAGCCTTTGTTGGCACGGTTGAGCCCGAAGGCGCCGACCGGCTCGACGTGGCCAAACTCAGCGAGTGGATGGAGGCCAATGTCGAAGGCTTTCAGGGCCCGCTGGAGCTGACCAAGTTCAAGGGCGGGCAATCAAACCCGACCTACAAGATCGAGGCCCCAAGCGGCAATTACGTGCTCCGCCGCAAGCCCTTTGGCGTGCTGCTGCCGAGCGCCCACGCGGTTGATCGCGAATTCCGGGTGCAATCGGGCCTGCAGAATTCCGCCTTCCCGGTCGCGCGGCAATATGGGCTGTGCACCGATGAAAGCGTGGTCGGATCGTGGTTCTATGTGATGGGCATGGTCGATGGCCGGACCATTTGGGACGGTTCGATGCCCAACGACGCACCGGAATATCGCCGCGAAACCTATATGGCGATGATCGATACGCTGGCGCAGCTGCACAATGTCGATGTCGAAGCGGTTGGCCTGTCCGAATTCGGCAAGCCCGGAAACTATTTCGGCCGTCAGGTCGATCGCTGGACCAAGCAATATCGGCTGTCAGAGACCGAGCTGATGCCCGAAATGGAACAGCTGATCGAATGGCTGCCTGCGACCTTGCCCGAACAGACCCGCACCAGTGTGGTCCACGGCGATTACCGAATCGACAACATGATCTGGGCCAAGGACAAACCTGAAGTGCTGGCCGTTCTCGATTGGGAACTGTCGACGCTCGGCGATCCGCTCGGCGATTTTTCCTATGTGGCGATGGCCTGGGTGACCGATAACGGTGGCCGTTCTGGCGTTCAGGATCTGGACCGCAAGGCGCTGGGCATTCCGGAGCTTGAGGAAGTGGTCGAGCGCTATTGCGCGAAGACTGGGCGCACATCGGTGCCCGATATGAACTGGTATTTTGCCTACAACTTCTTCCGCCTCGCCGGCATTCTGCAGGGCATCAAAAAGCGGGTGATCGACGGCACCGCCAGTTCGTCCCATGCCCGGGAAATGTCGGACCGGGTTCAACCACTGGTTGACCGGGCCCATGCCTTCGCCAAATTGGCCGGAATGTAAGCGGTCCTTAGGCCTGCTTGATGACGCCGTTGGTTTCGAGCGCATCCAGTTCGGGGGCACTCAGCCCCAGCCATTCGCCCAGCAGCTCGCGGCTCTGCTCGCCGGTCTTGGGCGGTTGATAGCGGTAGTCGGCCGGGGTGGCCGATAGCTTGCCGGGGAAGGCGACGCTGGGGATTTCCACGCCATCGTCCCGCACGAACCGGTGGACCGTATTCCGCGCGTCAACGAACGGATCGGCGAAGACATCCTCGACCGTGTTGACCGGACCGACTGGCACTCCTGCTGCCTCAAGCCGTGCGATCAAGCCGCCGCGGGTTTCATGCGCGACCAGATCGCGCATCAAGGCCTCGATCGCATCGCGGTTGACCACCCGCGCTGATGCGGCGGCGAAGCGCGGGTCGGTGCCCAGTTCAGGCACGCCCATCTCGGTGCAAAAGGCCCGAAACTGGCCATCGTTGCCGATCGCGATGATCACCGTGCCATCGGTAACTTCGAAAGTGGTATAGGGCACCACCGTGGGGTGGCGGTTGCCCATCCGGCCCGGCACCACGCCGCCGACCAGATAGCTTGAGGCCTGATTGGCCAGCATCGCGATTTGGGTGTCGAGCAGCGAAATGTCGATCTGCTGGCCCTCGCCAGTCCGCTCGGCATGGCGCAGCGCGGCGAGGATCGAGACAGTGGCATACATGCCCGTCGCAAGATCAGCCATCGCGACGCCGACTTTCAATGGCGGGCCATCGGCCTCACCGGTCACACTCATCAAGCCGCCCATCCCTTGCGCGAGGAAATCGTAGCCGCCGCGATTGGCATAGGGCCCGTCCTGACCGAAACCGGTCACGGAGCAGTAGACGATCCGCGGATTGATCGCGGCGATGCTGGCATAATCAAGTCCGTACTTCGCAAGGCTGCCGACCTTGAAATTCTCAACCAGCACATCGGCCTGCGCGGCCAGCCGCCGGATCAGATCGGCCCCCGCAGGCGTTGCCATATCGATCGCCGCCGAACGCTTGTTGCGGTTGGCGCAGAGGTAATAGGCGCTCTCGCGCGGGTCATCCGACCCATCGGGAAGCTTCAGGAAAGGCGGCCCCCAGCCGCGGGTGTCGTCACCGCGGGTCGGATGTTCGACCTTGAACACATCGGCGCCGAAATCGGCGAGGATCTGGGTTGACCAGGGACCGGCAAGGACCCTTGAGAGGTCCAGCACCTTTATCCCATCGAGGGCACGCGGTTGTTCGCTCATCCCGCTCCCATGCCGGGGAGTGGTTTGCCTGTCTAGAACGACTTGCCCCAGCTGACCGCAAGTCCCTTGTCATCGCGCAGCGCCGCATAGTGGCCGGGGTCACGCCGATAGAACAGGCTGACCATCGCGGATCCCGTCAGCAGCGGGCTGCGCCAGATCAGTTCGGCATCAAGCTCACGCCCATGCGGGACCAGCGCGAGCGGCACCAGCGCAAAGGTCGGCTGCAAGGTGTCGTACGAGTAGTCGACCGGCAGATTGAAGTTCAGCCCGCCGCTTTCCACCCGCAGCGGCTGCGACAGCCGCAGTGACAGGCTGTCGGCGGAACTGGTCACGCCGGTGCGAGTCACATCGACCGCCCAGGCCGAAGTCAGCAGCCGCGATCCCGGGGCAATCGAGCCTGATGTTCGCGCCCAGGTCAATCCGCTGCGGGCCGCGAGGCCAAGCCGCCAGCCTTGCGCCGGGCGCCATTCGCCGCTGGCATCGATGAACAGGCTATCCGCCCCGCCCGCACCCAACCCTTCGTGGAGCCGCGCGCCAAGGAAGGTGCGGCTCTCACCCAGCCAGCTGGCACCGAGCGCCGCGCCGAACTGTCCGAACCGGCGATCAAAAGTCACCGAGAGCCGATCTGCCGGAGCCAGCCGGGTCAGGGCAGTGGGGCCGGCGGCGCCAGCAACAGGTGCAGCGCTGATTGCCGAGCCGTGTTCAGCCCCCATGGTAAGGCCCCACGGGCCAAGCTGGTGGCGGGCCGCAAAACTGAAACTGTCAGTCCGGCCAAATCCGACATCGTCGAGCGGTGACCGCGCGATCAGGAAGGCGGGTTGGCTATGCCCTTGGAGCTGCGCGATCAGGCCATCTGCTCCTTGCGCAAAGGCAAAGGCGATCTGTGAATCCGGCGCTATCCGCGCAACCACTCGCGCCGCCAGAACCTTGGCCGCTTCTGCATCCTGTTGGGACAACCGCAGCTGGCCGGACCACGGCATCCGGGCAACACGGCCCTTGCCATCGATCGAGAATGCCAGCGACATCCTGTCGTCGCCCAGACTGACGTGGCGTGTTTCACGCTCCAACGCAGGGGCCAGCCGAGGCTGGACATGGGCCGACCGGAACCCGGCTGACAGGCTGACCTGATAGGCGCGGGCATAGTCATCCAGCACAATCGCGCTGAGCACTCCGCCCGTGGTTCCGGCATCGCCCATCGGGGCAGAAGTGATCGCAGTGCTGTCGCCCAGCGGTATCAGCTGCGCGGTTCCGGCCAGACTGGTTGCGCCTTGCGGTGCGAACGCCGCGGTAATGTCCATCACCCCGCGGCCATAGATCGCATCGGTTCCCGCAGCACCCGCATCGCGCGCGGTGCGCAGCAGCAGATCGACGACTTGCACTGCGGTCAGGTTCGGGAAGGCCTGCCTGAGCAGCGCGGCAGCCCCGGCGATCTGCGGGGCTGAAAAGCTGGTGCCGGAGATGACATAGACCGAACGGGTGCCATCGGGATTGTCGACGACCTGCATTGTGCCGTTTTCATAGACACAGCAGACCCGTTCGCCCCGGGCCGAGAGGAACCAGACCGCTTCGCTGCCGGCCCGATTTGAAAAGGGCGAAATCAGGTTGGTCGACCCAACGGATCCAGCGATGATGACATTGCCGTTGCCGGCCGCACGCAATCCGGTGGCAAACGGATCAGGGTTGTTGGGATCGACATCGGGGTCGGTCGAATCGCCGTCGTTCCCGGCAGAAACGATCACCACCACCCCGGCGTTGGCGGCATTGGTGATGGCATTGCGCAGTTGCAGCCCGGGCGTTGAGCCGCCGAGCGAAAGGTTGATCACCTTGGCCCCACCCGCCACCGCCGCATTAACGCCAGAGGCAATTGCGCTATCTGAAAATTTGCAGCCGCTGTCGGGATCGGTGTCGACCTGGGTGGCACAACTGCCGACCGTATCGGCCCGGAACATCGCGATGTTGGCGGTGTAGGCGATCCCCATGATCCCGGTATTGTCGCGCGCAGCCGCCGCCACCATCGCGACATTGGTGCCGTGATCATCATCAGGATTATCGAGCCCGCGATTGCCCGCCACATCATCTGAATAGGTTACGATCCGACCGGCGAATTCCGGACTGTCGGTATCGATTCCTGAATCGATGATCGCGATTGTCACCCCAGTGCCGCTGTAACCCGCCGTCCAAGGTGTAATCGCGCCGTGCTGCGAAGGTCCGGTTGAGCGATTGTACTCGCTGGTCTGGAACGAGGAGGTCGGTGTCGGCGTGGGAGTGGGGGTCGGAGTTGGTGTTGGTGTTGGTGTTGGTGTTGGGGTCGGAGTTGGAGTTGGAGTTGGAGTTGGAGTTGGCGTAGGGGTGGAACCCACGCTCCCGCCGCCGCAGCCAGCAACAAGTGCCAAAGACATCAGTGCCGCGCCCATGTGCCAGCGGGCTTGCAAGAATAGCGGTTTGGACATGGTGACGACCCCTGTTCAAGGGTTCGGCACCGCCGATCCCTCCGTTTGATATAGCACTATGCCACCAAGATGCTTAACCGGAACTTTCTTACACATTGCGGAGCGCCCGCGCTTGCCGAGGCAGGCCGGGCGCGATAGGCCGCGCAGGATACCGAATTCGGGAGAATGCCGTGAGTGCCGACCTTGCCGCCGCAATCGAACAAGCCTGGGAAGATCGCGATAGCGTAACCCCAGCCAGCACCGCGGTGCGCGAAGTGGTCGATGCGGCACTGGTGCTGCTCGATAGCGGCCAGGCCCGCGTGGCTCAGCCGGACGGCGCCGGTGGCTGGCACGTCAATCAATGGCTCAAGAAGGCGGTTCTGCTGTCTTTCCGGCTGAACGACAATGCTGTGATGGACTATGGCAGTGCAGGGGCGCCTTCGTTTGACAAGGTCCCGCTCAAATTTACCGGCTGGGACGCAGATCGGTTCCGCTCCGCCGGGATCCGGGCTGTCCCAGGCGCGATTGTGCGGCGCGGAGCGCATATCGGCAAAAACGTCGTGCTGATGCCCAGTTTCGTCAACATCGGGGCCAACGTTGGCGATGGCACGATGATCGATACTTGGGCCTCGGTCGGCTCCTGCGCACAGGTCGGTCAGAATTGCCACATCTCGGCCGGGGCCGGGATCGGCGGCGTGCTGGAGCCGATGCAGGCCAATCCGACGATCATCGGCGATAACTGCTTCATCGGCGCACGCAGCGAAATCGTCGAAGGCGTGATCGTGGGCGCAGGCTGCGTCGTGGCGATGGGTGTGTTCATCACCGCGACCAGCAAGATCGTCTATCGCGATACCGGCAAGGTCATCACCGGGCACATTCCGCCGTTCAGCGTGGTGGTGCCTGGTGCAATGCCCGGCAAGCCCCTGCCCGACGGCACCCCTGGCCCCTCACTGGCCTGCGCGGTGATTATCAAGCAGGTCGATGCCCAGACCCGCGCCAAAACCGGCATCAACGATTTGCTGCGCGACTGACCCAGGTGTCCCCACTGCTCATCCAGTTTGCCGTTTCCACCGTGATGGCAGTGCTGTGTGTGGTGATCCACGGAATCGGTCTGTTCAGTCTGGCCCGGGCACTGCGGACCGAAACGGCGACAGAACGATTGCGGCGGATAGCGCCGCTTAGCCCACGGGGGGTAGCTTTTACACTGGGCATCGTGGTGTCGATCCTGGCGCTGCACGGAATTGAAATCTGGGCCTTCGTTTTCGTCTATCTCGGCATCGGGGCGATTGGGGGGCTGGAAGATGCTCTCTATTTTTCGACTATCAGCTATTCGACCGTCGGTTACAACGACACCCACATTGCGCCGGAATGGCGACTGCTTGGGGCGTTCCAATCGATCCTGGGTATGGTCCTGATCGGCTGGTCAACCGCGTTCTTTTTCCGGATGCTCGGGCGAATGGAAGCGCATTGACCGAAGGTTCGGGTCCGGCGCCGCGTGTGGAGCGGCTTGATTGGGTTGATCCGTTACTGGCCGAACTGCCTATGCCGCGGGGCACAATGCGGCTCACCCGCAGCCTCACCTCAGGGCTGGCGCGCGCGGTTGGCGGCGATCCGAACCTGTTCTGGGGCATCGGCGATCGCGGCCCCAACCTGAAGCCACAAGCGGCGCTGGAGCGCTATGGCTTGATCGCGCTGGCGCTCCACGCCGAGACCGACGGGGCCAAGGTCATGCCGCTGCCAGAGGCGGGACCGGCACTCGCCCTCTTCCGAATCAAAGGGCGCGCAGTTACGCTCGAAGCGGTTCATCCGCTCCGCACACCGGCTGGAGCGTCGCTCAGCGGCCTGCCCTTGCCTCTTCCGGAACAGGAAAGCGAACCGGCTTTGGCGCTCAATGGCGCGGCGCTTGGCACCCATCTCGATGGCGCAGATACCGAAGGGGTCGCCGCTCGCCGCGATGGCAAATTGTGGATCGCCGAGGAATACGGCCCTTCGTTGCTGCTGGTCAGCGCCGACGGGGTGGTCGAGGCGCGCCATGTGCCGATCGGCACCGCGCACCATTTCACCGGATCATCGATCCCGATTGTCGAATCGTTGCCCGCGCTGGCCTTGGCGCGCAAGCTCAACCGCGGGTTTGAGGGCTTGGCGCTGTCAGCCGATGGCAGCGTGCTGTTCACGATGTTCCAAAGTCCGCTGAGCCATCCCGACCGCGAAGCGCACGAACAGTCCGATCTGGTCCGGCTATGGGCGCTCGATGCGATCACCGGCACGCTGCTGACAGAATATGCCTATCCGCTGGGCCCGCCCGCAGGCTTTCGCCGCGACTGCGCCGAAGCACCTGTAAAGCGCGATGACATCAAGGTCAGCGAACTGACCTTGCTCGGTGATGGCAGTCTGCTGGTGCTCGAACGGGTTACACAATCGACCCATATTTACCGGGTTTCGACCGATCCGCAGTTGGAGCTGCCTGCGGACCGGGCCGATCCGGCGCACCGCCCGACGCTGGAGCAGCTTGGCGCCGCTGGGGCCAGAGCTTCGGGTGTTCCCTTGCTCGAAAAGCAGCTGATCCTGTCAACCGATGACCACCCCGAAATCGGCTGCGATCTGGAGGGGATGATCGTGCTCGCACCCGACACCCTGCTGCTGGCCAGCGACAGCGATTACGGCACCGAAGGCGCAGTCACCGGGTTCTGGCGCGTGACATTCCCCGCTCCGTTTGCCTAGAAATTGACCGCATTTTCCAGCGGTGCGACACCGCGCTGGCTGGCGGCATAGGCCTCTGCCCCCTTCAGCACCCGCATCATGTTGCGGCTGGCGAGCTTTTCGAGGTCCTGCTGGCTCCAGCCACGGCGAGCCAGTTCAATAAACAGCGCGGGATAGTCCGCAACCGATGCAAGGCCGGGTATCGTCACATCGATCCCGTCAAAATCACCGCCCAGGCCAACATGATCGACCCCGATCCGCTTGGCGATGTATTCGATCTGATTGGCGACATCGCTTACCGATCCGGTCGGCATCGGGTTGGCCTTGGTCCATGCCTCAAGCGCAGTCTTGGCCCGGTCCGGCCGACCCAGATGGAGCCGCTTCAGCCGCGCTTCCTCGGCGTCCTTGTTGGCGAGCCAGAGCCGCGCGGCATCAAGCACAAACGGCGGGTAGAAATTGACCATCACGATCCCGCCATTGGCCTTCAGCGCATCGAGCGCGGCATCGGGCACATTGCGGGGGTGCGGATTGACCCCGAAAGCGTTGGAATGGCTAGCGATCACCGGGGCCTTGGCGACAGAAAAGACATCGAGCATCGTCTCTTCACTGACATGGCTGATATCGACCAGCATCCCCAGCCGCTGCATTTCACGCACGACATCCATGCCGAGGGGAGTAAGCCCACCATGGACCGGGGCGTCGGTGGCCGAATCTGCCCAAGCGTTATTCTTGGAATGGGTCAGCGTCATATAACGCGCGCCCAGCGCATACATCTGGCGCAGCACCGCAAGGCTGCCGCCGATCGCGTGGCCGCCTTCCATCCCCAGCATGGAGCCGATCTTGCCCTGCCGTGCTGCCGCTTCAACACAGGCGGAATCGAGGCAGAACTGCAGCGTTTCAGGGTATTTCGCGATCAGCCGCTTGGCCAGATCGATCTGTTCCAGCGCGGCCTGCACCGCCTGACTATCGGAGTGGCTGGCCGAGACATAAACCGACCAGAACTGCGCACCGACCTTGCCCGCGCGTAACCGGGCCAGATCGGTGTGCATTGCGCCGCGGCCATTGGCCGGGTCCGCAGTCTTGCTGGTATCGGCAAAATCGAACCCGCCGAGCATGTTCTTGCGCCGATCCCGCAGCGTATCGGGCACATCGTTGTGACCATCCCAAACCGGCGCGGCGGCCAGCGCGGCCATTGCGACCTGTTCGGGCGTCCTGACCGGTTTGGCGAAAACCGTACCGGTCAGTGCCAGGAGTCCTGCCAAACCGACAATCTTCACCGTAGGGATGGCCATTTCACCGCTCCTGCTATTTGAGCGGCACGCAATCCATCAGCCAGACTACTTGTCGCGAATCCGAATATTCGTAGAAGGTTCCGGTCAGCTTTACACTCTTGCCCGGCTTCAATTGCAAGGTGAAAACCGATGTGCCGGGCGCCATCAGGCAGCTTACACTGGCAAAGCTTTTGGCCATGTTGGGCAAGCGCAGGGCAAGCTCATGCGGCTGCAGAATCTTGAACGCCACCCGGTAGCGGTCGCCATCCTTGGTAACATAGTCAACCTGGCCGCTTAGCGTGAACCTGCGATTCTTGTAGCGCTGCGGAATGGTCAAGGCATTGCGTTCTGCATCCTTGGATATCTGCTGCGTAAAATCCTGAGCACTGGTCGCGTATGGAGGTGCACTCGTGGCTGGTGCGCCTGGACCAGCACGGGCGGCCAAGCGACCTTCTTTCCCACCCTTGAGCAAAGCCAGCATGCCGCACATCTCCGCCTTGACGGGTTCGCTCTTCGCACCCATCCCTGCGGGAAGTTTGGCCACAACCTGGACGGTTCCAACTCCGCCCGGGGCAACGGTGGCAGTTGCGGTCAACGGAAAGCCCCGCGATTTTCCGCTGCTGGGTTGCTCGATCAGCAATTCCCCGCCCTGTGGTTCAGACGCGATAATAATATAGCCGCGCTGGGTGGCGGCACGCTCAAGCTGCTTGATGGCTATATCGACTGGCATATCAGATACTGCCGTCTGTGCCGTGAAGGTCAGTCCGGTGATCGGATTGCCCTTCTTTTGAAAGGTCTCCTCACAGGTGCCAGCGTGGGCAACTGTCGGAATCAATGCCGCCAGCGCAATCGCAAAAATTGCACATTTTTGTTTGTCTATCATAAGTTTGCATTTCGCTCCGCAGAAACTCGGCCCGTCAGCCGTCAAGCTCGGACAAACCAGTGCGGATACTGAATTTGGATCCCAGGCAACAGGCTGAAATTGTACCGGTGCGTCTAGCCAAGCTCTCCTGCCAGATCGAGCAACTTGAGCATCACTGCAGCGCCGCATTGCTTGGATCGGGCTTTGGGATCGAATTTGCCGTCAGCGACAAATTTGCCGCGACTATAAAGCGAAGAGAAACTCCAAAGATAGGGGCTGGCGCGGCCCGCACGGCGATACCCAAAGCCATTGTAAGCTTCCAGCCGGTAAAGCGTTCTCGGCAAGCTCCAGTCGCTTTGCCCGGTAAAGCCAAGCAGCCGCAGTGCATCTGCTGCGCTTGATTCCCAGTCGCTCGGTGGTAGCCAGGTTGGCGGTCGGTTCGCCGGAACTTGGCGGGTCCGCCGACTGAGCGGGAAATCGCCGTTGTGAAAGTGAGCGCGAAAATTGAAGCTGGCTTCCAGTCCGTGGGTGCAGGCGATAAATGACCACGGGATCCCCAACCGCTTGCCCAACCGTTCATAGCGGCTGCGTGATTGCCGCATCATGGTCAGATGCCAATCGGTGCTTTCGCGAAATTCCGGTCGGATCTGCGCAGCGGCAAACCATGCGGCGTACTCTTCGGCCAAGGCTTCATACTTGAGCGTGGTGGCAACCGGCGGCAGTACTTCCTGCACAGTCGGGGCAGCGGCATTGGGCAGGCTAATTGTCGTCGGCATCACCAGATCGCCGGAGTCGGCACCCTCGGCATTGAGCGGCGCGGCGATCCGCAATGAGCGGTTTGGTGCGGGCAGCGCCAGCCCCGCAGTGCTGCCCAGCGGGCCCGGCGAACCGGCATCGCCGAACCAGGCATCGGGTGGATCGTATTCGCTAAGGTGCAGCCTGGCGAGCAGGCCACCAGCCTTCTCAGCCAGCAGCGGGGCCTTGACCTCGGCCCGGTCGATCAGCGCGACCAGCCGCGGCATGGCGATCTGATAGAGCTGATCAGGCGCGATCTGCAACTGACCTTCGTGAAATGCGAGCGGACTGGGCGGCAGGCGCAGAGCCTTGGCCTGCTGCTCCAGACCAAGCAGCTCGCCGATCAGCCCGGCGGCTTCGACCGCTTCGCCCGGGACCAGTGCGCGCAGTGGCTCGGGCAGTTTGGCGCCGAGCACGCTGCGCAGATCCGGACCTGCCAGCAAAGCTGCCAGTGACGCTCCGCCATAAAGGAATTCCCGCCTGCTCGAAAACGTGTGCATCGACTCGCCTCCAAGACGAAGCCTAGCACTTTCCTCGGCTTAGGCGAATCCGGGTATAGTCAGCCTTCAGCCTCGCGTTCAAACGCTGCGTTCCCGCCAACTTTCGCGGCGAGCCGCCCCAGCATCGCCAATACCACCACTGCGACGACCGTAGCCAGGATCGCGTAGGTATAGAGCCCAGCCAGATCATCGCTGATCCCCAGCTTGGCCAAAGTGGCCTTGATCGCTTCGTTCCAGGCAAGTGCGGCCACCAGCCCGAGCGAGGCCGAAGCCAGCGAAATCATCGTTTGCACCATCGCGCGCGGATCGGTCATTGCTTGTATCTCCAACGGGTTGAACCAGACCACCAGTTTATGGCACCGTGCGGCGGGGACAAGACTGGCCGGACTGCTTGCGCACAGCGCCGTTCCGTGCTGGCTGAAAATGATGGAACTGTTGAGCGATCCTTGGACCCTGGCCTTGGCAATGCTGGCCGTTGCGATCCTGGGATTGGCCAAGGGCGGCTTCTCAGGCCTTGGTGCGCTTGCCACACCACTGCTGGCGCTTGCCCTTCCGCCAGTCACGGCTGCCGCATTGCTATTGCCGGTGCTGCTGGTCCAGGACGTGATCAGCGTCTGGTCTTACCGCAAGACCTGGGACCGCTGGATCGTGGGCTGGATGCTGCCGGGTGCGCTGGTGGGCGTGGCGCTGGGCGCAGTGCTGGCGGCGGCGGTGCCGGAGGAGAAGCTGATGGTACTGTTGGGGGCAATAACCCTGGCGTTCGGGCTCTACCGGTTATGGTTGGAACGCGGGGGTCGCATTGTTGCGCCGAGCAATTCGCCGGGCTGGATTGGCACGTTGTTTGGTGTGGCCACCGGATTCACCAGCCAGATCGCCCATGCTGGCGGGCCGCCGTTCCAGATGTGGGTGACCCCGCGCCGCCTGCCGCATCAGGTGTTTGTGGGCACGTCATCGATCACCTTTGCGGCAATCAACTGGATGAAGGTGCCGAGTTATGGCGCACTCGGATCTTTCAATTGGTCCGTTTTGCAAGCCGCCGCGCTGCTGATGCCGCTGGCAATCATGACTACACTTGCCGGGGTCTGGCTGGTCCGCCGGATGGATACCGCGCGGTTCTATTCGCTGATCTATCTGCTGATGATCGCGCTGGGGCTGCGGTTGATCTGGCAGGGAATCTAGTCGATTTCCCTCAGCAGGCCGCGTGCATTGCTGGCCAATGCAGGCGAGTCCATTGTGGCAGCCCGTTTGGCGACACTGGCCGAACTGGCGCAGAACTTGGCTGGATTGCGCTGATTGGAATAGCGGTTGTAAAGCTGGGTCTGATGCCGATCGAGACCCTTGCCGTGGCGGCGTTGCTCAACCGCATAGGCCTTGGCCAACAGCGCCTTGTGCCGGGCCAGGACCCGTGAATAATGGCCCGCCACTGCCGCACGGCCTTTGCCCCGGCAGGACAGTGCCGCCACGTTGAGACCGGCGCGCAGGTGCCACACGGCCTCACCTGGTTCAACGGGCGGTGCCGGAGCGGTAGCGACACGCGGAGCCGCTGCCGATGGCTGCGGGGGCAGTGAATAACCCCGGTTCACTTGCGGCTGCGGACTGCCTGAACAAGCTGCCAGTGCAGCCAGCGCGGCGATAATCGGTGCGACCCTGAGCATCTGCCAAATCCCTCTGCTTAGCAGCCTGCGGCCCGGTTTCGGGCTCAGCAAGCCTTGCAGGACTGGCATGCGGTCACTTGACCGGCGGTTGCGGTGAATGCTGAATCCGCGATTCAGTCTGTGCTGCGGCCCCGGATCAACCCCTGCAGGATCAGTCCGAAGGCTACGACCATGGCAAAGGACAGTGACACCAGCAGAACGGTGACCAACCCTTCCTGCCATTCTGCTGCCCTGTGCCCGTCAGCGGTCAGCGGCATGGTTTCACCGCCTGCACCCCAGACAGCGGCCAGAAAGGTCGCCAACCAATTGGCCAGACTGCCGCATACCAGCAACCACAGCGCCCACTTTTCCGCGCGCTGGGTCAAGCGGACCTTCGGCCAAGCGGCGGCCAGCGCCAGCATCAGCGTGCCATTCATCAGCCCTTCAAGGTGCGAAGCCAGCCCCATGCGCGGGTTGGCCAGCTGCCCAGACACGAATCCGGTCAACAAGCCCAGCAGGACCAGCACGGCCCCCAAAATCGCCAAAGACCGCGCCGTACCGGTTGCTGCCGTGGAAGTCATCGCGCCGCTCCTTCGCCGGCACGATCTGTGCCGATCAATTGTCGCGTTTAAAATGGCTCAATTGCATCGTCCCGTCGAGCTTCTTCCAGACCTGCACCCGCCAGCGGCCGCCGTCAGTCAGGATCAGGATCATCCGGTAGTTCATCCCGGCGACGACCTGCCGTTCGGCACCAACAATTTGCTTCAGCGCGCCGTGCGGCTTGGGCAGCTTGGAAACGGCAAAGCGGGCGACCGCACCAACTTCGGTTTGCAGCCGGGCCCGCGGCACTTCGCTCCAGCCGCCAACGACCGCATGGCCTGCGGCATGTTCCGGAGCGGACGCAACCAGCGTTGCAGGGAATGCGGCCCCCAGCGCCGCCGCAAGGATCAAGGCGCGCTTCACCGGATCACGCCGATTGCGTCGGGCGCAGGATCGGCATCGCCGCCGCCCATCGGCCCGCCGCTGAGCCAGACCGCCAGATTGGGTGAGCGTTTGTCCACCCCCGGCGGGAGTTTGATCAGGATCCAGGCGGCATCGCCAAACACCCGGTTGCCGGGAAACACAGTCTTGAAATCGACCATTGCAACCCGGCCGGAGCGGAACTTCCAGCCCTCACCGCTCCCTGGTACGGCTGCGCCAGTGTTGCTGTCATAGGCCGCTGAGCTGATTGTTTTGAGGTCACTGGCCATCCACATCGAAGAATCGAAGCCCTGCCCCGGGGCATTCAGCGATTTGCTTTCAAACGCGATGACATCCCATTTGGCTAGCTCACCCGCCGGCAGCTTGAGCAGCTTTTCGATCTGCGCGGCGTTGACTTTGCCTGGCTTGAAATCGCGGACATAGCTCGAGGCGAAAAAGCTGATCGAGGTGGCGATCCCGTCTGGCTGGCCAAGTACGGCCATGCTGCCTGACTGGTTCGCACTATCAGCCGGTTTGCTGCCCCATTCCACCGAAGCCGCCAGCGTTGGCGCACTCAAAGCCAGCGCACCCAGCGCCAGGACCGTCATTCGCATCACTTCTTCTCCATCCAGAACGTGCTAAACTCTATAGCTGCTGGACAGAGGTGCCACTACCCGTTTGGGGAGTCGTTTTGAGCAAGATCAGCGCCGCTGCAGTGATGGCGGCAGCAATCGCAAAGGGCACGCCGGGCCAGTCGAACGGTGCCGTCGGGGACGTGAACCAAGCCATCGGTTGGACCAGCACAAGTGGTCCGATCACCGACCCCACCCCCATCACCATCGCGGCAAGCCCTTGTACTTCGCCCTGCGTTTCGGGTGTAGCGCGGCGAGAGAGCATCGCCATCAGGCTGGGCTGGACCAACGATTGCACGGCGATTGCAGCCAGCAGGGCATAGGCTAGCCAGGTCGTGGTGGTGAAGGCATAGCCCAAAAAGCCCAGCCCTGCGCCGATCATCCCGACAGTGGCCGCGCCCCGCTCGCCCAATCGCCGCACGGCACGACCAGTGATCAGCATCTGGCTTAACGCAATCACAATCCCGACCGCAGCAAAGCTGAGCCCGATCATCTGATCTGACCAACCGAGCGCGGCAATTCCCCAAAAACTCCAGGTCAGCGGATAGACCAGACTGGCGAGCTGCCACAGCAACAGGACCAGTGCAATCCGGCGCAGCCCCTGAACCTTCCCAGCAACCCGCCAGGCCCCAAACGGATTGGCCCGGGCCCAGTCAAAGGGCCGCCGCAGTTCTGGTTTCAGCGTCTCGGGAAAGGCGATCAGGCCATAGATGCAGCTGATCAGCGCCAAGGCCAGCGCCACCCAGAACGGCATGCGCTCACCATACTGGACCAGCAGTCCGCCCAGCGCCGGTCCGGCCACAAAGCCAACGCCGAACCCGGCAGAGACAAGCGCGAAGTTCTTGGCCCGCTCTTCAGGCTTGGTGACATCGGCGATCGCCGCCTGCGCCGGGGCATAGGAGCCGCCAAATACCCCGGTCAGCACCCGGCCCAGCACGATCAGCATGACACTGCCCGCCACCGCCAGCACCGCATAGTGCGCCGCCATTCCGGCCAGCGCGATAAGCAGCACTTTGCGGCGGCCAAAGCGGTCTGAAAGGTTACCAAGTATCGGGGCAGAGAAGAACGCTGCAACGGCCATCGCCAGGCTCATCCACGCGGCCAGTCCGATCGTCCCGCCAAGTGGCATCTCCCCGACCCGCATCAGCAGGCGCGGCAATACCGGCATGATCAGCCCGAACCCCATCGCGTCGATCAGGATCGTCATGAAGGCAAAAATCAACACGGGCCGCGTGGGTGTTGTCACCCGGCGGGCTCCGGATTGGTCATTGTCCAGAAATGCGGGCCGCCCTTTGCCACATCCCATTCGCTGGCGATGCAATAGCCCAGCCGCTGATAGAGGCCGACGTTGGAAGGCGTCGCAGTTTCAAGCACCGAGGGAACGCCCAGCCGAGCCGCCTCGGCAAGACCGGTGCGGATGATCCGGCCACCCAGCCCTTTGCCCTGATGATCAGGATGGACTGCCGCCATCTTGAGGTACATCCAGTCTTCACCCTTCGGCAGGTGGCTGGTGATCCCATCGTCGGTGCGCAGCGCGCGCAGCAAGTATCGCCCGAAAATGCCAATATGTAGCAAGGTATCGCGGTGCCACAGTGGTTCATGAAAATGGACCATGCCGGGCGTCCGCCACAGCGTCACACCGGTCACATCCGCTGTGCCCAACACCAATCCGATCTTGAGCTGCTGATCAACCATCCAGCCCATCAGCCGCCGCAGCCGCACCCCGCGCGATGCCTCATCGGGCAGCATGTGGACCATCGCCGGGTCCTGATGAAACGCCAGTGCCAGTGTTTCGACTGCGCGATCGCGGTGGGTGGGGCCAAGCCGGATAATCTCTTGTTGCATGTGGCCTTGCCTGCCACCCTTGCGGGCGAGGCGCAACCGCACTAACCCGGCCCGATGGCTTTTCGCTCGTTCCGCACCAGGCTGCGCGCATTTCAAGCGATGCGCGGCAATCCGCCCGAGCCCGGCTTTGTTGCCGATCTGGAATTTCTGGAGAACCGCGACCTTGATCTGTCGATCCGGCTGGGCGCGATGCTGGGGTTCAACGCGCTGTTGATCACGATCGGCACCCACCCCATTTCAGCCAGCCCCGGCGCGCCACTCAGTCTCGATGCACCGACCCAGGGAATGCTGGTGCTGTTCAGCCTGATCGCGCTGCTACCGTTGGTGGCCTCCTGCGTTTTTGCGCTGCGCGCGCTGCTGCTCGGCGAAGAGTTTGACAGCGAAGGCGTGGCCAGCGACGAAGCGGCGCGGCAGCGGCTGTTTGCCACTTTCGTGCACTCGATCGACGTTCAGGCCCGGTTGCTGGGTCAGGCAATCCGTTGGACGCTGGCGGGCGGAGCACTGACGATGCTGTGCTGGGCGGCGATACTTTTTGACAAGATGGGATAAACAATGGCCGGCGATGACGAAGACTATGTCTATGACGAAGACAGCGGCGAATGGCTGCCGGCCTCGGAACTGGCGGCCAAGCGGGCAGCAGCCGATCAGGTCGAAGTGCGCGATGCGGTGGGCAACCTGCTGGCCGATGGCGATGCGGTGACCTTGATAAAGGATCTGACAGTCAAAGGCGCGGGCCAGACGCTCAAACAGGGGACGGTCATTTCGTCGATCCGGCTGACCGGCGACGCGCAAGAAATCGACTGCAAATATCCCGGCATCAAAGGACTGGTGCTGCGCGCGGAATTTGTGCGCAAACGTTAGTACGCGGACTGATCAACCCCGGCCGAGCAGCCGCCGCATCAATCCCGGGGCTTCCGCAAGATCAGCGCTTTCTTCGCTGGATTCGATCCGGCGGCGCAGGACGCTGCCGGTCGGGCCTTCGGCTTCATCGACCACCAGCCGGCCCCGCTGAATCAGATTGAAGCGGGTCAGGTTGGGCGTAGCAATCTCGGCTCCCCCGGCTCCATCTTCCACTTGGTCGTGATCGATCGCAGCTTCCTTGGTGCTGGGAACTTCGCGCACCACCGGCCAATGCACGGCGACCACTTCGGGGCGCAGTTCGATCAGGCCGGAAATGACCGGAACAGAACCCGCCAACCCGTGCCGGTCCAGTTGAACCGCCACGGCCTGATGAAACCTGAGCGCGCGCCACCAGCAGCCCAGCACGAATTCAACGTAACGCAGCGGCGCGGAGGCCGTTTCGCCTTCTTCGCGGATAAAGTGCCGCTGCTTGTGATGAACCAGCGCGGTGTTGAGCGCATCCAGCCCTTCGATTTCGAGGAACGCCTCAATGTCTTCGTCCCATCCAGCCCATTCCGGATTATCGCTGCGGCACTGCGCCAGCGCATCTTCGGCGCTGGCCGAAGACCAACCCCAGGATGCGTCGGTATACAGCCCCAGGACCAGATAGGGTCGGTGCGTCGCGCCCTTTTCAAAGGCCAGATCGGCTTCGTTGCCGATCGCAATGGTCGCGCCGGTGATCGGTTCGCCCTCATGGTTTCGCACCGCTTCAGCCAATTCATCCCAGCCGCTGATTTCGACTGCAGAGAGGCTTGCGTTACGGCACAGCCGCATCATTTCGCCGCCGCTTTCGATCAGCGCGGTGCGCAGCAGCGTCTCGGCCTTGGCCAGTTCACGCGCCTCGAACAGGCCGCGCAGGCCTTCTTCCCAGGCCAGTTCCCCGGCAGCAGTAGCAAATGTGGTCTGCAAGCTGTGCATCCCGGACGCTCCATCTGCGGCGGCGCCCTGCGCGCTACCGGCTTGGAACCTACGGTAAGGGAAAATGGTCAGCGACCGGTTAACCCCGCTTTCATTCGGGTCAGAAGCGCCGCTTTCGCGCCGGACCAAGCAGGAAGACCAGAAACAGTAGGGTAAAAAGGGCGTCCCCCAGCAAGATCAACCCGGTTCCCGGCACAGCCCGACCCGCCTGCACTTCGGGCAGCAACAGCGCAACCACACCCAACTTGCCGGCCACCCCGGCCCACAATACCGGTGCGAAGCGCAGCGGATTGCGCGCAGTCAGGCCATAGATCAGCCCGAAACAGGCCACCAGCAGCGAGACAATCCGGTCTGATACAGTCGCACCGGGCAAAACCAGACCCAGCAATCCAACCACCAGATTATAGACAGCGGCCGCCCCGAATACCGCCTTCCAGCCTTTCACTGCGCCTAACCCGGGTTGGTCGCGAAAGCCGGGACGGCACCGGTATCGACCCAGCATTGCTTCGACTTGGTCCAGATATGCGCCGATGGCTGAAAAAAGCCGGTATCATCCAACGTGCCGGTCTTGATGAAAACCAGCCCCGGGGCGACTTCAACCATGCTAAACAGCGGTGATCCACAAGTCCCGCAAAACTGCCGTTCGACCGCTTTGCCGCTTTCACCCGAATCCTGAAAACGCGTTGGCGCACCCTGCGTGACTGTCACCGCCGCTTCGGGTACGCCAATGATCGTTGAAAACGCGCTGCCTGACTGCTTCTGACAATGGCTGCAATGGCACACCACCTGCATCGCCGGATCGCCCTGCATTTCATAACGCACTGCGCCGCACAGGCAGCCGCCGGTCCTTGGTGTGGTCATCACTCTCTCCTTTGCCTGAGAGAGAGTGTGGCAGCGGCTCAATCCGGTCAAGCGCTGTCGCCAGGGTCAGGGTCAATGCTGCTGGCGCGAACCGATCCGGAAGGCTGACAGGATAGATCGAAGCATGGCGGGTTGCACCGGTTTGGCAAGGATCTGGATGTCATCACTGACCAGCTGGTCATTGACAAGCTGTCCGGCATGTCCGGTCATCAGGATTGCTGGTATCGAAGATCCCAGCTTTTTGCGGATAGTGGCAATCGCATCTGTGCCAAGCAGCTGATCCCCCAGATCAAAATCGGCAATGATCAGATCGGCCATATGCACAACCGTTGGCATGGAGGCATGAGCCTGAACATGGCAGCCCCACCGTTCAAGCAGTGCTTGCGTCGCATCGAGCACATCCTGGTTATCCTCGATCAGGATCACCCGAAAATCAGAGAGAGGCTGTGGTGCGTCGTCTGATGATCGCCGTTTCCTCTGCAGCTTTTGCGCACTGATTGGTATCCCATAGATGCCCGCTATGGTCCCGATACCGCGTCTTGATTTCAGCCCCAGCGTTAGACCGGAAAGTTGCGCCAAGCGGTTCACGATTGCCAACCCCAACCCGACACCTTCGGAGTCACGATCACCGGGCACATGGCCGCGGTAAAACTCGTCAAGAATATGGGGCATATGCTCTGGCGTGATGCCGATACCTTGATCGTGCACTTCAATCCCCAGCGTGTTGCCGCGGCGGCGTACGCCGATCAGGACCTGTGATCCTGGCGAGTATTTGATGGCGTTCGACAAGAGGTTCTGGATCATCGTCGCCAGCAAAGTGGGATCCGCCTGCACGTTCAGGCGTGTTTGAACGACACGTATTTCCGTGTTCAGCCAGCGCGCACTCTGACTGTTTTGTTGAACCAATTCGGCAATCAGCGGTTTCAAGGCAAGATGCTCTGACCGGACCTCGACTGTACCGCTATCAAGATGGGCAATATCCAAGAGTGACTTGAACAACCTCGAAACCGAACCGAGGGCGCGTTCAATCCGGCCAAGCAGCCGAGCACGCTCCGCCTCTCCGCTGGTGGTTCGCAGCATGTCCAGATAATAGCCGATCGAATGGATCGGTTGGCGCAGATCATGGCTGGCCTGAGCAAGAAACCGGCTTTTTGATTGCATCGCGGCCATTGCCGCATCGCGGGCTCTTGCCGTGTGGCGCAGCAATATCACGGAATAGGCTGGCAGCGCGACTGCGGTTAGCGACGAGGTAACGATCACGGCAATCTGGTCGCGCCAAAACGGGCTGATCACAAGCAGCGCGAGGAGCGAAGCCTGCGCCAAAACCGCTGCCAGAGCCAAATACCGACTGCCGAATCGCATCCCATTGCCCACGGTGACCCACAGAATGAGCGCAAGCATGGGCATCATCGGCAACTCGCCCACCACCATTGAGTAGGACAGAGCACTATAGTCAGCCAGCATCGCGGCGACCCGGCGGCTTTTGAAATGCCCCGGGTAGCCGCGTATCAGGGTCAGCAGCGCGAACCCAAACACAAGGTACCCCAAATAAAACCACAGCAGATGAAGTGCGATGGGTGTGGGCAATTCTACCCACAGGGTCTGGGCGCCTCCTGGCAGTGGTGTTGGATTGACGCCAATCCAGCGGAAGCACAGATAAGCCAGCACCGCCAGCGTCATCCAAAGCCGGGTCTTAGCTTGACCCACCTCGGCTTCGTGCTCGTCGAAAACTGCCGTGATTTCGCTGATTTTCAGGGATTTCTGGGACATTGCAGTTTGGCGAAACTCCATTTCGCAGACTTGTAGGGGCACTCAAGCCGGAAAGTCTGATCGTACATCAAATCTGTGGCTTTCCGAGCAGGGGCCGCTCGTTTGCTGTCAAAGCCCAGGCTCAAGATTGCTTGAGCGGCACGGGTTCAAAAGTGCTCAGGGTGTAACCGCTCGCATTCTTCGTGATCAGCACCTTTCCCTGACATTCAAGGTTGGTCTGTTCCCAGCTGTGACTGACCGCATACTGCAAGGAGCCTTCGAGAAGTCGGCCGTTATGATACCAAACCCGCGCCTCATAGCGTGCAGCTTTGTGCTTGAAGACTTTCACCCCGCCACTGCGATCTTCAAGATAGACTTCCTGAAATCCGCCATCAGTGTTGAAGGTCCTGGGTTTCACGCGCCTGAGATGTTCAGCGTTCGTCGTCCTGAGGTTGGCAACGCAAGCTTTGAAGCTGGGAAAGGTCTGGCGAACTTCCGGCATAGGCGAAAACCCACTGGCCATCGCCACACTGGCGCATGAACAAGCGCCAGCAGCCAGAAGGGAGCCCGCAATACCAATTTTCCGCAGTTTCGCGAGCGTCATGCCGGATGTCATGCGGTGGGGTGTCCTGTTCATCTTCTAATGACAGTCCTTGCGCACGCTGACGGCCCCGCGTTGGGCAGGACCGGGACTGGCCCAGACTGTCGCATAGCGACCCGTAGCGCGCCCGTCAGCACTCAACCTGTACCAGTACGCTGCGCCTGTAACTGACGGATACTAGAGCCTGCCTGGCTTAGTGAACAAAGCGCGCCACGACATCGCGGTAGCTGCGCGAAACTTTCACGTCAGCGCCCGATTCCAGCACCAGGAAGCATTCGCCATTGGTGTGCGGCTTGACCTGGCGGACATTATTCAGATTGACGATCCAGCTGCGATGGACCCGCTGGAACACCCGCGGATCAAGCCGCCGTTCCAGATCCTTCATCGTTTCGCGCAGGATCAGGCTGTTGTCGGCGGTGTAAATGCACATGTAATCGCCGGCCGCCTCGATCCGTTCAATCGAATCAACATCGACCCGGAATATCTGCCCACGATCCTTGATGTTGATCAGCTTTTCATAGCGCGCGGTCAGTTCCGGCTCGTCCGGCATCGCCTCCATCGCATCAGGGGCGACTTCGGCCAGCACGGTCTTGAGCTTCTCGGCCTCTTCGCTCGCAGCCTTTTCGGCGATCCGCAGCCGGACGCGCTCCATTGTGTCGGCCAGTTTGTCTTCATCAACTGGCTTCATCAGGTAGTTGACGGCGTTGGCCTCAAACGCCCGCACCGCGTGTTCCTGATAGGCGGTCACGAAGACGATCAACGGCGGTTCGATCTCCATGATCCCCTTGACCACCGAAAACCCGTCAAATCCCGGCATCTGGATGTCCAGAAACACCAGATCGGGCTTTTCAGTCTTGATCTTGCGGATCGCCTCGCGTCCGTTCGAGCAGGTATCAATAATCTCGACATCAGCGAACTTTTCGAGCCGCAATTGCAGCCCCTGGATCGCGAGCTTCTCGTCATCGACGATAATGGTGCGGATGGTCATATCGGGGTGCCTTTAGCCGGCGAATACCGGACGCTTGTCTGCCGACAGACCCGGTTGGATCTGTTCGCGGCGTTCGAAGGGAATTTCGATCAGCACGGCAAAACCGCCTTCAGCCGGTTCCATCGTTTCAAACCTGTGTTCTTCGCCATAGCCCTGCGCCAGCCGGTCACGAATGTTGGCCAGACCCACGCCGGTTGAAACCTGTTCGCCGCCATCGAATGTCACGCCTGTCAACCTGTTGCTGGAACCGGGCGAATGCAAGCCGGGACCGGTGTCAGAGACGGTGATCCGAAGGTTTGGACCGATGAGCTGTGCCGCGATGGTAATCTCGGCGCCGGTTTCCTGCGGGCTGACCGCATATTTGATCGCGTTTTCCACGAGAGGCTGGAGCAGCAGCGAGGGCAGCAGCGCGGCCTCGGCCCCAGCCTCAATCTGAAACCGGGTCCGCAGCCGCTCTTCAAACCGCATCCGCTCAATCTCCAGATAGAGCTTCAGCGTTTCGACCTCCTGCGCCACGGTGACCCGTCCGGTCGGTTCATTGACCAGGGTATAGCGCAAGAATGAGGACAGCCGGCTGAGCATCGCGTTGGCCGGCTCGGTCTGCTTGAGCAGCACCAGCGTCGAAATCGAATTGAGCGTGTTGAACAGGAAATGCGGGTTGAGCTGATAACGCAGCATGGCCAATTGCGCGCTGGTCGCCTGATTTTCGAGCTGGAGCAGTTGGTCGTTCTGTTCCTCGATCTGGAGGAAGAAGTTGATCATGTAATAGAGCGCCGACCAAGCCAGCAGCAGCGTCGCATCAAGGTAAAACAGTGCAATCAGCCGCTGGGCGAATCCAGCGCCAGCATCGCCGTAGTAGAGCCCGCTGACCCAGGTATCGATAAAGCCATAGAGCGCGGCGGCGAGCGGGAAGACAAGCACCGTCACACCCCAGGTAACCAGCGGGCGGCGATTGATCAGCTGGCGGTAGATCACCGAGAGAATCAGGGTGAGCGACAAGCCGGTCACAGTCGAAATCAGGACCAGCACCAAATAGGATAGCGGCTGACTATTAGCGAGGCCCGATGCCGCGCGCAGCAGCATGGCCCCGCCCCATCCAGCCGCCTGCAAGCGCCAGAACGCGCGGTTCTTGTTGGCGAAGAACGGGATCGGGCGAAAGGGCAGCACGGCCATGGCGGGAGTTCTTAGCAGGTTTTTGGCCCCGCCAAGAGCAGAAATGCGGATCCGGCCTCTGCCCGGATCACCGGTTGCCCCCACCGCTGCGAGCCGCCTTGATCGCCTTGCCCAGCTCATCACGGCCGACGGCCCCTGCCAGCAACTGATCGCCCACCACCCAGCTGGGCGTGCCGTCAATTCCGAGCTGACGGGCCAGTTCGATGTTGTTTTTCAGCTCTGAATCAACCCGCGGATCGGCGATAAATTTACGGGCCCTGTCTAGATCGAGTCCTGAGGCTTTGGCTGCGCTTTCGATGCTGGCAGCGTCGGTTCGTCCGGCCGCGAACATCGCCTTGTGGAACGCCGGATATTTGCCCTGCTCCGCCGCGGCAAGGCCCCAGCGAGCAGCATCCGCACTGGTCGGGGCAATGATCGGCAATTCGCGGACCACCACCTTGAGATCGGGATTGGCGGCAATCAGCGCGTCCACTTCGGGCACGCTGGCGCGGCAGTAACCACAGGCGAAATCGGTGAATTCAACCAGCACCATTGTGCCGTTGGGGTTGCCCATCACGGCACCGGGAAAGGCCACTTCAAGCTTGCCCCCCACCGCACCCAACTGCTTGCCGGTTTCGCGTTTGCGCAGATTTTCCATCGCTTCTGGCAGGATTTCAGGATGAGCCAGGATATATTCGCGGACGATCCCTTCGACTTCCGCTTTGCTGCCAGCCGACGCGCTCGATCCGCCCAGCACCCAACCGGCCGCGCCGCCTGCCAACAACAGTGCGGCCCCGGACAGGACCAAGGGCAGGGCGGAAGGGTTTGATGTGTTTGCCATGAAACAGCGCGCTACCTGCGTTTCTTCTGCTGTTCAATCATTGCCCGCGATTGCATGGCGATATCGCCGGCCCGAAGCCAGTCGGGTGAACCCTTGGGCAGGCCAGCCTGCGCCATTTCGGCCGAGCGCAACGCCATCGGGAAATTCCATTGCAGCGATTGCTGTTCGGCACTGGCAAGTTGCGCCCGCGGGATATCGCCCTTCATCCCATAGATCACGCCGAGCTGATACCAGGCAAACGGGTTCTCCCGGTCGAGCGAAACCGCTGCTTTGAGCACCTGCTCAGCCTCGGCCAGATGGGACGGATCCTCGGTGGCGATCAACGCGTGACCAAAGGTGGTGGCGATCAAAGGGTGATAACTACTGAGCACAGTCGCCCTGCGCAGCGGCACCAGTGAATCGACGGGTCGCCCGGATTCGAGCAGAACCTGCCCTTTCAGCTCCAGAAAATAAGGGTCGTTGGGAGCCATCGCCAGCAGCGCATCGACTTCGGCCAGCGACTTGTCCAGCCGCGCATCCTTGTGCCAGGCATAGGTCCGGGCATAGCGCGCTGGAACGCCGTCCATGGTTTCGGGATAGACCTGCAGAGTTCGCGCGGGTTCGGACATATAGCCAAACAGCTTGGCTTTCGCCCGCTCAAACCGGCTTTCCAACACGGGATCCGGCGGCGTGTTCCAGGCCGGGTCTTGTTGATAGGTATCTTCCAGCGTTGCGATCCGATCGGTGGTCATCGGATGGGTGCGGTAGAATTCGTTGTCATAGCTGCGAACATAGCCATGGCGATTTTCCAGATTCTCGAGCCGCTTGAAAAAACTGATCGATCCGCGGCCAGACAGACCGGCCTTCGACAGGTATTGTGCCCCGGCGGCGTCTGCGCTGGCTTCTTGTCCGCGGTTGAAAGCCAGAAACTTGCCCAGTGCAGCCTGTTGCCCAGCCATGATCACCCCGATCGCAGCATCGCCTGAACCCGCTGCCGCAGCCAGTCCGCCAAGGATCAGCGAAAGGATGGATATCCCGGTCGCCTCGCGCGAGCCGCCGCCCGAGATGACGTGACCACCGGTGATGTGGCCCAGTTCGTGCGCAATCACGCCCTGCACTTCGAGCGCCGATCCTGCTTCATTGATCAGGCCAGAGTGGACATAGACCGCCTGACCGCCAGCCACGAAAGCATTGATCGATGGGTCACCGATCAGCACGACGCTGACGTTGCGCGGATCAAGTCCGGCCGCGATAATCAGTGGTTGCGCCATGTCGCGCAGCAGCGCTTCGGTTTCAGCATCGCGCAGGATTGATTGCGCCATCGCCGGTGAAATGCTGAGCGACAGCGCCAGCACCACCGCCAAGCAGCGGGCAAACAAGCGAGAGATCAGATCCATCGGGGCCATGATTAGGGCGCCTTCGCCTGAACGGCGGCTGAAGCCCCACCATGCGCAGCGAGGAACGCCAACACCGGTTCGAGCACCCGCGTGTCGCGGTTGAATGGCGCCGCCAGCTTCATCACCGTGCCCGAATGATCAACCCCGGTCAGGATTACCGGTGTCGTCGGGCGGCCAATGGCGGTCAGCGCTTTAGCCAGCGCAACCGAATTGCGCGGCTTGACCGTTTCATCGGCGTCGCCAGTCAGCAGCAGCATTGGCGGAGCATCGCCGCGCGCATAGTGAATTGGTTGGGTCACCGCCGGATCGCTTTCATGTCCAAACGCGTCACGCGCGGAATCCGATGTGAAGGGGAAAAAGTCATAGGGTCCGGAGAGCCCCACTATGCCTT
>JAGNTK010000163.1 GCA_017987575.1 Novosphingobium sp. | reverse complement strand
TACGGTTCCCGGCCTTGTTTGAGGCATTAGGGAAGGCGCTCTGCGATGTAATCGCCATTCCTGCAGCTTTTACCCGGCCAACCGGCGCGGCGCATTGGCACGTGTTGCAGCGCGCGCGGGCGATTGAGGCAAGCGCCTATGTGGTCGCCGCTGCGCAAGTGGGGCTGCATGAGGACGGTCGCGAAACCTATGGTCACAGTCTGGTGATCGACCCTTGGGGTGATGTGCTGCTCGATATGGGCGGGGAACAGGCCGGGCTCAGTTTTGCGGAACTGGATCGGGACCGGATTTCGGCTGTGCGAGCACAGCTGCCCAGTCTCGCCAATAAGCGGCCAATCGCGCGATGATCGTGTTCGATCTAGCCTGTCAGGCTGGCCACCGTTTTGAAGGCTGGTTTGCCTCGTCTGGTGATTTTGAGGGGCAGCAGGCGCGGGGCCTGGTGGCCTGCCCGCAGTGTGGTTCCGTACAGGTGGCCAAGGCCCCCATGGCCCCGGCCGTCGCGCGCAAAGGCAACCAGTTGCCATCGGCCAAACCAGAACAGGCCATGGCCGCGGGAATGCTACCAGCTGAAGCGCAGGAGATGCTCGGCAAGCTGGCGCAGCTTCAAGCCGAAACGCTTAAAGGGTCGCGCTATGTCGGTGGGGCCTTTGCGGATCAATCAAGGGCGATGCATTATGGCGAAAAGCCAGCCGAAGTGATCCACGGTCAAGCCACAGTGGAAGAAGCACGGGACTTGCTGGAAGAGGGCGTTGCAGTGCTGCCGCTGCCGTTCCCGGTTGCTCCGCCAGAAGACCTCAACTGATTGCCACTATCTATTGCTGCCTTTAAGGGAGCCTTGAGTGCGCCCGTAGCTCAGCCGGATAGAGCATCAGATTCCTAATCTGGGGGCCATGGGTTCGAATCCCGTCGGGCGCACCATTCTCTCTCCAGATTCTCTTCAGGTGGTCTGTGAAGTCACAAATTCGCAGCAATTCGTACCCCTCCTGAAACTTTCCGCTTGAACTGCTGAATCAACTGTGATTCTAAGGTTAACGATGGGTGGACGGACTGAACCGCAATTGGCGAATGAACGGCTGACGCAGGCCTTCGCGCTGTTCTGCCTGTTGTTGATGGGTGGATGGGTCCTGTTTGGCCCCAGCGGTCTGCTGGCGTGGAACGAAAACAGTCGGTTGCTGATCGAACGGCACAAGGAACTGGCCCAGCTTACGGTTGAGCGGGACGCGCTCAAGAATCGTGTTGGCCTGCTCAATCCCAATCAGGTTGATCCAGATATGGCCGGGCAATTGCTGCGTGCGAATCTGAACGTGGTGCATCCGGATGAGGTTGTGCTGACCATTCCGTAGGGGCAGAGGCCGTAATTCGGCCAGCTTTGATCCATCAAATTCGTATGCGCCAGTTTGCCTCTGGCGCGGATACCCTTATAGCGATCAAGCAGTTCCACACCCCAGGGGAAACCACTTTGGCCAAGTCCGCACCGAGCCGTAAAGCGTCTGCCAAGACTGCTGAAGGTGAAGAAACCTTTGCGCTGCGCAGTTTGCAGGATGCGCATGACGCCAACCCGCGATATCCCGCCAGCGATGACGAGCTGCTGCATTTTTACGAACAGATGCTGCTGATCCGCCGCTTTGAGGAAAAGGCCGGGCAGCTTTACGGCCTCGGGCTGATCGGCGGGTTTTGCCACCTCTACATCGGACAGGAAGCGGTCGCTGTCGGGCTGCAATCGGCGTTGAAGCCGGGGCATGACAGCGTGATCACCGGCTACCGCGATCACGGCCACATGCTGGCCTATGGAATTGATCCCAAGGTCATCATGGCTGAGCTGACCGGGCGTGCCGCTGGTATCTCCAAGGGCAAGGGCGGGTCGATGCACATGTTCTCGACCGAGCACAAATTCTACGGCGGCCATGGCATTGTCGGCGCGCAGGTGCCGTTGGGGGCAGGGCTGGCGTTCGGGCACAAGTACCGCGAAGACGGCGGGCTGTGCATGGCCTATTTCGGCGATGGCGCGGCCAATCAGGGCCAGGTCTATGAGGCCTTCAACATGGCCGCACTGTGGAACCTGCCGGTGATCTTCGTGGTCGAAAACAACGGCTATGCGATGGGCACCGCGGTGACCCGGGGCAGCGCCGAAACCCATTTCCACCGCCGCGGCACAGCCTTCCGGATCCCGGGGATGAGCGTCAACGGGATGGACGTGCTCGAAGTGCGTTCTGCCGCCGAAGTTGCCGTCGCCCATGTCCGCAGCGGCAAGGGGCCGGTGCTGATGGAGCTCCAGACCTATCGCTATCGTGGCCATTCGATGTCCGATCCCGCCAAATACCGCAGCCGCGAAGAAGTGCAGGAAATGCGCGACAAGCACGATCCGATTGACGCCGCCAAGGCCGAATTGCTGGCCCGCGGCGTGGCCGAAGAACGGCTTAAAGAATTGGAAAAGCAGATTCGCAGCAAGGTCAGCGAAGCGGCTGATTTCGCAGAAAATTCGCCGGAGCCGGAGATGCCCGAACTCTACACTGATGTCCTGGTGGAGAGCTACTGATGGCCATCGAACTGAAAATGCCCGCACTGTCCCCGACCATGGAAGAAGGGACGCTGGCCAAATGGCTGGTCAAGGAAGGCGACACGGTCAAATCGGGCGATATTCTTGCCGAGATCGAAACCGATAAGGCGACGATGGAATTTGAATCGATCGACGAAGGCGTAATCGGCGCGATTCTGGTCGCTGAGGGCACCGAAGGCGTGAAGGTCGGCACTGTCATCGCGACGATCAGCGGGGAGGGCGAAGCTGCTGCTGCGCCCGCCGCTGCCGCGCCTGCACCCAAGGTCGAAGCGTCACCTGCTGCGGCAGCTGAACGCCCTGCGCCTGCTGCTCGCCCCGCCGATCCCGCGATTCCGGCCGGCACCAATATGCAGACCGTCACCGTCCGCGAAGCCTTGCGCGATGCAATGGCCGAGGAAATGCGCCGGGATGACCGCGTCTTCGTGATGGGCGAGGAAGTGGCGCAGTACCAGGGGGCCTACAAGGTCACGCAAGGGCTGCTCGATGAATTCGGGCCCAAGCGGGTGATCGACACCCCAATCACCGAATACGGCTTTGCCGGGATCGGGGCCGGGGCGGCAATGGGCGGTCTGCGCCCGATTGTTGAGTTCATGACATTCAACTTTGCGATGCAAGCGATTGATCACGTTATCAATTCGGCGGCAAAGACCAACTACATGTCGGGCGGGCAGATGCGCTGCCCGATCGTGTTCCGCGGCCCCAACGGGGCGGCCAGCCGGGTCGGCGCGCAGCACAGCCAGAACTACGGCCCGTGGTATGCCAGCGTCCCCGGTCTGATCGTGATCGCACCCTATGATGCGGCCGACGCGAAGGGCTTGCTCAAGGCCGCGATCCGCAGCGAAGATCCGGTGGTGTTTCTCGAAAACGAGCTGATCTATGGCCGCAGCTTCGAATTGCCCGAGCTTGACGACCACGTCCTGCCGATCGGCAAAGCGCGGATCATGCGCGAGGGATCGGACGTGACCATCGTGTCCTATTCGATCGGCGTCGGCATGGCACTGGAAGCTGCGGACCTGCTGGCGGGTGAGGGGATCGACGCCGAAGTGCTCGACCTGCGCACCTTGCGCCCGCTGGATCGTGAGGCGGTGCTGACCTCGCTCGCCAAAACCAACCGGCTGGTGATTGCCGAAGAGGGCTGGCCGGTCTGCTCGATTGCATCCGAAGTGATGGCGATCTGCATGGAGGATGGTTTTGACCACCTCGACGCGCCGGTCCTCAGGGTCTGCGACGAAGACGTGCCGCTGCCCTATGCTGCCAACCTGGAAAAAGCCGCAATTATCGACGCGGCACGGATCGCTGCGGCGGTCCGCAAGGTCTGCTATCGCTAGCTGACGCTGCCGGTGGTATCGACAGCGAGGTTGCCTGTATAAAGATTGCAGGTCTGCTCTGTGTCGGGATTGGTGGCATCACGCTGGTAGATTTGGCTAAGGTCTCGGTCATCGCGCACGGTGAAAGATGCCGTTGAGCTGATATCCAGACTGCCCATGAAATTGGCCGAGATCAGGGGCTGATAGGTGTAGCTGATTTCGACAAAGATCACCGCATCGCCGGACTGGGCGATCACTTCACTGCCGTTTCTGCCCATGCCGTCGGCCAGCACATC
>JAGNTK010000162.1 GCA_017987575.1 Novosphingobium sp. | reverse complement strand
TGCCGAAAGCCGAAATGATCGCGGCCGGATCGAGCCCCGCCGCCAGCCCCGGCACCAGCGCCGCCAGCGCGACCACGATCAGGGCATTCAGCCGCAGTATGAAGCCCCCGATCATCACCACGATCCCGCTGAGCACCCAATAGTTCATGGCTTGCCGTACCCTCCCCCGCCGGGTGTTTCGATCACGATGGCATCGCCCGACGCAACTGTCACGCTGGCGGTGGAATCGAGAACCTCAAGCTCACCTGAGATGCGTTCGACGGTGGTTGTTCCGGGCAGCGCGTCGCCGCCACCAGCAAGGCCAAACGGACGGGTGCGGCGGCGGTTTGAGAGGATGCCGGCTTCCATTCCCTCGCGGAACCGGATCTTGCGCACGGCACCATCACCGCCGGGCCACTTCCCGGCCCCGCCCGAGCCATGACGAATGCGGAACTCTTCGACCAGCACCGGAAAGCGGGTTTCGAGCACTTCGGGATCGGTCAGGCGGCTGTTGGTCATGTGGGTCTGGACCGCGCTGGCGCCGGCGAACTCTGGCCCTGCACCAGCGCCGCCCGCGATGGTTTCGTAGTACTGGTAGCGATCGTTGCCAAAGGTGAAGTTGTTCATGGTCCCCTGGCTCGCCGCCAAGGCCCCGAAAGCGCCGAACAACGCGTCGGTCACCGCCTGGCTGGTCTCGACATTACCGGCGACAACCGCAGCGGGATAGGCCGGGCGCAGCATGCAGCCTTCGGGCACAACGATGGTGACGGGCGCAAGGCAGCCCTCGTTCATCGGGATCGGATCGTCGATCATCGTGCGCAGGACATACATCACGGCGGCACGGACCACGCTGAACGGCGCGTTGAAGTTACCCGGTAATTGCGCAGAGGTGCCGATGAAGTCGATGGTGACATGGCGCTCCGCTCGATCAACCGACACGGCAACGGCGATCACTGCGCCGCTATCCATCGCAAGCGTGAACGCGCCATCATCGAGCCGCCCGATCAGCCGCCGCACCGCCTCTTCGGCATTGGCGTGAACATGGTCCATGAAAGCCGCAACCACATCGCGGCCGTGTTCACGGCAAGCCTGTTCCAGCCCCGCTGCGCCGCGCGTGCAGGCGGCAACCTGTGCTGCCAGATCGCCCAGGTTCTGATCGATATTGCGCGCGGGCCAGCGCCCGGAAGCGAGCAGGCTGCGCAGCTCGGCCGCGCAGAACCGGCCTTCATCGACCAGCAACACGTTATCGATCAGCACGCCCTCTTGCTCGATGCTGGTGCTGGTCGGCGGCATCGATCCCGGCGCGATCCCGCCGACATCGGCATGGTGCCCGCGCGCCGCGACATAGAAGCTTGGCACTTCGCCATCGCCGCTGACAAACACCGGGGCAACGACAGTGATATCGGGCAAATGCGTGCCCCCGGCATAGGGCGCGTTGAGGACATAGGCATCGCCGCGCCGGATTCCCCTCCCGTCTCGGCCCTGCCCCCGCGCGCCGATGATCCGCGCGACGCTTTCTCCCATCGAACCCAGATGCACTGGCATATGCGGGGCATTGGCGACCAGCCGCCCGGCGCCATCAAACACCGCGCAGGAGAAATCGAGCCGTTCGCGGATATTGACCGAAGAGGCGGTGCGGGCCAGCGCCGAACCCATCTCTTCGGCGATTCCCATGAACAGGCCGTTGAACACCTCCAGCCGGATCGGGTCAGCCGCCGCGTCTGCCTGCGGCGCCGCCGGCCGGGTGCCTTCGCGGATCATACGCAGGGTGCCATCGGGATCGACCAGCAAGGCCCAGCCCGGCTCGACCACAGTGGTCGCAAGTTCATCAACCACCACCAACGGACCCGTTGCACTAAACCCAGCAGCCAGCGCCGCGCGGTCCCACACGGCGAGGTCACGAGCCGCACCGTCCAGCCAGCACGCTGCCGTCTCCAGCGGTTCGCCGCTGACCGTTGGCAAGGGCCAGTTGATCCCCAGCGCAGAGGCATCCTCAAGCACCGCTTCAACCCGGACCCGGTCGATCACCAACGGACCGCTGCCGTCATAGCCGAACTCGGCGCGGTGCGCGGTGGCGAAGGCGGCGGCAAGATCGGAGGCCGGTGCGAGCGCCAGCTCGATTGCATTCTCGGATGCCAAGGGACGCACGAACAGGCTGGCTTCGATCCGGCTCGCAGTCTTGCCCAACTGGGCTTCCGCTTCATCGGCAAGCCGTGCCCGCAGCGCCTCAACCGCCAGTTCAACTCCCGCCTCAAGCGGCAAGCCCAAGCTTGCTTCGCGCACTGCCGCCTCACTGGCGAGGCCCATACCATAGGCGGAAAGCACCCCGGCAAGCGGATGAATCAAAACCGTTTCGATCCTCAGCGCATCGGCCACCAGACAAGCGTGCTGACCGCCCGCGCCGCCAAAGCAGACCAGTGCATGGGTCGTCACATCATGCCCGCGCGCCACGCTGATCTGGCGGATCGCCTGCGCCATATTGGCCACTGCAATCTTCACGAACCCTTCGGCAATCGCTTCGGGGGCCATGCGCTGACCGGTCTCAGCCGCGATCTGATCCGCCAACGCAGCGAATTTCTCCGCCACAACCGCGCGGCCGATCGGCTGATCTCCACTCGCGCCGAACAGGCTGGGGAAATGCGCCGGGATCAACTTGCCGAGCATCACGTTGCAATCGGTCACCGTCAGCGGCCCGCCGCGACGATAGCAGGCCGGGCCTGGCACTGCGCCTGCGCTCTGCGGCCCGACCACCAGCCGCCCGGCATCGAACCGGCAGATCGAGCCGCCGCCGGCCGCCACCGTATTGATCCGCAGCATCGGGGTGCGGATCCGCACGCCGGCGACGCGGGTCTCGCTATCCCGCTCAAACGCCCCGGCATAGTGCGAGACATCGGTGGAGGTGCCGCCCATGTCGAAGCCGATCACTTTGGCGGCGCCGCTGGCCTCAGCCGTGCGGGCCATGCCGACGATCCCGCCAGCCGGGCCAGAGAGGATCGCATCCTTGCCATGAAACCGCGCGCCGCTGGCGAGGCCCCCGCTCGATTGCATGAACAGCGCTTGCCCGGCCGCGCCGAGCTGCGCCGTGAAATTATCGACATAGCGGCGGAGCACCGGGGAAAGTGTCGCATCGACCAGCGTAGTATCACCGCGCGGCACCAGCTTGATCAATGGGGCCAGTTCGTGGCTGACCGAGACCTGCGTGAAGCCTGCTTCTCGCGCCAGCACAGCCAGCCGCGCCTCGTGCGAAGTGTGCCGCCAGCCGTGCACCAGCACGATCGCGATCGCCCGAAACCCTTGCGCCACCGCTGCCGCGAAGGCCCGCGTCGCCGCAGGCTCATCGAGCGGGCGCAGCACTTCTCCCTCAGCGGTCACCCGCTCATCGATCTCGATCACGTGGGCGTGCGGCGGCTGAGGCAGCACGATCTGGCGGACGAACAGATCCGGCCGTTCCTGACTGCCGATCACCAGCGCATCGCCAAAGCCCTGCGTGATCGCCAGCACTGCCGGTTCACCTTTGCGTTCCAGCAAAGCATTGGTGGCAACCGTGGTGCCCATCCGCACGTCACACGGCGGCAGCGGCCCCGTCTCCGCACCAGTCAGCGCACGGATCGCGGATATTGCCGCGTCTTCGGTCCGGTTCGGGTCTTCGGACAGCAGCTTGGCGGTAACTACAGCGCCGTCAGGTTTGCGCCCGACAATGTCGGTAAAGGTTCCACCCCGATCGATCCAGAACTGCCAGTGCGCGCTCATCACCACCTCATAGGCTATGAGTGGGTCACGGCAACCTAGTTGGCGTCAAGCGGAGTCACCACAATCGCAACCCGACGGTTCTGCTGGCGGCCTTCTTCAGTGTCGTTGCTGGCAATCGGCTGGGTTTCACCAACCCCCTGATCGCGTATTTCAGCCGGGTTCATCCCAACCGCCACCAACCCAGCCTTGACCGCAGCCGCGCGGCGCTGAGAAAGCACGAGATTGTAGTCATCCGACCCCGTTGAGTCTGTGTGGCCTACGACTCCTGCACCGTGAATTCCGACCTTCAGCAACGTTGTGGCCAACCGGCTCAGAACTGCGTTGGCTTCTGGATTGAGCTCACTCTTGTCGACTGCGAACAGGACCCGGTCATCCAGCCCAAGTTCAAAATTCTCGCCCGTTGGCTTGAACCCCAATTCGGTCAAGGCCGCGATCTGCACTTTGGAAAAAGCAAGCTTCTTGGGCACGGTCTGGCAAGCAGCGAGAGCCG
>JAGNTK010000161.1 GCA_017987575.1 Novosphingobium sp. | reverse complement strand
GGGACCAGTTCGACGATCGCCGGGTGGCCCAGGATCGAGCGGACCTTGTCGCGGATCGTGTCGTGCAGTTTCTGGCGCTCTTCGGGGTCTGACACGCGGCAATGGACCAGCACCGCGACCGATTCCTCGCCGGTTTCGGTCTCGACACTGAACGCCGCGATATCGCCGTGGTTGAAGCCGGGCAGCTGTTCGACCGCCCATTCGATATCCTGCGGCCAGTGGTTCTTGCCGTTGATGATGATCATGTCCTTGGCGCGGCCCACGATGAACAGGTAACCATCGACCTGATAGCCCATGTCGCCAGTGTCTAGCCAGCCGCCCACCATGCAGGCCTCGGTCGCTTCTTCGTCGCGGAAATAGCCCTGCATCACGCTGGGGCCCTTGCACCAGACCTTGCCGATCTGGTGATCGCCCAGCACATCGTCTTTTGCACCGCGGATCTCGATGGTCATGTCCTTGACCGCCTTGCCGCAGTTGACGATCGCACGGTAGCGGGCCGGACGCGACAGATCGCGCGGGGCGCCGGACAGGCGTTCTTCTTCGACCAGTTCGACCCGAATGCCTTCGCCCGGCGGCATGATGGTCACGGCCAGGGTGGCTTCGGCCAGGCCATAGCTGGGCAGGAAGGCACTGGCCTTGAACCCGGCCGGGGCAAAGGCATTGACGAAGCCCTGCATCACGTCGGGCCGGATCATATCGGCGCCGTTGCCCGCGATCCGCCAGCGCGACAGGTCAAACCGTTCGGCGACATTGCTTTGGCTGGAAATGCGGCGTGCGCAGATGTCATAGCCGAAGGTCGGCGAATAGGAGCAGGACGTGCCGGGGTTGCGGCTGATCATATCGAGCCAGGCCAGCGGCCGCCGCGCAAAATCTTCGGTCTTGATATAATCGGCCGAAATCTGATTGGCGATCAGCGAGAGGAAGCAACCGACCAGCCCCATATCGTGGTACCATGGCAGCCAGCTGATGCAGCGGTCCGATTGCTGGACCTTCATCCCTTCGCTGTGGCCGGCAAGGTTGTTGAGCAGCGAAACATGGGTGACGGCAACGCCGTGCGGAAAGCGTGTCGATCCGCTGGAATATTGCAGATAGCAGATGTCGTCTGGGCTGGCCGTAGGCAGATCGAGCGCCGGGGCCTCACGCTGCGCGAACTCTTCCCAGATGATCCCTTCGCAGCCTTGGCGGGCGGCGGCCTGCGCGGCCATTTCGGCGATCTCAGCCGGATAGAACAGCGCCTTGGGATCGCTGCTGGCCAGTTGGACCGCGAGCTGGTCGATATAGGCTTCCTTGCCGCCAAAGCTGGTTGGCAAAGGCAGCGGCACCGGCCATGCCCCGGCATAGACGCAGCCGCAGAACAGCGCGGCGAATTCCGGCCCGGTTTCGGCGATCAGGGCGATCCGGTCACCCTTGGTGATCCCATGCGCCAACAGCCGCTGGGCCATCGCCAGCGAATCTTCGCGCAGTTCGCTATAGGGATAGACCCGCTTCAGGACCCCGCGTGGATCATGGAAATTGAGCCCGCGTTTGCCCTGCGCGGCATAGTCCAGCGCTTCACCAAATGTGGCAAAATCTGAAAACCGGCGCGGCAGATCGTCTTGGTTCGGCGTCGGCGTCAAACCAACTGCGGCTGCAGGCTCCAACATGGAAGCATCAGTCATGCGCGAAAACCCGTTCTTAATCATGGCGATGCGCCGATTTTCCGGCTTCACCGCGGTGCAATAACCAACCACTGGACCGGCGGCCCAGCAATCACAGGCTTTCCCAATTGCGGCACAGTGTGGCACGATTATGGCCAATGGACCGCCGCGACCGCCCCAAACGTATTCCCAAACCACTGGATTCGGTCCGGCTGGAAGAGCTGGCGCTGGCCTATGTCGCCCGCTTTGCGACATCTGCGGCCAAGCTGGAGGATTATCTGCGGCGCAAGTTGCGCGAACGGGGCTGGGATGGGGAGGGCGATCCGCCCGTGGGCGCGATTGCGGCGAAGTTCGTCGCCAACGGGTTTATCGATGATCTGGCCTATGCCCGCGCCAAAAGCGGCAGCCTGCTGCAGCGCGGCTATGGCCAGCGGCGGATCGGGCAGGCGCTCCATGTCGCCGGAATTGCCGAAGATGTCCGTGCAGAGGTTCGCGCCGGTGAAGGCGCCCAGCGCCGCGCCGCGCTGGCCATGGCAGTCAAGCGCGGGTTCGGACCGTTCGGCAAGGTTGAGCCGGACCGCGCAGTGCGCGAAAAGCAGATCGCCGCATTGCTGCGCGCCGGGCACCGGCTGGACAGCGCCCGCGAATTGGTCAATGCCCGCGATGAAGCCGCCGCGCAGGATTGGGCGCGGCAAGACGACGAAGAAGAGGATTGATGATGCGCGCTGTTCTGCTGTCCGCACTGGCTATGGCGCTGGCGGCCTGTTCGCCCAACAGCGGTGAGGCTGGGGCCCAATCTACGCAGGCTTCGCCCGCAGCCCATCCGGTTTCAGGCCTGCCCGTGGTGCCGCTGAAAGTGATCCATGGCGATAAGACATTTGCTTTCCGGGTCGAACTGGCGCGGAGCCCGCAGGAACAATCCAAGGGACTGATGTTCAGGACAGAGCTGGGCCCAGACGAAGGGATGATCTTCCCGTTCGATCCGCCGCGCGGCGCCAGTTTCTGGATGCGCAACACGGTGATCCCGCTCGATCTGATCTTTGTGGGGGTTGATGGCCGGATCAGCAACATCGCGGCGAACGCGATCCCCTATGATGAAAGCCCGCTCAATTCGATTGGCCTCGCCAAGGCGGTGTTGGAACTGCGCGGCGGACGCGCGGCAGAACTGGGCATCGTGCCGGGCGACAAGGTTGAATGGTAGCCTAGCGCCTGATCAGGGCGCGAACCGGCTTGAACCGCAAGGCCAAGAGAAGCGCCAGCAGGCCGGCATAGATCCACGGCTCCCATTGGAAGCCTTTGACCCGCAGGATGAAATGCACACTGGCCAGCGCTGCGGCGAGGTAGATCAAGCGGTGCAGGCTTTGCCAGCGGCGTCCGCCCAGCCGCTTGATCATCCCGCGGGTTGAGGTCAGCGCCAGCGGCAGGATCAGCAGCAGCGCGCTCATCCCCAGCAGGATGAAATTGTGCTTGATGACGTCTTCCACCAACAAGCCAAAGTCGAACGCCTGATCGAGCCCGAAATAGACTGTCAGATGGCACAGCGCATAGGCGAAGGCCCAAAGCCCAAGCGGGCGCCGCCATGTCGCCAACCAGTTCCAGCCGGTGATCTGCCTTAGTGGCGACACGGCCAGCGTCAGCCACAGCGCGCGCAGGGCCCACAGGCCGAGGTAATCGATGGTATAGTCAACCGGCTCCACCGTCAGCCCGGCGAGCAGCGGGTCGGCATCGTGCAGCAGCACGCCGGACCAGCGCCAGGCCAGCAGGGCCAGCGGCAGCGCGATCGCCAGGTGCAGCGCCGCTTGCGATGTTTTGCGCGCCAAAGGCGTCATTCAGAAGTTCTTCTGGAAATTCATGCCGCGATAAAGCCCGGCCACTTCGCCTTCATAGCCATTGAACGGCAAGGTCTTGCGGCGGGTGTATTCGCCGATCCGGCGTTCGGTTGCTTGCGACCAGCGCGGGTGGTCGACTGCCGGATTGACGTTGGCATAGAAGCCGTACTCCCCGGGGGCAGAGCGGTTCCAGCTGGTTGGCGGCATCCGGTCGGTCAGGCGGATCCGGGTAATCGACTTGATCGACTTGAAGCCATATTTCCACGGCACCACCAGCCGCAGCGGCGCACCGTTCTGGTTGGGCAGAACCCGACCATAAAGCCCGACCGCGATCATCGCCAAGGGGTGCAGCGCCTCATCCAGCCGCAGCCCTTCGACATAGGGCCACTGCAGCACAGAGCTGCGCTGACCCGGCATTTGCGCGGGATCGTTCAGCGTTTCAAAGGCGACATATTTGGCCTTGCCCAGCGGATCGGCCAGCTTGATCAGCGCGGCCAGCGGAAAGCCGACCCACGGGATCACCATCGACCAGCCTTCGACGCAGCGCAGCCGGTAGACTCGTTCTTCCAGCGGGAACAGTTTTCGCAACCGGTCGATATCGATCACTTGCGGCTTGGCCACCATCCCATCGATCCGCACCGACCAAGGCGCTGGCCGCAGGGTCCCGGCATTGCGCGCCGGGTCTTCCTTGCTGGTGCCGAACTCGTAGAAATTGTTGTAGTTGGTGACGCTGGAATAGGGGGTCAGCTTTTCGTTCAGGCTGCGGGTCTTGCGCGCCGCCAGCGGGGC
>JAGNTK010000043.1 GCA_017987575.1 Novosphingobium sp. | reverse complement strand
AGGCTGGTCGAGCAGCGTGGGGTGCCGTTTGAGCGGATCCACACCGCCAGCATTTCGCTCGTCAATTATGGTTCGGGCGAAGAGCGGCCCGGTGTCGCGATCTTGCTGCGAACAAAGAATGACAAGCTGAACAACCTTGGCCTGCCGCTGCCATCTGGCGCGTTCGTGATCCAGCAGGAACAATTCGGCCTGCCGATGCGCATCGCCGAGCCGGTGCTGAGAGATACGGCCGAAGATGAGAAGATCGAGCTTGGCGCCGGTATGTCGCCCGACGTTACCGTGGTTCGGCGCACGCTCAAGCGTGAAGGCAACCGGCATTGGGTGGAGGTTGAGATTTCCAACGCCAGCCCGCAGGCGATCACATTTGAGCTCAAGGTGCCAGTCTATGGCTCCTGGAAAATCGCTGACTCCGAAGCCCAATGGATCAAGCGCGATGGAACACCGGTGTTTGTGGTTCCGATTGCCTCCGGCGCCAGCGTAACCCTCCGTTACTCTACTTCAGATCGATAAAGGTACTGAAAAACAGCGTTTTTGAGCGTTCGTTTTGCACCTTGCCAAACTCTACTGAAAAGATAGACGTATAACTCTATCGATTCGGTAGATCATTTGGGAGAGTGCCATGCGTTCGTTTCCAATCCCCCTGATAGCCTTGTCCATCGCCCTATTGCTCAGCGCTTGCGCAGATAAGAAATCCGAAGAAGCAGCCTCTGATCAAAGCGCCACGACTGAGAGCGCTGGTCCCGCAATCTCGGGCGCAGTCGCACCGGGTGTTGCCTTTCGTTACAACTACGCTTTCACACTGCCTGGCAAATCAATCTCGCAAGTCCAGCAGCAGCACGCCGCCGCCTGCCAAAACCTGGGCCCTTCGCGCTGCCGCGTGACCGCGATCGCCTATGATCAGCCCGGTGAGGATCAGGTTTCAGCGCAGCTCGATCTGCTGCTGGCACCCGATCTGGCGCACCGCTTCGCCAACGAAGGAATTGCCGCAGTCGAACGGGCTGAGGGCAAGCTCGACAACGCGCATGTCGCTGGTGAAAATGCCGGTGATGCGATCAAACTCAGCCAAGCCGACAGCGCCGCCAACGAAGCCGCGATCGCCCGGATCGAAGCCCGGCTTGCGGCCAAAGGCCTGACGAATGCGGAGCGAGTTGAGTTGCGGCAACAGATTGCCACCTTGCGCGAACAGCAGCGCGGACAGGCGCAGGACCGCAGGACCAAGGAAGCCTCGATCGCCACCACACCGGTGGTGTTTGGCTATGCCAGCGAGGACATTCTGAGCGGCAAGGGAACCTTCTCCAAGGCGGCTGGGGCCAGCTGGTCGAGTGTCAAGAGCCTTCTGGCTTTCGTCACGCTGCTGCTTGGCCTTGCCCTGCCTTGGGCCTTGCTCGCGGCCGGAGGGTTCTATCTTTGGCGGGCGCTGCGGCTCAAGCGGCTAGTCCCGATCGGCAAACCCGAACCCTCGCCGAGCGAATAGCATAATCGCCTAGCCCTCGCGCCGACATGCTAGATCGTCGGTGTGGGGGCTGTCGCCGCTATTTGGTTAGTCTGCGCTTGAGCCAAGCCTTCAGTACCTCTGAGTTGGTCAGCCGGATCTTGCGGTATCCCGTTTCGATCAGGCCTTCGTCGCGCAGGCGCGCCAGACTTTTTGACAGGGTCATGGTTGTCACCCCGACCATCCCGGCCAGATCTTCCTGTATGCAAACGATCCAGTCGCGATCCCCCCGCTGACGCCATTGGTTTAGCAGCACTTTGGCGAGGTGGACTTCGCGCGGCAGCACGCGCAGATCGTCGCTCATGGCCATCGAACGACCCAACCGGATCGCAGTAATCTTGTAAAGCGCCTGAACGATCTCTGTGTTGCTCAATAATCTTGCGAAAGCCGCCGGATTGTAGTGGTCCACCACAGTCGGTCCGATTGCCAACGCATCATGCGTTCGTACTTTTCCTCGAAACAGCAGGATGTCACCGTAATGCGCGCCGGCTTTGACCAAGCTGACGAAGGTGTGGGTGCCGTTGGGTCGCAACTGGAAGAGCCGAACCTGGCCCTGGATAACAACTCCCATCGTGGGATCGCCATCACCACGGCTGTGGATACGGTTGCCACCTTCGTAAGTCCGGCGTTGGCCCTGACTTGCGAGCCATCGTCGGGATTCTTCCGAAAGCAAGTCGAACAGCACTTCCTCTGCGACGACTGCCATGCTCGACCTGCTCCAAATGCAAAATTGTTTGTATTCTTGATCGGAGTTGGGGTCTAGTCTGGAATTCTATCCGAGCCCTTTGGGTCGCGCAATGAAACAGCAAAAAAGCTGTTCCGATGAGGCACGGTTAAGACGGGCGTTGCGATCCTGATCGCGGCGCCCGTCATGTTTCCATCGTACTGTCGTTTGTATCGGCATGTTCCTTTCACGCTTGTCAGGCGAGAATTGCTCCCGTATCCCGCTTAACCGAACGATTAAACGGACAGGGAGTTTCCATGCGCTTCGAAGGCACTAACAACTATGTTGCCACGGACGATCTGAAGGTTGCGGTCAATGCCGCAGTGCTGCTGCGTCGGCCCTTGTTGGTCAAAGGAGAGCCTGGAACCGGGAAGACCGTGTTGGCGCATGAAATCGCCAAGGCCGTTAACGCACCGCTGATCGAATGGAACGTCAAGAGCACCACGAAAGCCCAGCAGGGCCTCTATGAATATGACGCGGTTGCCCGCCTGCGCGACGGCCAACTGGGGGACGAGCGGGTTCATGACATCGGCAACTACATCAAAAAGGGTAAGCTGTGGGAAGCCTTCACCTCGCCGCAGCTGCCGGTTCTGCTGATCGACGAAATCGACAAGGCCGATATCGAGTTTCCGAACGACCTGCTGCAAGAGCTCGATCGGATGAGCTTCGATGTCTATGAAACCAAAGAGCGGATTGCGGCGGTCGAACGCCCGATCGTGGTGATTACCAGCAACAACGAAAAGGAACTGCCCGATGCGTTCCTGCGCCGCTGTTTCTTCCACTATATCAAGTTCCCCGATCGCGACACGATGCAGGCGATCATCGACGTCCACTTCCCCGGCATTCAGAAAACCTTGGTCAGCAAGGCGATGGATATCTTCTACGAAGTCCGTGATGTCCCGGGCCTCAAGAAGAAACCCAGCACCAGCGAACTGCTCGATTGGCTCAAGCTGCTGATGAACGAAGACATGCCGCTCGACGTGCTACAGCAGAAAGACCCAACCAAGGCGATCCCGCCGCTCCACGGTGCGCTGCTCAAGAACGAGCAGGACGTTATGCTGTTCGAAAAGCTGGCCTTCATGGCGCGGCGGCAGAACTGATCGCAGGCTGGACAAGTGTTCTTCAACTTCATCGACGAGCTGCGCGCGGCCGGGATCAAGGCGTCTTTCAAGGAGCACCTGGTGCTGCTCGAAGCGCTCGACAAGGATGTGATCGAGCAGACGCCTGAGGCGTTCTATTATCTCAGCCGTGCCGTGTTCGTGAAGGATGAAGGCCTGCTCGACCGGTTCGACCAAGTGTTCAACAAGGTCTTCAAGGGACTGCTGACCAACTATGGCCAGGATCAAGTCGATATCCCGGAAGACTGGCTGAAGGCTGTCGCCGAGAAGTTCCTGACGCCAGAGGAAATGGCTGCGATCGAAAAGCTGGGATCGTGGGAAGAGATCATGGAGACGCTCAAAAAGCGGATCGAGGAACAGCAAAAGCGCCACGAAGGCGGCAACAAGTGGGTTGGCACCGGCGGCACATCGCCATTCGGTAACAGCGGCTATAATCCCGAAGGCGTCCGCGTCGGCGGCGAATCCAAGCATAAGCGCGCGCTCAAGGTATGGGAAAAGCGCGAATTCCAGAACCTCGACAACACCCGCGAGCTTGGCACCCGCAATATCAAGATTGCGCTGCGCCGGCTGCGCAGGTTCGCCCGCGAAGGCAATGCCGACGAACTCGATCTGGATGCTACCATCGAAGGCACCGCGCGCCAAGGCTGGCTTGACATCAAGATGCGGCCCGAACGGCACAATGCCGTCAAATTGCTGTTGTTCCTTGACGTCGGCGGATCAATGGACCCGTTCATCAAGCTGGTCGAAGAGCTGTTCAGCGCCGCCACCACGGAATTTAAGAACCTGGAATTCTTCTACTTCCACAACTGCCTCTACGAAGGCGTGTGGAAGGACAACAAGCGGCGCTGGTCGGACCGGACCAACACCTGGGACATTCTCCACAAGTACGGCCACGACTATAAGGTGGTGTTCGTCGGCGATGCGGCGATGAGCCCGTACGAAATCACCCATCCGGGCGGTTCGGTTGAACATTTCAACGAGGAAGCCGGGACCGAGTGGCTGAAACGCGTCGCGCACGTTTACCCGGCGACGGTGTGGATCAACCCGGTGCCGGAAAAACAGTGGTCCTACTCACAGTCGACCAAGATGATCAAAGAGCTGGTCGGCGGATCGATGTTCCCGCTGACATTGGGCGGGCTCGACGATGCCATGCGCGAGCTGACGCGCAAGAAGCATTGACCCGGCCAAACATTTCCTTTGCTTGAACCGGCGGTAAACCGGTTCAAATAGGGGACATGACCAACACTCGCATGCCAGCCCTGTTCCTTGGCCACGGATCGCCAATGAACGCGATATCCGATGTGCCGGAACGCCGATCCTGGCAGCGGCTTGGGCAGGTTCTGCCCAGGCCAAAGGCGATGCTGGTCGTTTCTGCGCACTGGGAGACGCGCGAAGCAATCCACCTCACAGGTGGCGTTTCTCCGCGCACGATCCATGATTTTGGCGGCTTTCCTGACGCGTTGTTCGCGGTGCAGTACCCTGCCCCAGGTTCGCCCGAACTGGTCGAGCGCGTGGCGTCATTGCTGGGTGAAGTTGCCGTTCGCCGCGATGAAAGCAGGGGTTTCGATCATGGATCATGGGGCGTGGTCCAGCCGATGTATCCCGCCGCCGACGTCCCGATGATCCAGCTGAGTCTCAACCGAGCGCTGACGGCCGACCAGCACCTGACCGTTGCCGCCAAACTTGCCCCACTGCGCGATGAAGGCGTGTTGCTGGTTTCCAGCGGTAATGTGGTTCACAATCTGCGTGAATATTTCCGCAGTCAGGGCACGCGCCCGGAATGGGCGGTGGAGTTCCAGCAGCGGATTACTCGTGCGGTTGAAACCGATGATCACACTGCGCTCACCACATTCGCAGCGGACGATCGTGCCGCCGCTCTCGCGATCAACAGCGCCGAACACTACCTGCCGCTGCTGTATACGGTAGGCGCACGGCTGCCGGGTGATGGAGTTGGCGCATTCAACGACACCATTGACGGGGCGATGTCGATGACCAGCTATCTGATCGGGGATCCGGCGCTGCTCGGCTAAACGTGCTTGTCTAGCTCGGCATGAAGTTGCGGGCGCAAGTACCAGAACAAGGCTGCCGGAACGAGACCAAGCAACGCAGCGCCATACAAGACGTAGCGCACCGAATCCGTCCCGAATTCGGGCCGCAGCCAGTCGGACAGCATACCGAAGAACAGTGGCCCCAGCCCCAGACCGATCAGGTTCTGCCCGAACAGCAACAGGGCACTGGCCATGGCGCGCTGATGCAGCGGGACCAGACCTTGCACCGATGAGAAAACCGGGCCGTAATAGAGCGAATTCAAAACGGTCGGAACCATCAGCAAGGCCAGTGCAATTCGCCAATCACTCTGCATGAAGGCAAGAATCGCTAGCGGCACCGCCAGGGCCATCCCGATTGCCGGCGCGGTCACCACATGGCGCCGGTCGATGCTGCCGTAACGGTTGGCGAGCCAGCCACCCAGCCAGGTACCAAAGATCCCGGCGATACCGCCCCCGACACCAAACCAGAAACCGACTTCTCCCGGTGAGAGCTCGTGGGTGCGTTGGAAGAAGATCGTCGTCCAGGTGCCCTTGCCATAGGACAGGAAAGAACAGGCGGACGCCGCCAGCAGCATCAGCACATAGGCTTTGAGCTGCATCAGCTCCTTCACAGACGCCAGGATCTGCTTGGTGGACGATACCATCGCCGCTCTAATCGATTGGCCAGCAACCGATTGCGTCTCAGACCGGATCGGGCGATCTTGATCCTTGATTAATAGCCAGACGACAACCGCCAGGACCACGCCCGGCAACCCGACGATCATGAATGCCTTGCGCCAGCCCAGCGTGTCAGCCAGCTGCCCACCGATCACCATGCCCAACAGCGAACCGATCGGAATTCCCAGCGCATAAAACGCCATGGCCCCTGGGCGCTTTTCCGGCGCGACTTTATCCGCGATCAATGAATGCGCAGCCGGAGTGCAACCGGCTTCGCCTACTCCGACGCCGATCCGGGCAAGAAGCAGTTGTCCGAAATTCTGCGCCAGTCCGCACAACACCGTCATCAGTGACCAGGTCGCCAGCGCTACCGAGATCAGCTTGCCGCGATTGGTGGTATGCTTGTCTGCATAGCGCGCGAGCGGCAGGCCAAGGAAGGTATAGAATACCGCGAAGGCCAGTCCGGTCATCAGGCCAACTTGCGTGTCTGAAAGGTCGAGATCACGGGCAATCGGTTCGGCCAGAATGTTGACGATCTGGCGATCCAGAAAGTTGAAAACATAGACCACCAACAAGGTCACCAGCATGACCTTGGTTGGTCGATCCAATCTGCCGATGCTATCCACTTTCCCGTTCATGTCCGCTCCCGTGTGTTTTTGTTGGTATCTTCTCAGTAAAGCAGAAACGGCCGAGCTGCATCGCGCCAGACCGCCTCGTCGGCACCGGCCAAAGCCTCCAGGTCGGCAGCAGTGGCAGTTGGATCATCAGCCCATTCGCGCAAGGCCGGGCCGCCGTTGATCACGTCAATCGCCAGCCGTTCAAACTCGTACTCATAGGGAAAATCGCGCCATAGGTCATAGTCGGGGTAAAGCCGCCGGACCGCCTTGAAGGCCAGTGCCTGCAAGCGCCAGGGCCGGAATGCGGCGTGATCGTAGAACCGGCCTTCGGCATGGATCATTAGGCCGTTGCACAATTCACCGGCGTGTTTGTGAAACGTTGGTGTGAACCAGCATTCGCGGATTGCGCAGCCCGCCAGCCAATGTGGTGCGAAGCGCTGCATTTCGGCCAGCACAGCCTTGGCATCAATATCCGGGGCTCCGAACAGGACTTCCAAAGGCCGTGTGGTCCCCCGCCCCTCGCTCAGCGTCGCGCCTTCGAGCATCACCGTTCCGGCATAGGCACGGGCCATGTTGACGTTTGCGGCATTGGGGCTGGGGTTGATCCAAATCCGGCTTTCGGGCCAGCCAAAGCCGGGGCCTTCAGGCTCCCAGCCTTCCATCGTGACAACCCGGTACTGCACGTCGAGATCGTTCTCGGCGATGAACCACTGGCCCATTTCTCCCAAGGTCAGCCCGTGGCGCATCGGCATGGGCCCGGCGCCAACGAAGCTCTCCTGCCCCGGGACCAGCAGCGTGCCCTCAACCGGCCGCCCCGCCGGATTGGGCCGGTCGAGCACCCACACTTCCTTACCCGTCCCAGATGCCGCTTCCAGTAGGTAGAGCAGCGTGGTGACGAAGGTGTAGATCCGGCAGCCGAGGTCTTGCAGATCGAACAGGAACACGTCGGCCGTGCTCATCATCTGCCCGCTGGGGCGGCGAACCTCGCCATAGAGGCTGAACACCGGGATGCCGTAGATGGGATCAACCTCATCCTCGGTCTCAACCATATTGTCCTGTTTGTCCCCCTTCAGCCCGTGCTGCGGGCCAAAGGCGGAGGTCACATTAACGCCGGCCGCGATCAACGCGTCGAGCGAATGGGTGAGGTCCTCGGTCACGCTGGCGGGGTGCGCCACTAGGGCCACCCGGCGGCCCTTGAGTTGGTTGATTAGTGCGGGGTCCGCCAGCAGGCGATCGATGCCGAATTTCATGGCATTTCAGGTGCCGGAAGCGTCGCAGCAAAGCAAGTGGGATGGTGGAAATCGGGCTTGCCGGGCGGATGGGCGAGCGCCCAATAGCTTTTGGTGCCGTCAAGTTCCTCAATCACTGCGGAGAGGGCCATTGTCATTTGCCCCGGAGGCAATTGCCCCAGATCGATGTCCACCTCGAGTGAGAAGCTGTCACCGGCGTTTTTGAAGACGATTTCAGGAACAACACCCACCGCAAGCGCGGTCATTCCGCTACGATAAGAATCGAACGCATAGACCGCCCATTCGCACGATGGCGAGAGATTGAACTCAAAATAGCGACCATCCTTGGCCATCAGAAATAGCTCAAAGCATGTAGTACGCCATAGTTCATCTCTGCGAACCGGAGGGGCCCAAGCGGGAAGCACCAAGGATTGCGCGCCCTCAACAATATACTCAATCAGCATTTCGCTGGGATCGGTCATCCAGATTCGAACATCAACAGCGCTGACCTGCGATGGTCGCGCTGCGGGGTGAGGAAGCAAAGCAAAGGACAGTGCTTCGACAAGCTCAGGACGGACGGTCTTTGGCGATTCGTATTCCCCCTTGCCCGTCCATGCTGAGCTTGTCGAAGCACTGTCCTTCTTTTTGGCCAAGGCTGATATCCGATCCCAATCGCCGCGGATCAGTGCCAGCTTCTTGGCTCGCGACCAACCCTTAAGCTTACGTTCCGCTGCTTTGGCGTCATCGCGGCTGGTGAACTGATCTGACCAGACCAGCTCAACGGGTTGATGATCTGCGGTAAAACCCGGAACCAATCCCGATTTGTGTTCCCCGATCCGCCTGTCGATGTCATCGGTGTGCCCGACGTAGAAATTGCCACCCCGGCAATGCAGCATATAGGCCCAGAAGCTCATTGCCCGACGCTAAAAGAAGGACAATGCTTCGACAAGCTCAGCATGGACGGGTTTGATTGGATAACGAGGCGTGCTAACCGCCGCCCCACCATGACTTACAACTCAACCCTGCTCCGCCTGCTCGATGAGCGTGGCTATGTCCACCAGATGACCGATGCCGAGGGGCTCGATGCCCTCGCCGCGAAGCAGATCGTGCCGGGCTATATCGGCTTCGATGCCACCGCGCCATCGCTCCATGTCGGATCGCTGGTCCAGATCATGCTGCTGCGCCGGCTGCAGCAGGCCGGGCACAAGCCGATCGTGGTTATGGGCGGCGGGACCACCAAGATTGGCGATCCTTCGGGCAAGGATGAAAGCCGCCAGTTGCTCACCTCGGAAAAGATCGACGCTAATATCGCCTCGATCCGCACGGTGTTCGAAAAGCTGCTGACCTTTGGCGACGGCCCTACAGACGCAATCATGGTCAACAATGACGAGTGGCTTAGCGCGCTGGGCTATGTTGAGTTGCTGCGTGAAGTCGGCCCGCATTTCACCATCAACCGGATGCTCAGCTTCGATTCGGTCAAGTTGCGGCTTGACCGCGAACAGCCGCTGACCTTCCTCGAATTCAATTACATGATCCTGCAGGCCTACGATTTCCGCGAACTGGCGCTGCGTCACGGCTGCCGCTTGCAAATGGGCGGGTCGGACCAGTGGGGCAACATCATCAACGGGATCGAACTGACCCGGCGGATGGAAGGCAAGGAGCTGTTCGGGGTCACCACCCCGTTGTTGACCACGGCCGACGGCGCCAAGATGGGCAAGACGGCGGCGGGTGCGGTCTGGCTCAACGAAGATGCTCTGCCCGCCTATGACTTCTGGCAGTACTGGCGCAACAGCGATGACCGCGATGTCGGCAAGTTCCTGCGGCTGTTCACCGACCTGCCGCTGGATGAAATCGCCCAACTCGAAGCACTCGAAGGAAGCGAGATCAACGCCGCGAAGGTCGTACTGGCCAACGAAGTGACCCGGCTGTGCCGCGGCGATGATGCGGCAAAGGCTGCCGAATCCACCGCCTCGGCAACCTTTACGGGCGGCGGACTCGGAGCCGATTTGCCGGTATTTGCGATCCCGGCGGTGGGGATCGGGATCGTCGATGCGCTAGTCGGGATTGGTTTCGCAGCCAGCAAGGGCGAAGCAAAGCGGCTCATAGCCGGGGGCGGTGCGCGGCTCGATGGCGTTTCCATCAGCGACGAAGCGTTTCATATTTCAGCACAAAACGAGCTGCGCATTTCATCAGGCAAGAAGAAACACGGGATCCTGCGTCCGCTCTGACACTGTGGTTAACGGCAAGAAACTGCCGGATTTACCCAATCTTTGCCTTTCTCCCGGATAACGCTCTCTGCTGAGAACAAATCCAGGAGGCGTGCGACAAGCATGGGCGCAGGAGCACAATTGACGGTAACCGACCTGCGCCGCGCGGCGCGGCACCCGGTCGACCACAAGGTGATCGGTGAACACCGCCGCCTGGGTGATGTGCATTTGCACGTTATAAACCTTTCGGCTCACGGATTTATGGTGTCTGGCGAACTGGACATGCAGCGCGGCGAACGCGTAACGATCCGACTGCCCGAAGTTGGCCGGATCGAAGCTCACCTGATCTGGGCTGCCGAAGGCCGCGCCGGGTTTCAGTTCGAACGGATCATCCGGCTTGAAGATTTCATGCGGATGATCGACACGATCCAACCCAATCCGCGTCTGCGCCGCAGCCGCTAAAGCGGCAGTTTCAGGCAGAATAGCATCTGACTGCTTGGCAAGCGCCGGAGGCGCTGCCATGGCTGACGAGTGAGCAGCCCGACCCATCCGCTTCAAGTTCGCGATTACCGCCTGATCTGGCTCGCCCGGTTTATTTCGACCGCTGCAACAACTGCCATGGTCGTTGTGATGGGCGCACAGGTCTATCAGATAGCCCGTACCGATTACGGCATGGGCCCCAAAGAGGCCGCGTTCCTGCTCGGCATGCTGGGGCTGGTGCAATTCCTCCCCTTCATGCTGCTGACCCCGGTTGCTGGTGTTCTGGCGGACCGAATGGATCGCCGCCATCTGGGTGCCATCGCAACGGCGGTCGATCTCCTGATCGGCTTGGCGCTGGCTGCGGCCAATACCTGGGGCTTCGTCTCGCTTCCGCTGCTGTTCGGTCTCGCTGCCTGCTATGGTGCGGCGCGGGTCTTTATCGGCCCGGCGATCAGCGCAATCACACCTAATGTAGTGCCGCCGGACCTTCTACCCAAGGCGATAGCAACCAGTTCTATTGCCTGGCAATCCGCCGCGGTGATTGGCCCGGCGGCGGGCGGCTTCTTGCTCGCTGCGCACCCTTCACTGCCCTATTGGTATGCCTCGGCCATGCTGCTGTTGGCCGTGGCAACGCTGCTCGCCATTCACCACCGCGCCCCGCCCGCCGCCGCCAAGGAACCGCCGCTCAAGCTGATGGCCGATGGCGCAAAGTTCGTTTGGCGAGAGCGCTTTCTGCTGGGCTGTGTCTCACTCGATCTCTTCGCTGTCCTGCTGGGCGGCGCGACCGCGATGCTGCCGGCTTTCGCCTATGATGTGCTGAATGTCGGTTCCGAAGGACTTGGTCTGCTCCGCGCAGCCCCGGCGGCTGGTGCGATGGTCGTGGCGATCTGGCTTGGTTTCCGCCCGATCACCAAGAACGTCGGAGCCAAGATGCTGTGGGCCGTGGCCGCATTTGGCCTTGCTACAACCATCTTCGGGCTATCGACCAGCTTCCCGCTTTCGCTTGGCATGCTCGCCTTGCTTGGCGGGGCCGATTCAGTTTCCGTGTTCATCCGCAACACCTTGGTCCAGCTCAACACGCCCGACGAAATGCGCGGGCGCGTCTCCTCGATCTCGGGGCTTGCGATTTCGGCCTCGAACGAACTGGGCGAAATGCAATCGGGACTGGCAGCGGCCTTGCTGGGACCAGTTGCGGCAGTTGCACTGGGCGGCATGGGGGCTATTCTGGTCACCGGAATCTGGGCCGTCATCTTCCCCGAGCTCAAACGGGCCAAGACGTTCGCCCCGCACTATCGACAGAAGGAACCTGTTCCATGAAGGCTGACTCGATCCTCGCCACAATCGGCAACACCCCGCACGTTCGCCTTTCCCGGCTGTTCCCCGACCATGAGGTCTGGATCAAGGCAGAGCGGGCCAATCCGGGCGGCTCGATCAAGGACCGCATCGGCCTTGCCATGATCGAAGCAGCCGAAGCCGATGGCAGCCTGAAACCCGGCGGCACAATTGTTGAGCCGACCAGCGGCAACACCGGGATCGGCCTCGCCATGGCGGCAGCGGTCAAGGGCTATATGCTAGTGTTGGTGATGCCCGAATCGATGTCGATCGAACGCCGCCGACTGATGCTCGCCTATGGCGCAACCTTCGATCTGACACCGCGTGAAAAAGGCATGAAGGGCGCAATCGAACGCGCGCACGAACTGATAGCCAGCATGCCCGGATCGTGGATGCCGCAGCAGTTTGAAAATCGAGCCAACATCGCTGTTCACGTTCGCACCACCGCAGTCGAAATCTACGAAGACTTCAAGGACAGCCCGATCGATGCGCTGATCACCGGGGTTGGCACCGGCGGGCACCTGACTGGCTGCGCGGAATTCCTCAAGACCAAGTGGCCCGCGATGAAGGCCTATGCGGTTGAGCCGACGCTCTCGCCGGTCATCTCGGGCGGCCAGCCTGCCCCGCACCCGATCCAGGGCATTGGCGCCGGGTTCATTCCGGCCAACCTCCACACCCAGGCAATTGATGGCGCGATTCAGGTTGATCCGGCCGATGCCAAGGAAATGGCGCGGCAATGTGCCACCAAGGAAGGTATGCTGGTCGGGATCAGTTCCGGTGCAACGCTGGCCGCGATTGCACAAAAGCTGAAAGACCTGCCTGCCGGATCGCGGGTGCTGGGCTTCAACTATGATACCGGCGAACGGTATCTGTCGGTACCGGATTTCCTGCCGGAATGAAGCAGGCAGATCGACCGGTCAAATCACTCCGTCACCCTGAACTTGTTTCAGGGTCCATCGTGCCGCATCTCCGGTGGCATCAGTTTTTGCTCTATGCCCGCGATACCGCCTGCGGTTTCAAGACCGGGGTCAAACGCAAAATGGACCCTGAAACAAGTTCAGGGTGACGGTGAAGGTGGATGGGTCAATATAGGCGAATGAACCTCGAACAAGTTCCCTACACCGACCGCGGCACCGCGCTGACCGGTTGGCTCGCCCGCCCCGCAGGAACGCCCCGTGCGGCGATCGCAGTGTTCCCGACGATCATGAACATCACGCCGTTTGTCGAGGCCAAGGCGCTGGCCTTGGCCGAGGCCGGCTATCTGGCCTTCGTTGCTGATTTCTATGGCCGATTGCCGCAGGACTTCAGCGAGGCCAGCGTGGCAGCCGAGCAAACCCGGGCCGATACAGTCTATCGGGACCGCCTGTTTGCGGCGCTATCAGCCATGGCGGAACTGGCACCCGGCCTGCGCCAAGCCGCGATTGGCTTTTGCATGGGCGGCCAAGCCGTGCTCGAACTGGCCCGCGCCGATGCCGATTTGGCGATGGTCGCGAGCTTTCATGGAATTCTGGAAACCCCCCAGCCCGCCGACCGCCCGATCCGCCCGCGCATCCTGGTCTGCCATGGAGATGCCGATACGCTGGTCCCGCGCAGCCATGTCATGGCCTTCTGGGAGGAAATGGATGCGGTGCAGGCCGATTGGCATTTCCACAGCTATTCAGGTGTGCCGCACGGTTTCACCAACCCCAACCCATCCCCGATGACCGGCGCGATTGCCTATAACGCCAGCGCCGACCGCCATAGCTGGGCGGCAATGCTGTTGATGCTGGAAGAGGTGCTGGGGTGATGGTCGACGGCTTGCATTCAGGCGTGGTCGCATTCGTTAAGGCGGTGGCCACCGGTAGTCTTGCTGCCGCCTCACCGGGGTTGTTGTTTACAGTTCCACTCGGGTTACTGATGGTCTTTGACGACGGGCAGCTAAACGGGCTCAGTATGATGTTCGCGCCGCTTATCGTTGCTGTGCCCTGCGTGTTTGCCGCCAGCCTTCTGTTGGGCCTGCCGCTCACCGCTGTCTTATCAAGGATCGGCAAAGAGCGCGGCGAACACTACGTAGTTGCCGGTTTGGTGTTCGGCACGCTGCCATTCCTGATCTGGATGTTTCTAGCTGATGAAGAGAACAGCATTGCTACACTGTCCGTTTTAGGCGCGTTTGGCGGTGGAGCCACTGGCTGGGTCTGGGGCCGTCACCGTGAAGGTTTGACGGCCCAGCAATCACCCGAGTGACAATCACCCCCGCGCAAAAGCCTCAGCCGGCAGTGCCATCATCGCCTCGCAGCCTGCCGCTAGCTTGGTCCGCAGCGACGTTGCATCGGGCGTGAACCGTTCGCCGAAATAGCGCGCGGTGACCAGCTTGGCCTCGTAAAACGCCTTGTCCTCGGCCCCACCGCTAGTCAGCTTCTCCAGCGCCACTTCGGCCATCTTCAGCCACATCAGGCCGAGCGAGACGATCCCCATGATGTGCATATAGTGGTGGGCCCCGGCCCCAGCGTTGTTGGGGTTCATCATGCCGTTCTGCATCAGCCACATCGTTGCGGCTTTCAGTTCGGCATTGGCGCCTTCGACCTGCCCGGCCAGTGCCGCCAGCTCCGGCTTGGCCTTGGCCGCAGCGCATTCGGCATCGACCAGCGCAAAGAACGCCTGCACTGCGCGGCCGCCGTTCTGCGCGAGCTTACGCCCGACCAGATCCATCGCCTGAATGCCATTGGTGCCTTCGTAAATCTGGGCAATCCGGGCATCGCGGACGAACTGGCTCATCCCCCATTCCTCGATGTAACCGTGCCCACCGAATACCTGCTGCATCTCAACGCAGGTCTCAAAGCCCTTGTCGGTGCCATAACCCTTCAGCACCGGGGTCAGCAGGCTGATCAGATCGTCCGCCGCCTGCCGCTCGGTTTCATCCGCCGCCTTGTGGCTGAGATCAACCTGCAACGCGCTCCAGGTGGAGAACGCGCGCATCCCTTCGGTAAAGGCCTTGGCGTCCATCAGCATCCGGCGCACGTCGGCATGGACGAACAGCGTGTCAGCCTTTTCCGCCGGTTCAGCCGCCCCGGTCAGCGCGCGGCCCTGACGGCGCTCCCCAGCATATTTCACGGCATTCTGATAGGCCACTTCGGCTAGCGCCAGCCCTTGAATGCCCACGCCAAGACGCGCGGCGTTCATCATGATGAACATCGCGGCGAGGCCCTTGTTTTCCTCACCGACCATCCAGCCCTGCGCGCCGTCGTAGTTCATCACAGCAGTGGCGTTGGCCTTGATCCCCATCTTGTGCTCGAGGCTGCCGCACGAGACCGCGTTGCGTGCGCCCAGCGAGCCATCGGCGTTCAACAGCACCTTGGGCACGATGAACAGCGAGATGCCCTTGCTGCTTTCCGGCGCGTCAGGCGTCTTGGCCAGCACCAGATGGATGATGTTTTCGGTCAGGTCATGCTCACCCGCCGAGATAAAGATCTTGGTTCCTGTGATGCTGTATGATCCATCGGCTGTAGGCACCGCGCGGGTTCGGATCAGACCCAGATCGGTGCCGCAATGCGGCTCGGTCAGGTTCATCGTGCCGAGCCATTCGCCCGCGATCATCTTGGGCAGATACAACGCTTGCTGCTCTGGACTGCCCTTGGCGAGCAGCGCATTGATCGCCCCCGCGGTCAGCCCAGGATACATCATGAACGACATGTTGGCCGAGGCGAGGTACTCCTCAGCCATGAACCCCAGCACGTGCGGTAGACCCTGCCCGCCCCATTCCTTCGGCGCGGCGAGCGTACCCCAGCCGGCCTCGCGGAACAGGTCATAGGCCTGTTTGAACCCCTCTGGCGTGGTCACTGAACCATCGGCATGGCGAGTGCAGCCTTGCTGATCACCCGATTGGTTAAGCGGTGCCAGAACTTCGGAGTTGAACCGGCCGCATTCCTCGATCACCGCGTCGATCATATCAGCGGTGGCATCTTCGAAGCCAGGCAGGTTGCGATAGCTGTCCAGCTTGATCACTTCGTTGATCAAAAACCGGGTGTCGCGAGTCGGCGCCTGATAGATCGGCATGGTCAGTCCTTCG
>JAGNTK010000160.1 GCA_017987575.1 Novosphingobium sp. | reverse complement strand
ACCGGACGAACCTGATCGGTCAAGGTAACCTGATCTGGAAGGGCGATACTGGCGGGATCGGCCACACTCTGCTGATAGGGTTTGAGGCTGGAGATCAGGATACGTCCAACGCCCGCAACAACGCTGTTTTCGCGTCTGGCTCAACCGTCACTTTGGCAGAAACGATAACCGTCCCGCCCGTGACCTTTCCGACTGTGACCAGCGCCAGCCAATCGAACGCTTCGTTCTGGTCGGTCTATGCGCAGGACCAAATCGACATTGGCGAACACGTCAAGCTGGTTGGCGGATTGCGCTATGACCATTTCAGCATCAGTTCGGTCAATTTGGTCAGCGGCTTTTCCGGGCAGCGCAGCGACGGCAAGTGGTCACCGCGGATCGGCCTCATCCTGAAACCGCGCGAGAATATTTCGGTCTATGCCAGCTACGCTAAAAGCTTTCTGCCGCAGTCGGGCGATCAGTTCACAGTGCTCGACGCTACTTCCGCAGCCTTGGCACCCGAAGAATTCCGCAACCTTGAATTCGGGATTAAATGGGACATTACCCCCTCGTTGGCCTTCACCACGGCGGTTTTCCGGCTTGATCGCAACAACACCCGTGCCACCGATCCGATATCTGGCAACACCGTGCTAAGCGGATCGAGCCGCGCCGAAGGCATGGAGTTCTCGCTGGTTGGGCGCCTCACCGATGGGCTGGACCTGTCGCTCGGCTACGCCCTGCAGGATGGCGAGATTCGATCCACCACCAGCGCGGCCCCTGCTGGACGCAAGCTTGCGCAATTGCCGCGCCATCAGGCTTCGGCCTGGGCCCGCTATAACTTCACCCCACGCTTGGGGCTGGGATTGGGGGTAGTTCACCAATCAAGCACCTGGACTACGATCAGCAATGCCGTGCGTTTGCCAGCGTTCACGCGGATCGATGCCGCAGCCTATTACGACATCAGCGATGCGGTGACGCTACAGCTCAATGTCGAGAACCTGACCGACACCGACTACTTCCCTGCCGCCCATACCGACAACAACATCTCGGTCGGCAAGCCGCTCAGCGCGAAAGCCACGCTGCGGGTGAAATTCTAGTTTGCCTTGATTGCCGGGACGGCCCTTGCCGCATCCTCGGGTGTGATCCCGGGCGCGGGCGCGGCGCTGATCGTCTCGATCCGGCGCGCCACCCGGCCTGCCCGCTGGATCGCGCGGACCAACCGGGGATAAACCCCGCAGCGGCACAGGTTGGGCACCGCAGCGGCAATGTCTTCGGCGGTCGGATCGGCATTGCGGGCCAGCAGCGCCGCCGCTGCAATGGCGATGCCCGGGGTGCAGAACCCGCACTGGATCGCCTGCTCGGCCACCAGCGCCTGCTGCACGGGATGCGAGCGATCGGCCGACAGGCCCTCAATCGTGGTAACCGAGCGCCCTTCGACCTCAGCCAAGGTCACCAGACAGCTGCGCAGTGCTTCCCCATCGATCAGCACCATACAGGCGCCGCAATCGCCATTGCCGCAACCATATTTGGTCCCGGTCAGATTGGCAGCATCGCGCAGCGCCCAGAGCAAGGGCGTCTGGGTATCGAGTTTGAACTCAACCGGGCGGTTGTTGACGGTCAGGCGCGGCACAGACTCATCCCAGCCTAATCGCGCCAGCTGCGGTCGATCTTGTCGATCTGGCGGGTCCAGGCGGCAAAGTCAGTTGCACCGGGCAGCGTTCCGGGGATCGAGGCTTCGTGCAGGTCGCGCAGATGCACTGCCACCACCTCGTCAGGCACTACAATCGGCTTGCCTGCTGCCATGGTCGCCAGCTGAACTTCGCAAGCGCGCTGAAGTGACCAATGGGTGATGAATATCTCGGGGATCGAACGACCAAGGATAACCGGGCCGTGGTTCTTGAGCATCAGAATGCGCTTGTCACCCAGATTGGCAAGCAGTCGCTCAGCCTCTTCGGCGCGAACGGTGATCCCTTCGAAATCGTGGTAAGCCAGTCGCCCCGAAAAGTTGCAGGCATAGAAATTAACCGGCTGCAGCCCGCCTTCCATGCTGCACACCGCCATCGTCGCGGTAGTATGGCTGTGGCAGATCGCATGGGCCCATGGCACATTGGCATGAAAATAGCCGTGCTGGGTAAACCCGGCCTTGTTAACCGGATAGGGGCTGCCGTCGAGCGTGTTGCCCTCGATATCGATCTTGACCAGATTGGAGGCGCAAACCTCGTTGTACAGCAGTCCATAGGGGTTGATCAGGAACGCGCCTTCCTCGCCCGGAACCTTGACCGAGATGTGGTTATAGACCGATTCGGACCAGCCGAGATGGTCGAAGATTCGGTAACACGCCGCCAGTTCCAGCCGCGCCGCCCATTCCGCCTCGCTGCAATCAAGGCTGCGATGATGACTGCTGATCTGGGTGGCCATGACGAACTCTCCGCTTCGGTTGCTTTGCGCCACCTTAAGCGAGTCAGCGGCCGATGGAAATGCGCAATCCGGCCCAGACGGTGCGCGGCGTGCCAAGGTCGATCGAACCGGCCTGGTTGCGGGTGATGATGGTCTCGCCGGTCAAATTCTCGGCCCGGAAGAGCAACGAAACCCGCGGCGTCAGCGGAACCGTCGCGATGGCATCGAGCGTGGTCTGAGCGGGCAGCCGATCAGTCTCCAGATCATCCTCGAACTGCGAGGAACTGTGGCGCAGCGTGGCGGAAAGCAACCAGCCTTCAGCCGGACGCCAAGACAGCGTCGTGCTCATCGCGAACACCGGCACCTGCGCCGGACGCTTGCCATCAAGTGCAAACGAAGCCCCGCTTCCTTCAACCTGCGCATCAAGCAGCGAGAGCGACCCATCCCATGAAATCCGGCCCACGGTGGCCTTGCCAACCAGCTCGATCCCGCGCGAATGAACGGCATCAACATTGCGCCGCTCCCGCAGGTTCGGCCCGATCGTGACATTGGCGATGGCGCCATCGACGCGGTTGTCAAAGGCAGTGCCCTGCAATTCAAAGTTGCCAAGCGCCAGATCGAACCCGGCCTCAAACCCGAACAGCGCCTCGTTTTCGAGCGCAGCATTGGCGCGGGTGGTGACCGGGAAGACCACGAAGGGCCTGTAAAGTTCATTCAGCGTCGGCTGGCGCAGGCCGTTGTAGATTGATCCGCGCAAAGTCAGCCCTGGTGCCGCGTCGACCAGTACCCCTCCGCGTAGCGACAGGTCCCAGCCGGACCGATCCGCAAACCGGGTATTGATGGTCACTAGGCCTGCGGCATCGCGCTGCTCAAAATGCCCCCCGCTAACCGACCAGCGATCCAGTCGCGCCGATCCGGTCAGCCGCAAAGGGCCAATTTGCCGGTCATGCTCAAGGTAAAACCCCAGATCGTCGTTGGAGCCGCCCGCACGGCGATGTGCGGTAACCGCACCGGTCCCACCGTTGAACGCGGTCTCGAACATCTCGCCGCTGGCCCGGCGCCAGTCGATCCCCAGCCGCAGCGAATGATCCTGATCCACCGGCGGGCGCAGTTCGAGCTTACCGCCGAGGCCAGTCGACGGCGTGGTCCGCTGATCGAGCGTCTTGCGATAGCTGGTTGAGGAAATCACCACATTGCTGAAATCGCGCGCCTGAACATAGCCCAGCAGATCGAACTGCCAGTCCCCCCGCCCGACCAAACGGAGCGAGGCATCCTGTCCGCTTTGCGTGCTGTCTGCCCCGGCAAAGCGCAGCGTGCGGCGATCATCATAGGCCAGCACCTTGGTCTGCAGTTCCAGATCGGGGGCCACCGGCACAACTGCTCGAAGCGAGGTGGACCAGCCATCGAACCGCGCCCGCGAACTGGCGGGGACGCGCTGCGCCAGTGGCGTGGTCCAGAAACCCTGCCCCCGGTCCCAGCGCCCACTGATCACCGCGTAACCTTGGCCGAGCCGCGGATTGAACGAAGCGGACAGCTCGCTATCGCCCCGGTCGTTCACCGCCGCCGCGCCCTCAGCCAGCGGCAGATCTTGGGGATAGGCGCTGACCATGTCGAGCGTCCCCGCGACCGCGCCTGCCCCAAACGCACCGATCCCGCCGCCCCGGATCACCGTGAGCCGCGAAAGCCGCTCCCACGGCAGCGCCGAAAACGGCACGTGGCCAAAAAACGGATCGGTCACCGGCACCCCATCGAGCACCACCAGTGTCCGACTGGAAGCATTGCCCCCCAGTCCGCGCAGTGTCACACCTTGCGCGGTCGGATTGGCCGAACGACTGTCCGAACGGCGAAATTGCTGCACCCCGGCCAGATTGCCCAGCACATCTTCCAGCCG
>JAGNTK010000159.1 GCA_017987575.1 Novosphingobium sp. | reverse complement strand
GGTCAGGGTCAGGGTCAAGCAGCAGCTGCCCCGCAGCAACAGCGTCAGGCCTCTGGCGGTGACTGGCGCAGCCGGTCTCAGCGCCCGGAACGCGCAGAACGCCCGGAGCTGAGGGAAAATGAGTACCGTGATCGTTCGAACCGGCAGGGCAACTGGAACAGCGGCGCGCGGACCGAACAACGCAGCGATGCAACGTTGCGTCAGCGCGATGGCAGTCGAAACTGGAACGGCGATGATCGCCGCAGCAGCGACCGGGGCCGGACCTGGGCCGACAATGTGCGCAAGCATAACGGCGATCGCAGCCGTTATAGCGACCGTGACCGCAATGAATGGCGCCAACGCCACGGCTGGAGCAACTATGGCGGCAACCGCGACTATTGGCGGGGCCACAACTGGTCGAGGCACTGGGATCGCTCTCGCCACCGCAACTGGTCCGGCTGGAACAACCACTGGGGCTGGACCTGGGGCAGCAGCTACAACAGCTGGAACTACAACTGGCGTTATAACAACCGCTATGACTGGTTCTCGTACCGCAGCCACTACCCCAGCTATTTCCAGGTTGGGTCGTACTATGCCCCCTATCGCGGCTATTCGTACCAGCGGCTGAGCGTCGGGTTCTTCCTCGATGCGCTGTTCTTTGGTGAAGATTACTGGATCGCCGATCCGGCTTATTACCGCCTGCCAGACGTGTACGGCCCCTATCGCTGGGTCCGCTACTACGACGATGCGGTGCTGGTCGATATCTACACCGGCGAAGTGGCCGATGTGATCCACGACTTCTTCTGGTAAACATCAGAAGCCTCAAACCAAACGGGCCCCGGCAGCGATGCCGGGGCCCGATTTGTTTTGCTCGGCGTTTCCAGCCGCTATTTCAACCAGGGCACCATTCGCCGCATCGTCCCGTCCTTGTCGATCAGCTGATGCTTAAGCGCTGCGCCAACGTGGAGTGCCAGCAGAACCAGCATCAACGTCGCGGTAATTTCATGCAGTTCGTGGAACAGTTCCTGCGTCGATTTTTCATGGGCGATCGGCATGGCCGGAAAGCCGAACAGCCCGAAAATGCTGATCGGCGCGCCTTTGGCATAGATTGAGGACATGCCCCAACCGGCCAATGGGATCGCCAGCATCAGAACATACATCAAGCCGTGTACCACCTTGGATAGCGCAGCCTCCCAAGTTTTCAGCGTTTCGAGCAGCGGTGGCGATTTGTGGGTCAGGCGCCAGATGATCCGCACCACAGTCAGCACCAGCACGATCAGGCCGATAGCCTTGTGGTTGCCCATCATCGCCCCACGTTCTTCCTTGGACATCTCCTCCGCCGCCCAGGCGATGCCAAAGTTGGCCGCGATCAGCAGCGCGATGATCCAGTGAAGAGCGATAGCGCCGCGCGAATAGCGATCAGCTGAAGTGTTGGCTGTATCCATGGCGCGGCAAGCTGGCCCAAGACCGTCTTCAGGGCAAGGCCCTTGTTGCGGTTCGACCGACAAACGCAGCAACTCGATCAAGCGCGCGATTGAGCATTTTCGTGGACGCACCAATCGGATAGGCAGGTTCGATGAGTCCCTTTACCGACGCCCCTATTCCCGACAAACTGCCCCTCATAAAGGCTGGCGCCCACGTCAAACGACAGTTGGATTCCAACCCCATGGTCCAGCGGCTTGACACCGATCGGGCGGAGATCTGGGCCGTGCGGGATTTTCTGGACCCGCAGCAGTGCAGCCAGCTCTGCGCGATGATTGATCGGACTGCCAAGCCGTCAGAAGTCCTTGATCACGGCTATACCGAGGCATGGCGGACCAGCAGTTCGGGCGATGTTGATCCGTTCGATCCGTTCATCCAGAAAGTTGAAGAACGGATCGATGCACTGCTGGGCCTGCCGCACGAATGGGGCGAGACAATGCAGGGCCAGCGTTATGATGTCGGCCAGGAATTCAAATACCACCTTGATCTGTTCTGGACCAAGGCCGATTACTGGAAAGAGGAAGCCAAGCGGGGCGGTCAGCGCTCATTCACGGCGATGGCCTATCTCAACGATGTTGGCAAAGGCGGTGATACCCAGTTCACCGCGATTGGGCTTTCGGTTCCGCCGCAAAAGGGCGTGCTGCTGATCTGGAACAACAACCTGCCCGATGGGCGCCCCAACGAAGATACGATGCACGCCGGGATGCCGGTGACGAAAGGCAAGAAATACGTGCTGACCAAATGGTATCGTTCGCGGAAATGGGGCACTTGATGCCGTTCACACTTTCGCGGCGCAATTTTGCTGCCGGTCTGCTTGCCACATCGACAGCTCTTGCCCTTCCCGCAGGTGCTGCGCTGGCACAGGCCGAAGGCGGTGAAGACGCACGTTTGATGACTCTGCTGCGCGAAGCGGCAAAGCGCGAAGATTCGCTGGATCCCTGGGGCGTCCTTTATCGCGGCGGCAAGCCTGATCTGGCGGCGCTGCGGCTTACATTTACTGACGCGCCGCTGCGCGCGCGGCGAAGTGTGGTCAAGTGGGAACTGGCCGCGCTGAAGAAGATCGACCGCGCGCGGCTCAGCCCCGAACGGCAGATTTCCTACGACGCCTTCCTGCAGGGCCGCCGCGAAGCCGCACTATGGCTCCAGCCCGATATGTTGGCGCTGACCGCTGTCCGCCCGCTTGTCCATTTCGGCGGACTTCACGTCGAACTTGCCTCGTTGATGAGCAAAGGCGGACCGCTGAGCTGGGCTGGAGCAGCTGAATATCGGCGCAACCTAGAGCTCTTGGGCGTCTTTCCGCAGATACTCGATAATGCCGTTGTCCGGTTTCGGCAGGGGCTGGACAGCGGCGTGGTGGAAACGCAAATGACCACCCGCAACATGGTGGCTCAGATCGATGCGATGCTGGCGCAGTCAATGAGCGAGTCCCAGTTCACCTCGGCCGTGCGTGATTTTCCGGCGACAATCCCCGCCGAGTACCACCCCGAATACAAACGTCTTTGGGAGGCCGTTGTCGAGTTCCAGCTCTACCCTGCCTACCGACGCCTGCGCGCGTTCCTGAACGACGAATACCTTCCCGCTGCCCGTGAAGTAGTCGGCATATCGGCCATGAAAGGCGGCGCTGAATTCTATCGCAAGGCGATCGAAAACCAGACCACGCTGAAACTTGATCCAGAAGCGGTCCACCAGCTCGGCCTGCGCGAAGTAGCCCGGATCCAGCGCGAGATGGACGGGGTTCGGGGGCGGCTGGGTTTCAAGGGGCCGCTGCGCGCATTCTTCGACGATATTCGCACCAACCCGCGCTATCACCCCAAGACCAAGCAGGAACTGGCTGATGCCTTTGCCGCGGCAGCCAAGGCGGTCGATGCGCAGGTCCCGAAATACTTCAGCAAGGTGCCTAAGACCAAACTGCTGATCGAACCCTATCCGGCGTTTCGCGAGCAATACGAAGCGGGCGGTTCTTACAATCAGGGCTCACTCGATGGCACCCGACCAGGGGTTTTCAACTACAACACCTTTGATCTACCCAGCCGGTTCCTGACCGGGGTGGTGACGCTGTACCTTCACGAAGGCGCACCGGGGCACCATTTCCAGATCAGTCTGGCCCAGGAAGACGCCTCGCTACCCGATTTCCAGCGGTTCGGCGGCAACAACGCCTATGTCGAAGGCTGGGCGCTCTATGCCGAGACGCTCGGTTACGAGATGGGGTTCTACAAGGATCCGATGCAGCACTGGGGCACCTTGGATGACGAAATGCTGCGGGCAATGCGGCTGGTGGTCGATACCGGGCTCCACGCCAAAGGCTGGACCCGCGAACAAGGCATCCAGTTCATGCTGGCCAATTCGGGCATGGGCAAAAGCGACGCCACGGCGGAAGTCGAACGCTATATCGTTTGGCCGGGCCAAGCTCTGGGTTACAAGATCGGCGCGCTTACGATCCAGCGGCTGCGCACCAAGGCCGAGGCAGCCTTGGGTAAACGCTTTGATATTCGCGCATTTCACGATGTCATCTTGGGCAGTGGCGCCCTGCCCTTGCCGATACTAGAAGCCAAGGTGGATCGCTGGCTTTCAACATTCATCCCCGCTGCAGCGTAGTTTCCCCTAGCTGCAGTTGAAGATAGTGTTCGCCACGCTTTGCCATGTTGACGGCATGAGCAAGGTGGGCATTCAGTTGATCGCCGGTACCGGCAAGCGCGGGCAAGCCCGCCTGCGCGTGCGGCTGCCGGCCAAACTGATCACACTGTCAGGCGAATTCCGGGTCGTGCTGTGCGATCTATCGACCGGCGGCGCGCGGGTCGGCAAGCAAGGTCTGACG
>JAGNTK010000042.1 GCA_017987575.1 Novosphingobium sp. | reverse complement strand
CCGCCATCAGACGGCGAAAGTCATAGCCGGTCGCGCCGTCATGCGTTTCCAGTTCGGCCAGCAGCCCGGCATAATCCGCTGGATCGGTGACGATGGTAACGAAGGCGTGATTTTTCGCCGCAGAGCGAACCATGCTTGGCCCGCCGATGTCGATATTTTCGATCACTTCGTCGCGTTCGGCACCCTTGGCGACGGTCGCTTCGAACGGATAGAGGTTGACCACGACCAGATCGATTGCGGCAATGGCGTGTTCGGCCATAGCGGCGGCGTGCTCTGGATTGTCGCGCACCGCAAGCAGTCCGCCGTGGACCTTGGGGTGGAGCGTCTTGACCCGCCCGTCCATCATTTCGGGAAAGCCGGTTAGTTCGGAAATATCCATCACGGTCAGGCCCGCATCGCGCAGCGCCTTGGCCGTGCCGCCGGTCGAGACCAGTTCGACCCCGCGTGCGGCCAGCGCCTGGCCCAATTCGACCAGTCCGGCCTTGTCTGACACCGAAAGAAGGGCCCGGCGGATTTTTACTTCACTCACAACTCAATCCCTCGTCATTGCGAGCGAAGCGAAGCAATCCAGCGGACTGCGCGACGCTCTGGATTGCTTCGCTTCGCTCGCAATGACGAAGCGAACGGTTTGACTATCCCATTTTCTTCAGCAGCCAGGCAAAGTTGCCGCCGCCGCGAGAGACCAGCCCGTGGATCACCAATTGCTGGATCGGCTGCGGGCGGCCCTGCCCATCGGCCCAGATGCTTTCCTCGATCGACAGCTGCCCCTCACCGCCAACCCGGAATTGCCAGTACGATCCATCGGCCAGCGCAAGCCCTGCGCCTTGGCCGTCCTCGCTCAGCCCGACCTCGATCCCGGCACCAAGGTGGAACCGGATTGCAAAGCCGACCTTGCCGTTCTTGCCCTTGGACCCTGATGGAACCAGCAGATCTTCGCCGCGAAGTTCGGTGCCATCGTCGCGCAGGATCAGGATCCGGCGGTGGGTCAGACCATAGCGGCTTCCATAACCGTTGTGGCTGGCCTCCAACCGGGTCGCCCCGCCGCTCTTGTCGGCAACCAGGGTACGGCGGTCGATCTCGACCTCGGAAACTCCGCTGCCGATCTTGCCCGCCATCAGCACTGCAGTGGAATTGGCATCGTCGATCACCAGCGTGGAATGCGCCGCCGTGGCGCGGAGCCCTTGATCAAGGCGCACCGGCAACAGCCCGCCAACGCAGCCCGATCCGCCGCAATTGACCACGATCCGCTGAGCGGCATGGCTGAATTCGAACGCCAGCGTCGAAGCGCAGCCGGTTCGGGCGTGCTTGGCCAAGGGCGGTGGGGCTGCGTCAAATTGCAGGATGCCCTTCTGCGCAACCACTCGCTGATAGCCCCATTGGCGAACATCGCGCAGCGGCCGGGTTCGCACCCCGGTGGCTGCAACCAGTGCCGACAGGTCTCCTGCATCAATCGCCCACGAACCCTGCCATGATCCGAGCGAGCCATCACCGTGGGTCAGCGCCAGCAGTGGCGGAACCAGCAGCCCCATCATCGTTTCGAGCGCCTGCGGCGGATCGCGGCGAACCGCTTGATAGCACGCGCGCAGCTTGACCAGCAGTGTGATCGCCTCGATCTGTGCCAGCGGACTGCGTGACAGTACGCCGCCATCATCGCCAACCAGCTCGCCCAGCGTGCGGACCAGTCCGGCTTCACCAAACAGACGCCGCGGCTTGCCATCGGGCAGCAGCAGGCCTGCTGCAACGATCCCGCACCAGCCCGCAACCTGCGCCAACAGGTCTTCGCCGCGGCCGACATTCTTGTCGAGCCACCGCGCCGTATCGTTAAGTGCGGCGAGCACCTTGGCGCGCAATACTTTGTCGTTGCCGGACAGGATCAGCGGGGCGTGAACCAGCCAATTGAGTTCGCGCGCACCCGCATTGGCGAGGCTCCAGGCCGGACCCTTGCCAGGTCGGGCGGGCGCTTTGGGATTGACGCCGAGCCACTGGGCCATGATCCGTTCGGCCACCGGCACTACGGTTTCACGCGGGGCGCTGGCTTCCAGATCGGCCAGCCAACTGAACGAATGAACCACCCGTTCGAGCGGCGGGGCAAGTCGTGCCGCCCCGACGAAATCGATCTGGGCAATCGGCGATTTGACCCCGTGGACCAAAAAATGTCCGGCTCTGAGCGCGGTTCCGGCCACTTTGCTGCCCGGAAGCGGGTTGGTGACTGTAGCCAGCAAGCGCGGCTTGGCCGGCTTGCGGAACGGCGCGGCCAGCGTCGAGGTGGGGATGCCCAGACGATAAGCCAGCCGCAGCAGACGCTCGCCCGCGCCGACCGCAGGCGGGGCGAAATCAGCCAGCGCCAATGCGCGGCCCGGTTCGACCACTTCGCCGCCGTTCTGGGCTGCGGGAACCTCCTGCTCGTTCACCAGGCCGCCCTCATCCGACCGGCCCAGCGGAATCGCCGGTCCGTCGCGTGAATCGTCGTCCTGCGCGGTGGAGCGGGCGGTTAGGAGCGCATCGACCATGGCTCATCCCACCCCCTTCAGCGCGGCGATATTGGCGGCGTAGCAATCCGGCCCGCCCTTGAAGGTGGCCGATCCTGCGACCAGCACATCAGCCCCAGCATCAACGCATTGCCGCGCGGTCACCACGTCGACCCCGCCATCAACTTCCAGCCGGACATCACGTCCGGTCTTGTCGATCGACTTGCGGATTGCCTCGATCTTGCGCAGCTGGCTGGAAATGAAGCTTTGTCCGCCAAACCCGGGGTTGACGCTCATCACCAACACGAGGTCGATCTCCTCATAGAGGTAGTCGAGCATCTTGGCCGGGGTGCCGGGATTGAGCGACAGACCTGCCTTTTTGCCCAGAGCCTTGATCGCCTGCACAGTGCGGTGGGCGTGCGGCCCGGCTTCGGGATGGAACGTGATGATATCGGCCCCAGCCTCGGCAAAGGCCTGCAGATAGGCGTCGACCGGACTGATCATCAGGTGGACATCAAACGGCTTGATAGTGTGGGGCCGCAGTGCCTTCACCACCATCGGCCCGATCGTGATGTTGGGGACGAAATGTCCGTCCATTACATCGACATGGATCCAGTCGGCTCCGGCTGCGTCAATCGCGCGCACTTCCTCGCCCAGCCGGGCAAAGTCGGCAGACAGGATCGAAGGTGAAATCAGCGGCGCAGGCATGAGCGGTTGCGAAGCTCCTTACTTGGCGCTTACCCACCACATCTGGGGGGGACAAGCGCGGCTTAGGGGCTTTTCCACACTGTATCTCGGGCACTTGGCCCGCGTTTTGCCCGCTCTGGCGCAATTGACCGGGGCGACCGGCGCAGGCATGGCACCGACAATGGACGAAACTGCCCTTTCCCACCCCGGCCCGGCGCTGCTCGCGGACGAAGCGCAAGTCCGTTATGGCCCGGTTCCGCGCGAACTGGGCGGGAGGGCGATGCCGCCGGGGTCTATGTTGCTGGTAGACGATTGCTTCCTGCTGCGCAGCCTTACCGGCTACGGCTATTTCTATCGCAAGGGCGAAGGGGTGATCGTCGAACGGGATGACGATGTTGATCCGGCGGAGGAAGCGCTCTGGCTTAACGGCAGTGTCTATGCCGCGATCGCCAGCATCAATGGATACTTGCCGTTTCATGCTTCGGCGGTCGCTTGGCAGGGCGGGGTCTATGCCTTTTCTGGTCCTAGCGGAGCGGGCAAGTCAACGCTGGCGGCGGCGCTGGGCCAACATGGCCTGCCGTTGTTTTGCGATGATACGCTGGTGCTCGATGTGTCTGATCCTGACAAGGTGCTCTGCCTACCGGGTCACAAGCGGCTCAAGCTGACCGATCAGGCGATAACCTTGACCGGAGCCGCTGCGCAGGAGAAAGTCGCCCCGATGGTTGACAAGCACTATGCCGAACCCGTCGCCGGCACCTTGCGCGCGGTGCTGCCGCTCGCCCGGTTGACCTTTCTGGAATTGGGTGAACCGGTTGAATTCGCCCCGATAACCGGGGCAGAGCGACTGGCCCGGCTCAATGACGATCATTATACTGCCGAGCTTTTCGCCTGGGCGCAGAACGAAGGACTGGCAGCCCGCTTTGCCCGGATCGCGCACATTGCTGGCCGAGTGCCGATGCAGCGCCTGACCCGCCCGCATGACCCGGACCGCTTTGCCGAAGTAACCGCGCTGGTTGCGCAGCAGATCAAGCAGGAAGGGCAGGAATGACCGCGATGCTCGTCAAAAATCCGAAGGCCTTTTCCGAAACCGCCATCGACGGCGAGGTGGTGCTGCTCAACTTGCGCGATGGGACCTTTTTCTCGCTGACAGGCACCGCCGCGCTGATCTGGCCGCTGCTTGACGGGACCCGCAGTCGGACGGCTCTGCTCGCTGAACTGGCACGGACGCATGGCGAGGCGGAGGCCGTGATTGCGCCTGACCTCGATGTCTTTCTGAACCAACTAGCCAAGGTCGGATTCATTGCCGGGGCCTAGCCCATGGCGGCTGCGGGGCCTTACGATCGAGGCAATGGCAGCGCTGAGCGCAGCCCGGATAGCCATCGCCCTGATCCCGTTGGATCGATGGAAAGGCCGCCTTGGGCTGGCCGGTACAGCAACCGAGCAAGACTTGCCGGAAGCGCGGCGGTTGGCGCGCCACGTTGAACGGGCTGCTGGCCGACTGCCATTTGAAACCAAATGCTTACCCCGTGCGATTGCGCTCGGCCGCATGTTGCGGCGCCGACGCATCGCGCACGATCTCGTGCTGGCTGTGCGGCCAGCAGCTGCTCGCACCGGGCAAGATGATCTGCACGCCTGGGTTGAGGTCGAGAATGTCATTGTTCTGGGTGATTTGCCCGGTCCTTGGCTCACCTTGCTCCGCCTACCGCAAACGGTTCGTTGATATGTTGTGTTTTTCCGCCAAGGGGTTTATACCTAAGGAAATATATGGAGAGGATTGCAACCATCCTGTCCTCGGAGACCGCAACCGTGATCAAGACTTCCGCACCTGTACAGACCTGGACCAAGCCCGAACTCGTCAAATTGGGCGAACTCAAGGACGTGGCTGGCAGCCAGGCCATCAACAACGATGGCCCGAACAACGGCAAGAACCCGCTCCCGTCCTAATTCCGTTCGATTTGGTAACGCGCTGCGCTAGTCGCGCGACGATACCCTGATATGCTGGCGTTTTTCTCCGGACGCGATGGCACCGAAGCGGGCCTTGGCGCGCGACTTGCGGCGAGTTTGGGATTGGTTGTCGGACTGTCAGCGCGCTCGATTGCTCGCGGCGACGCGGTCTTCGCCAGTCTTCCCCCGGTCGAGCATCTGCCTCCGCGCAATCGCCGCGCCAGACATCGCTGGCCAGCCTGGCATCCCACCATCAGCGCCTCTGGTAAGGCCGTGCTGTTCCATGGCTGGCTCGACAATTGCGTGGTCCTTGCCGCTGAACTTGGCCTGGCAGGGGATGATCCTGCCGCAGTCTATGGCGCGGCGGTTGAGCGGTGGGGTGATGAGGCGGATAATCACGCAGAGGGACATTACTGCGCGATCAGTCATGACCCAGCACAGAACTGCGCCCGGCTGTCCCGATCCGCGCTTCGCGCTCCGCCGCTGCACTATTTTCATACCGTAGACAGCATCGGTGCAGCCTCGGTTCCGCGTTGTCTTGAAGCCATGGGGCTGGAACGCCGCCTTAATCGGCGCAAGCTGGTCGATGCGCTTTATTTCAACCCGACCGAGGAAGAGGGCTTTCTTGAGGGTTCGTGGCGGGTCGGCTTGGGCCAGATTGTCCACCTGCGCCCCGGCGGATTCCAGACCTGTCGTTACTACGATCCACTCAAATTGAAGCTGGGTTGGCGGCGCGGCGATTCGCAGGCGCTGACCGAAGAAGCGGGCCGCTTGATCGAGCAGGCCTGTGCGGTTGCGGCGGCTGGTGCAGGCTCGCCCGCCTTGACCCTGACAGCTGGACTTGATTCCACCAATGTCGCGGCACGGATGCTGCGGGTATTGCCGCCTGGGCAGCGACTCACGACGGTCACCTTTGTGCCGTCTGCCGAGATGACTCAGGCCGAATTGCCTTTTCGCAGCCTTGACGAGCGCGAGGCAGTCGAAGCCTTTGCGGCACGCCATCCCCGGATCGATCCGCAGTTCACCGACAATGCCGGGATCGGGTTCGACCATCGGTTAGAGCAGCTTTTCATGGCGATGGGGACCGGTCCGGCCTGCACCTCCATCAATTTCCGTTATCATGGGCTGTTCGATCGTGCGGCAGAGCAGGGCTGTGACCGGCTGCTGATTGCCGAAATGGGCGAAACCACCTTCAGCGCTTCAGGCGAATGGGCGTACGGTGAATTTTTGCGGCGAGGGGAATGGGAACGTCTGGTCGAAGCCCTCCGCGCCGATACCTTTGGTGGGCGTGGGATGCTGCGAAAACTGCTCTCGCGAGCGCTCATTCCTTTGCTCCCTGTTCGGCTGTGGCGCCACTGGAAAGCCTTGCGCGGGCAGGATGCAACGCCGCAGAACCTAAAGATCTCCGGGCTGACCAATCAGGCCCTGGCCGAATTCACCGTGATCGAGCGGGCCCGCGCCGCCGGGGTTTCCTATGAACGCGACCAGTATGGTTGCCGCCGCGAATGGTTGACAGACAGTTTGGCACGCGGCGACATCGAAAGTTCCGACTGGCTGCAAGCGATGGAGCAGATTTACGAGCTGCGGATGCGCGATGTGCTGGCCTATCGCCCGCTGCTCGAATTCTGTTTCTCGCTGCCATCGGACATGTTCATGCGGAATGGGCAATTGCGCTGGTTGGCGCGTGAACTGGCCCGCGGGATATTGCCTGAGGATCAACGGCTGTCGCGCGTGGTAGGCACGCAATATGCCGATTGGCACGCCCGGCTAACCCCACAGGTCCCCGCAATGCGCGCGGCTTTGCGTGCCGCGCGAGACGATCCAGACCTGTCATTCCTAGATTTCGACCGGCTGGAGCGCACGCTCGATACTTGGCCGACCGAATCGACCCTTGAAGACGAAGTCTATTTCCCCTGCGCTTTCACTCTGCCGCGCGCGCTGACCATGATCCGCTATGTGCAGTTCATGACGGGCCGGAACTCGGCTAGATAGCGGCAATGCCCAGTTCCCCACTGACCTTGTGGAACGCGATCGACGCTGGCGGCTGGCGCCGTGCAGCGCTGCTGGCGGGCTTGATGCTTGCGGCCGGTCTGGCTGAGGCACTGGGCTTGATCCTGCTGGTGCCAATGCTGGGGGCGCTAGGCGCTGCGCCGGGCAGCACTGCGCTGCCGAGCGGCCTGGCGGCTCTACTGCCAACGAGATTGGGCCCGCTATTGGCGCTGTTCGTGGCGCTGGTAGTGTTGCGGGCCGGTCTGGCTGGTGCACGCAATCTGGCTCAGCTGCATTTTGAAACCGCGCTGGTCGATGGCCTTCGCAACCGAGCTTGGTCGGCCTTGTTACGCTGCGACTGGCGCGTGCTGGCGGCGCAAAGTCGGAGCGACAGCGCCGCGCTGTTGGTGGGAGAGATTGACCGGATCGGGGTGGGCGTGAACCAGTTGCTGGGCGCGACGACCCAAGCGGCAACACTGGCTGCAATCGGGCTGGCGGCGCTGGCGATTTCCCCCAGCGCGGCACTGCTCGCCGCGTTTGGGGGCGCTGTAGTGCTGGTCTTGCAACGCGGTTTGCGGCAGCGGGCACAGAGCATGGGTGAGGGGTTTAGTCAGGCCTATTCCGCCGTGCTGAACCGATTTACCGAGGGGCTATCGGCGCTGCGGCTGATCAAGAGCCTGGGCCGCGAAGCCGCGATGGAGGCCGAAGCGGCCGGAGCGCTGACCGCGATGCGGCGCGCCCAATTTTCGTTCACGCGCGATGTCGCGCTGGCCCGGATGCTGCTTCATGGCGGCGCGGCCATTTTGCTTGCACTGGTGATCTGGCTCGCGACCACGCGCGGTCAAGTCGGCCCCGCAACGATCCTGCCGTTGGTCGCGCTGTTTGCCCGCGCCTTGCCGCTGCTCGGTGCGTTGCAAGAGGCGTGGCAAGGTTGGGCCTATGCCCGAGGCCCAATAGCGGGAATTTTGCATTTGATCGCGCGGGCCGAGGCTGTTCGCGAACCGGACGCCGAAGGAACAACGCCGCCAAACATGGCGACCGAAATTCGCCTCGACAACGTCAGCCTAGCCTTTGGTGAAGCAGATCAACCCGCGTTGGCTCAGGTTTCGGCCACGATCCCTGCGCGCGGAATCACAGCGCTGATCGGCCCATCTGGTGCGGGCAAGAGTACGCTGGCTGATCTGATCGGTGGGCTGCTTTCGCCTGACAAGGGTGTGGTGCTGATCGACGGTGTAGTGCTCGAAGGACCGCTACGGCGGGCTTGGCGCAGCCGGGTGGCTTATGTCCAGCAGGATCCGGTACTGCTTTCGGCCAGCCTGCGCGACAACCTGCGCTGGGCCGCACCTGATGCAAGTGACGCGCAATTGGAAGCCGCGCTGATAACGGCATCGGCGGGCTTCGCCTTGGACTTACCGGGCGGTCTTGACGTCTTGCTCGGTGATGGCGGACGGACACTATCGGGCGGAGAGCGCCAACGACTGATGCTGGCCCGTGCACTGCTGCGCGAACCGGCCTTATTGATCCTTGATGAAGCGACTAGCGCGCTCGACGCCGAAAACGAAGCCCAGATCGCCATGGCGCTGCGGGGGCTGAAGAATCGGATGGCTGTGGTCATCATCGGACACCATGGCACCCTGCCAGCGCTGGCCGATCATACCATCCAGCTTGAGCGGGGTCGCTGCGTCAATCCGGCCTGAATCCCCACTTGCGCTGCGGCCTTGTTATGGTTCAGACTTCGCGGCGCAAGAGGGGACATTTGATGGGGCAGAGAACGGGGGGTGCCGTGCTGACTGCGGCAGCGCTGGCGCTGAGCCTGGGCGGCACGGCGCGTGCGGGCGGTGGTGCACCGGTCGGCTGCGTTGGACCGGCGAGCAGCACCTGGCTTCAGATCTCGGTTGAGCAGGTTCGCAATTCGGCGGGATACCTCGTCCTGACGCTTTATCCCGATGACCCGGCGCGTTTCTTGAAGCCAATGGGCTCGCTCTATGTTGTCAGGGTTCCGGCGAGGGCTGGCGTCACCCAAGCCTGCCTGTTCGTTCCCAATCCGGGCGTTTACGGTCTGGCGCTGTACCACGATGCCAATGCCAATGCCAAAATCGACCGCAATGCGATTGGAATTCCCAAGGAAGGTTTCGGATTTTCCAACAATCCGAAAATCCTGTTCAGCGCGCCCAAGCTGAAATCGGTTCGGCTGGCGATCAACAGTTCCGGAGCCTCGACCCGGATCCGGATGCGTTATCCATAGATTTCAGGCAGTTCTAGCGGCGCCTGTGCTTCGGCCAGATCGAAGGCGCGCGGATCGTCAACATCAAGCCACCAGGCTTCGCCGATATCCATCGTCGCCGCGCGGCCTACATCGGCCAGCTTTTGCATCCCTTCGGACAGGCTCCCGGCCTTGCCCTCGGCAATTGCTGCACGGATCGCTGCTGCCAGCTCTGGCGTGCACAGGAACGCCCCGCAATCGACCGCGTCATAGGGATCAATGGTCTTGCCGATCATCTGGATGAAACCTGCGCCGTCTAATTTGACCCAGGTGGCGTCATCGGGATCGATCAGCGGGTGATCGCAGCGAAAATCGACCGCCAGCGTGACACCCCGATCAGGTCCGCCTTGCTGCGCCAGCCGCGTCAGGATCGAGCCGGAAAAGATGTGGTCGCTCATCATCAGCAGATAGTTGCCCTGAATCACGTCGGCCCCGGCCAGCACGGACCAGCCGTTTGGCTTTGACCAATCGTCCACCCGCTGCGGCAGTACCGGAATTCCGGCGCGAGCTGACAGCGCTGGCAAAGCTGCTTCAAGCCGGTCTGCTTCGTGACCAGTGACCACGACCACACGTTGCGCCCCGGCGGCCTTGGCCTGGCGCACACCCAGTTCAAGCAGTGGAACCCCCGCAATCGGGGTCATCGGCTTGGAATCCGAAATGTCGCGCAGGCGACTGCCAAACCCAGCGGCGATGATCAGGGCGTCCATTGCAGATCTTTCAAATGGAAACGGCGCCAGTTTCCCGGCGCCGCTCCAATCTTGCTTTGCAGCTAGGCTTATTCAGCGGCGAGCGGCGCGTCGGCGACGTATTCGTCAACCATCTGCGCGGCCAGATCGTCGTTGAACTGCTGCGGCGGGTGCTTGCAGAAATAGGCCGACGGACCGATCAGGGCCCCGCCTTCGCCGCGTTCCAGCGCAACCTTGGCGCAGCGGATGGCGTCCATCACGCAGGCTGCCGAGTTCGGGCTGTCTTCAACCGAGAGGCGCAGTTCCAGTTCCATCGGGACATTGCCCCACTGCAGGCCTTCAAGGCGCAGGAAGCACAGCTTGTTGTCCTTCTGCCAAGGAACATAGTCCGACGGACCGACGTGGATGTTCTCGTCGGCAAGGCGCTGGGCCAGCATGGCCTGAACCGCTTCGGTCTTCGATTCCTTCTTGGAACCCAGCCGCTGACGATCGAGCATGTTCATGAAATCGGTGTTGCCGCCGGTGTTGAGCTGATAGGTCCGCTCAACCGTGACGCCGCGTGCGGCAAACAGGCTGGACAGAACGCGGTGGACGATGGTCGCACCGACCTGAGCCTTGATATCGTCACCGACGATCGGCAGGTTTGCATCGCGGAAGCGCTTTTCCCATTCGGGGCGGCTGGCGATGAACACCGGCATGCAGTTGACCACGGCCACACCAGCTTCAAGCGCGCATTCCATGTAGAATTCGGTCGCCAGCTGCGATCCGACCGGCAGGAAGTTGATCAGCACTTCGGCGCCCGAATCCTTGATCGCTTGAATGATCGATTCCTTGGTCGCTTCGGGCGCGTCGGAAACGATGAAGCCCTTTTCGCCAACAGTGGTCATGTGCCCAGCAACGCCGTCCGAAACCAGACCCATGATCACCTTTGATCCGGTCGGTTGAACGTCCTGCTGGAAGACCTTGGTGTTGTTGGGGGCGGAGAAGATCGCTTCCGAGATGTCCTTGCCAACCTTGCGCGCATCGACGTCGATGCCGAGCACGAAGTCGACATCGCCGGCGCCATAGCCACCGATCTTGTCATGGATCAGGCCCTGCGACGAATTGTTTTGACGGTAATAGGAGACGCCCTGGACGAGCGAACTGGCGCAGTTACCGACGCCGATCATGGCGACCTTGATAGGCTTCATTCTGATGGTATCCCTTCCGTGCGACACACACCGGGCCGCGAAGCGCCCGTCATTGAAAAATTTGGGTGCCAAAAGCAAGCCAAATGGCCCGCGTCAAGCCGAATACGCTTAAGTGAACCGGGCTGTGACAATTCTGTTTGCAGCGTCTTGGACACGGTTGCGCTTGGCCGCGGGGGCCTTATCCCCGCGAATAGCGTGGATTCGCAGGGGAGTTGGCAGAGTGGCAGGGCAGAAACTGAAAGCAGACCGGGCAATTCAGCGACCATTGCGACCGCGCGAATTGCAGGACCCGCTGAACCACTATCTGTACCATCCGCTGGCCTGGCAGTTCGCCCGTGCGCTATCGGCGACTCCGATTACCCCCAATATGGTCTCGGTCCTCGGGGCGGGTTTCGTCGTGGCGGCGGGCCTGGCCTATACGCAGCTTGCTTGGCCAATTTCTGCTGCACTGGGAATGGCGCTGCACATGACCTGGCATGTTGTCGACGGCGCCGATGGCGATCTGGCCCGGATGACCGGGCGGAGCAGCCCGATTGGGGAAATGGTTGATGGCCTGTGCGATTACCTCAGTCACGCGGTGCTCTATGTCTTGCTGGCGATCTTGTTGGCTGGCTCTGGTGGAGCGGTTTCGGGCTGGTTGGCCTGGGTCTTGGTAGTTCTGGCCGGGGTTAGCCATGCGCTGCAGGCCAACCACGCCGAAGTGCAGCGGCGACAGTATCAGTACTGGGTCTATGGCACGCCCTGGCTGCGCAACAGCCATAATGCCGAAGGCTCGGCCACGTCCAGAAGCTGGGCCGGAGCGTTGGTCTCAGCCTATATCGGGATCGCCAGCGGGATGACGCCCGAAGCACTCAAGATCGATGCGGCAGTTGTGGCTGCCAAGGACGATCGGGCCCGCCTGGACCAGATCGCCGCCGCAGTCCGCAGCGAAGCGCCGCCCCTGCTGCTGCTTTGCAAGGTGCTTGGCCCCAATCCGCGTGCGATTGTGCTGGCCCTTTCGATGTTCGCCGGATCGCCACTGTGGTACATGCTCTACCAGGTGGTGGTGCTTAACTTGCTGCTGGTCCATTCAGTCCGCGCGCACAACACGGCCGCCCGCCGGATTGCCGCCCGAATCGGAGTGTAAACGTGATGCTGCACAAGGATTTGCTTGATGAGGCCCGCGCCTTGCAGGGCGAAATCGTTGCGCTGCGTCGCGCAATCCATGCCGAGCCGGAATTGGGCCTGCAAACCCCCAAAACCCGCGACAAGGTCCGCACTGCGTTGGCCGACTTGCCGCTGGATTGGATCGAAGGTCCGGCAACCACCGGAATTGTGGCGACACTGAAAGGTGGTGCAGGCCCAGGCCGCTGCGTCTTGCTGCGCGGCGATATGGACGCATTGCCGATGCCAGAGGAAACCGGGCTCGATTATGCCTCGACCGTGCCCGGCACAATGCACGCTTGCGGCCACGATACCCACACTGCGATGCTGGCCGGCGCCGTCCGGCTGCTGTGCGACCGGCGCGAAATGCTGTGCGGCGAAGTGCGGTTCATGTTCCAGCCGGGCGAGGAAGGCTTCCACGGCGCCAGGTTCATGTTGGAAGATGGACTATTGGGCGGTGCGGGAACCGGACGCAATCTGCCCGAAGCGGCCTTTGCGCTTCACGTCATGCCCAATGCCCAGCACGGGCTTGTCGCGGGTCGGGCGGGAGCCTTGATGGCTTCGGCCGATCAGTTCGACATCACGGTCACCGGGCGCGGCGGCCACGCTGCGATGCCGCACTACGCGCTCGATCCCGTGCCGATCGCGTGCGAGATTGTACTGGCGATTCAGACCATGGTCGCCCGCCAGTTTGATGCGCATGACCCGGTGATTGCCACCGTCGCCCGGATCGAAAGCGGCACCGCTCACAACGTGATCGCCGATTTCGCGATCCTGCGGGGCACCTTGCGGACTCTGTCGGCCCGGCATCGCGCCAAATTGCACGCCGCGCTTGAGCAGCTTGCTATGGGCATTGCCGCCGCCCACGGTGCCAGCGCCAGCGTCGCGATCACGCCCGGCTTCCCGGTGACGCACTGCGATCCGCGCGCGGTGACGCTGGGCGAAGCGGTGACCCACGACCTGTTTGGCAAGGCAGCGTTCCGGCGGCTCGATGCGCCGATCATGGGTGCTGAGGATTTCTCATACGTGCTGGAACAGATCCCCGGCGCGATGTTTTTCCTTGGGGTCGCCGCCGATGGAGCCGATTGGCATACCTGCCCGGCGATCCATTCTCCGCGCATGACCGTCGATGAGAGCGCCCTACCCCGCGGCGCGGCGCTGCTGGCGGGCTGCGCAGTCCGGTTTCTGGAACAAGGCTGGGATTGAATGCATCTTCGCCCTAGATTCGGCAGATCCGGCTAAGGTGCGTTTCGATCAAGAGCTCCCGCTCGGCCCAAGGGAAGTCCTGCCGCGCCAAGAGCAGTGCAACCAGCCCATGCACGCTGGCCCACATGGATTGGGCGAGGGCATGGACGCCCTCGTCATCGCGTCCCACTGCATCACGGCAGGCATCCAGCAAGACTGAAAAAGCCCGGTGCCCAGCCTGTTTGACTCGCTCCAACTCCGCTTCGGTCCGCGGCATTGGCTCAATCATGAAGGCAACCCGGTAAGCCGCGCTTTGATCAAGCCCGAACGCGATATATTCGCGGCCGATTGCCCGCAGCCGGGCAGTGTGATCGACCGCGCCGCGGGTGGCAGCGGAGGTTCGGGCGTGCAATAAATCGAAAGCGCGGCAGCACAATTCGACCGTTATCTCGTCCAGCCCGCTGAAATGGGCATAAAGCGAAGGTTGACTGATCCCGACCGCCTTCGCGATCTGGCGCGTGGTAACCTGCGCAATCTCATGATTGCCGAACAGTGCCATGGCTGTCTGCAAAATCTGCTCGCGCCGATTACCCCTTAGGGGGTTTTCGTTTGCCATCGTCTCCCTTCCCGCTCCTGCTCGGCCGAAAATCGGGCCAGTGGCGCTACTTTACTATGCACCAATGGGTGCTTGACACCTAACACCTATCGCCGATAGGTTGCAAATATGAACCAAAAAACAAGCGAACCCCGGGGAAAGCGGATAGGTCTGCGACCTGGGCTTTGGTTGTTGGGCGGGCTGGCATTGCTCGCAGGATGCAGCAAGGCACCCGAGCAAGCGAGCGCCAAGCCTGAAGTGATCGCGGTTCGGGTGGTTGAAATTGGCGCGACTGCGAATCAGCGCGCAACCAAAGTGTTGGGGACTGCTGTCTGGCGAAAGGAAACGCCGCTGGGCTTTACCAGCGCGGGGCAGATCGACCGAATCCTAGTCAACGAAGGGGATCGAGTTCGGCCGGGGCAACTCCTCGCGCAGCTGAAGACGACTCAGGTGGGCGCTGAACTTGCGGTGGCGCAGGCCCAGGCTGCGCGCGCGGCAGGGGAACTGGCGCGGGTCCGGGCACTGTTCGCCAAGGGCTGGGTCACCAAACAACGGCTTGAGGCCGCCGAGGCCGACGCCCGTAGCGCCGATGCGGCTGTACAGGCACGCCGCTTTGCGCTGGATACAGCGCGGATCAATGCGCCCAGTGGCGGGGTTGTCCTGGCCAGGTTGGCCGAACCCAACCAGGTGGTTGGTGCCGCTGCACCGGTTCTGGTCCTGGGTGAGGCAGGAGCGGGCTACGTCCTGCGCGCCCCCATCAATGATCGGATTGCCGCGCAAATGATCCCGGGTCTTGTCGCTTCGGTCCGGTTTGAAGCACTGGGCGGGGCGATCCTGCAGGGCCGGATTGTGGAGATCGGGGCCAAGGCCAACAGCACGACCGGCACCTTTGACGTCGAAATCGCTTTGCCAGTGGATCCGCGGCTCAAATCCGGGATGATCGGCAGCGCCGAGATTGTCGGCGTCGGGGCCAATCTGGCACCGCTGCTGCAGGTTCCCGCTTCTGCGTTGATCGCTCCGCGTGCCGGGGAAGCCGTGGTCTTTGTGCTGGGCACCGACAACACAGTCGTTCGCCGAACTATCCAGATCGGCGAGCCAGGCGATTTCGGCGTTGAAATCCTTGGCGGACTGCGCGCGGGAGAGACCGTGATCGTCACCAATCTGGACCGGCTACGCGACGGAATGCAGGTCGCGCCCAGCAAGCTCAGCTGATGGGCGTCATCGATTTCGCGGTACGCCGCTGGCAATTGACGGCGGTGATGTTCCTGCTCGCCGCCTTGCTGGGCGTGCAGGCGCTGCTGACCATTCCGCGCTCGGCCGATCCGCATTTCCCGATCCCGCTGGTTGTCGTCGCGGTGGTTCTGCCCGGCGCCGACGCGGCCGAGATTGAGGAAACTGTTGCCAAGCCGATCGAGGAAGCCATCCAGAGCATCGACCGGATCCGCGAGGTTAAATCGACCAGCTCGAACGGCCTTGCCGTGATCACTGCCGAGTTCGATCATGGCGCCGATGCCGATCAGGCGCTTGACCGCGTGGTCCGCGATGTCGGCGCGATCCGGGGGCAGTTGCCCAGCGGGATCGCCCGGCTGACCTATCGCCGCGCCCGCACCACCGAAGCGGCGGTGGCGCAATTGGCCCTGATCAGCAGCGATGCCTCGTGGCGGCGGATGGAGAAGTATTCGCGCGACGTTCGGGACCGGATCAATGTCGTCCCCGGCGTGCGCGAAACCACGGTCTTTGGCTTGGCCCAGCCCGAACTGCGCGTCTCGATCGATGCGGCACGGCTGTCAGAGGCCGGGATCCCCCCGGTGGCAGTGGCGTCGGCCGTCTCCAGCAGCGGGCTGACTCTGGCCGGCGGCGCGGTCAATTCGGGCGAGCGGCGGCTCAATGTCGATGCCGGCGGCGCCTATCGCTCGATCGAATCGATTCAATCCGCGCTGATCAAGAGCACGCCCGGCCGGTTCATCACCGTCGGTGATGTTGCAGAGGTTGACTGGGCCGAAGGGGAACATCTCAACATCACCCGCTTTAATGGCCAGCGGGCGGTGTTCATCGCGGTCAAGCAAAAGGACGGGGTCAACGCCCCCGCGCTGAAAGCGGCCTTGCAGAAAGAGGTCGATGCGCTGGCCAAGGCGCTGC
>JAGNTK010000041.1 GCA_017987575.1 Novosphingobium sp. | reverse complement strand
GTTTTGCCGTTTGGGCTGCGCCGGTGCAGGCTGAGACCTGGAAAGCGAATGACGACGATGCACTGATCCTCGAACTGCGTAGCGGCAAATACAAGCTGGGCGAATCGCTGCGCGGTTATCAGACCCCTAGCGGGGTCTGCGTTGATTTTGCCGATCTCATCCAGACACTCGATCTGCCAATCCGGCTCGACAAGAAGTCGCGCCGCGCAACTGGCTGGATCTTTGCGGAGGACCAGCGGCTCGTCATTGATCGCGATGCGAACACGGTACAAACCGTGAACGGAAATCGCGCACTGACAGCTACAGCGATCTATGACACCCCCGAGGGCTGGTGCATGAGTCTGCCTGCGCTGTCGCAGTGGATGGGGGTGCAGTTCCGCCCTGATATCGGCAATCTGACCGTGGTGATCGAAAGCGATCGCAAGTTGCCGTTCCTGGAAGCGATCGAGCGCAAAAGTCGCGCGGCGCGACTTCAGCGGCCTGCCAATCGCGAATTTGACCTTGCCAGCCTGCCCCAGGCCGAGGCTCCGTACAAAACCTGGCGTGCACCGGCGGTCGATGTGCAGCTTCAGGGTCAATGGAGCCGCGCTGGCGGGTTCAGCACCCAGTATGAGGCGCTGGCGAGCGGTGAGGCTGTCGGGATGAGCTATACTGCGCGTGTCGCCGGAAGTGACGGACTTGCGCCGGATTCGCTGCGGTTGAAGCTGTATCGCAACGATCCGGCGGGTGAGATGCTTGGGCCGCTCGGTGCCACACAGGTTGCGCTGGGTGACGTCGATACGCCGCCCAGCGCATTGGCCGCGCAAGGCGCCTATGGCCGGGGTGCATTCATCTCGAATCGGCCGCTCAACCTGCCGTCGCGGTTTGGGATAACCACACTGCGCGGGGTTCTTCCCTCGGGCTGGGATGCTGAACTCTACCGCAACGGAACGCTGCGGGCCTATCAGGCCGATCGCGGCGACGGGCGTTATGAATTCCCCGATATCGAGCTGCAATTCGGCGAGAATGACTTCGAAGTTGTGCTTTATGGCCCGCAAGGCCAGATCCGCCGCGAACGAACAAGCCAGAACGTCGGGATTGAAAGTTTGCCATCGGGCAAGACCTGGTACTGGGGTGGGATTGTTGATGAAGGGCGCGATCTAATCGGACTTGGCTCGTCGGGATACCAGACCCAGACGGGGCTGCGCTGGGGCGTAGGGGTCGAACGCGGGCTGGATAAGCGAACGACTGCGGGATTCGGCTATCACAGCCTGACCCGCTCTGGCCGCCGCCGCCACTATCTCGAAGCGAGCGTTCGCCGTTCGCTTGGCCCGGTGCTGGTCGAAGTGTCGGGAGCGCAGCAGTTTGGCGCAGGCCGGGCGCTGCGCGGGCAGGCCCTGGGCCGGATCAAGGGGGTCCATTTCGATGCGCATGCAATGTGGGTCGATGGTTCGTTCGATTCGGACCTTGTTTCGATCGAGCAGCGCCGCGAATTTGGCCTGCGGCTGTCGGGCCCGGTCAAGATCGGCAGCTGGAGCTTGCCGGTCGAAGCCGGGGTGCGCCAGTCGCTGTCGCGGCGTGGGGTAAAGGTTACCGAAGTGTTAACGCGCGGATCGGCCCATATCGGCCGGGCCTCGCTGACGGTCGAACTGCTCAACCGGCAAGTGTCGGGGCCGACGCCGCTGATCGCCGGTGAGGACCATGGCAACCGCCTGACCGTGATAGGCAACAGCCAGATCGGCCGAGTCCGGCTACGCGGGCAGGCAGCGTTCGGGCTCGATGGCAACCACCCCGGGTTCCAGCGCGCGCAGATCGTGGCCGATGCGCCGCTGGGCAAGGCCTCAACCTTGCGGTTGGGCTTTGACTATGACGCCGTCGGGGACCGGCAGGACTACTCGCTCGGTTATGTTCATCAGTTCTCTCGCTTTGCTTTGCGCGGGGAGGGCCGGATCGACAGCCGTGGCAATCTCGGCTTCGGGTTGACGCTGGCTTTCTCGATCGGACCCGATCCGGTGGATGGCGGCTGGCGCTTGTCGCGTGAGCGGCTGGCCCAGACCGGGCAGGCCAGCGTCGAGGTTTATCGCGACGAGAATGGCGACGGCTATCGCCAGGCCGATGAACCGGCGATCGAAGGCGTGTCGGTCGAGGCTGGTTTCCGCTCAAGCGACAAGGCCACCAATGACAAAGGCCGTGCGGTGATTGATGGCTTGATCCCCTATGTCCCCGTATTGGTCTCGATCGACACCGGATCGCTGCCAGATCCGCTGCTTCAGCCCAAGGGCCAGGGCATGGTGCTGATCCCGCGGCCTGGTGTTGCGGCCAAGATTTCGCTGCCCTTGGCGCCGACGGGTGAGATTGAGGCGCTGCTGCTCGGTCCCGATGGCGAGCCGCGCGGCGGTGTTTCGGTCGAGCTGGTCGATGCCGCTGGCCGAGTGGTGCTGCGCGGGGCGAGCGATTTCGATGGCTATCTGCTGTTCGATTCGGTGCCCTATGGCAGCTATCGCCTGCGGCTGACCGGAACCAGCGCCGCGGCGCTGGGTGCGCGACCGGAACTGTCGGGCTTGCTCAGGATCGACCGGGCGCAATCATCGCTGCGGCTGGGTCGACTCCGGATCGAACTGGGCCCGCCGCCACCCGCTATTGCCCCGACGACAATTGCCAAGGCTGATTAATCGCGCGATTAAATTCCGGTTGACCGGGCGGGCTGTGGGGCATTACGCCTGCGGGCAATCTTTCGCATCCACAAGGAACTGCCATGTCGCTCGATTCGCTGGCCCGCACGGCCTACAACGAAGATCACGAAGCCTTCCGCCAGACCGTTCGCCGCTTCATGCAGGAAGAAATCGCTCCGCATCAGGCCGAATGGGCCGACGCTGGAATCGTCCCCAAGTCGATCTGGCCCAAGGCGGGTGAGCTGGGCCTGCTGTGCCCGACCGTTCCCGAGGAATATGGCGGGCTCGGGCTCGACTTCGGCTATAACGCGATTGTTGATGAAGAGACGGCCTATTACGGCGGGGTCACCACCGGGTTCTCGCTCCAGTCGGACATCGTTTCCAACTATATCATCGCGCATGGTTCGGAAGAGCAGAAGCGTGAATGGCTACCCAAGCTGGTTTCGGGCGAAGTGATCACCGCGATTGCGATGACCGAACCGGGCACTGGCTCGGACCTGCAAGGGATGCGGACCACCGCGAAGAAGGACGGCAACCACTACGTCATCAACGGCAGCAAGACTTATATCACCAACGGCCAGAACGCCGATCTGATTCTGGTCTGCTGCAAGACTGACACCGAGATTCAACCGGCCTACAAAGGCATCTCGATCGTGCTGGTCGAGGCGAACCGTGAAGGCTTCAAGCGCGGCCGCAACCTCGACAAGATCGGACAGGATGAGGCTGACACTTCAGAGCTGTTCTTTGAAGACGTCCGGGTGCCGATCACCAATTGTCTGGGCCAGGAAGGCCAGGGCTTCATCTATCTGATGAGCGAACTGCCGCAGGAGCGTCTGTCAATTGCCGTATCGGCACAGGCCAGCGCGCAGAAGGCGTTCGACATGACGGTCGAATATACCCGCGACCGGAAAGCCTTCGGCAAGCCGATCCTCGATTTCCAGAACAGCCGGTTTGTGCTGGCGGACCTGAAGACCAAGCTGCAGGTCGGCTGGGCGCATCTCGATTGGGCACTGACCCGTCACCTCAACAAGGAACTGACCCCTGAAGAAGGCGCGGCGGCCAAGCTTTGGCATACCGAGCTGCAATGGGAAATGATGGACAAGTGCCTGCAGCTGTTTGGCGGAGCCGGCTACATGAACGAATACCCGATCGCCCGGATGTGGCGCGGGGCGCGGGTAACCCGGATCTTTGGTGGGACCAGCGAAATCATGAAAGAGCTGATCGGGCGCAAGCTGTAAAGTTGCGATCACGACCAAAAAAGAAGGGGGCCGATTGGCCCCCTTCTGCGTTTCAGTTCACACGCACTCGCTTGTCCGGCACGATCCGTACGCGCTTGTCCGGGCGTGGTTTGGGCCGGGGGGCAATGTAGCGGGTCCGGGTGGGAACGCTGACCCATTCCTCGGTCACGATCGTTTCCTTGCACTCCTTCTGCTGCGCGGCAGGAGCAGCGGTTTGCACATAGGCGACCGGCATCATCACCATCATCGGGGCATAGCCATAGCCGACCACACCTTGAGCATGGGCCTGCCCATAGCCAGGGCCCCAGGTCGTGTGCTGCTTGAGGTAGCTTTCGCACCAATCGCTGACCGACTGTTGATCGGCACCGCGGTGATGCTTGCCAACCCTGTTGCCATTGCCGTGACGGCGGCGGCACTCAGACAACCAGCTAGCTTGTGCTTGCTGCCAGGCGGCCTGGTCATAGCCGGGTTGGCCCTGCGGATGATGGCCAGCGGGATGACCGACCGGTTGCGGCGCACCGCGCCATTCTGGACGCATATCAGGCGCCGTGCCGTCATAGACGCGGCCGGCGGCATCCATCACGCCCGGCTGGGCGGGCGGCGGAGGCAACTGCTGAGCCAATGCCGGAGCAGCAAAGCCAAGCGCGGCTGCGCCAAGCAGAACAAGTCGAATGGGACGAGCGGACATGACATTCCCCTGAAACGGGCCGGATGATTCTGGCGTTAAGACGGAATTTAGCATCGAAAGGCGCGCCAAACCAAGGGCTGGCGCACGCTGTCTTGTCGCTGTCCCGATTCGGAGCAGGCGGGCTGGTTCAGATTACCGGCGCGATGATTGCTGCGAGCGCCTCGATTCCGGCGGCATCTTCGGCGTCGAACCGGCCCAGCTCGGGGCTGTCGAGATCGATCACAGCGATCACCTGCTCGCCGCGCAGCACCGGCACGACCAGCTCCGACTGGCTGGCACCATCGCAGGCAATATGGCCGGGGAAGGCGTGAACATCAGGAACCAGCTGGGTTTTGCGGCTTTGTGCCGCCACGCCGCAGACGCCTTGACCCAGTGCAATCCGAATGCAGGCGGCCTTACCTTGAAAAGGCCCCAAGACCAGTTCGCTATCGATCATCCGGTAGAACCCGGCCCAGTTCAGTCGAGGCACGAATTGCCACAGCAAAGCAGCGACATTGGCCATATTGGCCACGCCGTCGCGTTCGTCAGCGGTAATCGCGCCCGCCGCTTCGCACAGATCGCGGTACAATTCGGCCTTGGGCTGTGCGGGATCGGGTTCGAAAGCATACATGGCTACCCGATAGCTTAGGTTCCGGTTGCCGCCTAGCCTGTGACAAAGTATCACACCGTCATGTCAACCAAACGCAAACTGCTTGTCGCCCTCGCCGTGTTCCTGCTCGTGATCGGCGGGTTCGTGTTTTACATCTGGCGCGGGACCCCGGCCGAGCACACCACCGAACAGCTCTCGGGCAAGGACCCCGTGATCGCCAAGGCCAAGCCCGAAGCGATTCCATCGGTCGCCATTGCCAAGCCGGTCGGCTGGGCAAAAGATGAGGCGCCGGTCGCGGCCAAGGGGTTGGAAGTTAAGCGCTTTGCTGAAGGGCTCGATCACCCGCGCGTGCTCCACACCTTGCCCAACGGCGATGTGATCGTGGCTGAAGCGCAATCGCCAACTTCAAACCTGGGCGGCGGTTTTACTGGCTGGATTGCCTCAAAGCTGATGGCGCGTGCTGGCTCCGGCGGTCCATCGCCCGATCGGCTGGTCCTGCTGCGCGATGGCGATGGTGACGGCGCGGCGGAGCAGCGCTTTACCTTGCTCGAGGGCAAGCACCTCGCCTCACCTTCGGGCCTCGCCTGGGGGGATGACCGGCTTTACGTGGGCAATCATGATGCGGTGATCGTGTTCGACTATAAATTGGGCGAAACCGCCATTACCGGCGATCCGCGCAAGGTGATGGACTTGCCGGCGGCCGGCAACCACTGGATGCGCAATCTGGTGCTCAGCGCCGATACTAACCGGCTCTATGTCGCGGTCGGCTCCTCTTCAAACATCGCCGAACGCGGGATGGAGGCCGAAGAAGGCCGCGCTGCGATCTGGGAAAAGGATCTGACCAAAGATGGATTCCCGCGTCAGTTTGCCAAAGGCCTGCGCAATCCCAACGGCCTGGCCTGGAATCCGGCCAGCGGCGAATTGTGGACTACGGTAAACGAACGTGACCAGCTCGGCCCGGACCTGGTCCCAGACTATCTGACCAATGTTCCGCTCGGCGCGCATTACGGTTGGCCGTGGATTTACTGGAAGAAGTTCGACGATGACCGGGTCAAGTGGCAGCCGCCTGAATTCATCGATGACTACGTGCGCGAGCCAGAATATGCGCTCGGTGCCCATACCGCGCCGCTTGGGTTGGCCTTTGCGGTTGGCGGCGAACGACTCGGAGCCGATTTCGCCAGTGGCGCCTTCATCGCCCGGCATGGATCCTGGAATCGCAAGCCCGCCGCTGGCTATGACGTGGTATTCGTCAAGTTCGATGCAAACGGCAATCCGCAAGGCCTGCCGGTGCCAGTGCTGACCGGTTTCCTCAACAGCGATGGCAACACTCGTGGCCGTCCGACCTGGGTCGGCTTTGCCAAGGATGGTGCACTGCTGGTCACCGATGATACTGCCGGGATTGTCTGGCGGGTAATCGCACCCGGAGCAGCACCTTCGGCGAAAATCCAGCCGGTCAAGGTTGGGCGGATGCCACCCCAACGGCAGCTAAGCGGCGATCCCGCAGCGCAATACCGCGGCTCGTTCAAAGCCGGCGACGCCCAGCAGTAGCTGGGGCTAGAGTGCTTTCCCGGCGCGCCCGGCCAGTTCGGTGACGAACTGCCAGGCGACCCGGCCTGAGCGAGCGCCGCGCCGCTTGGACCATTCGAGCGCGGCGGCCTCGTCCCAATCCAGCCCGTACTGCGTGCAATATCCGGCCACGATCGCCAGATAATCGTCCTGGCTGCAATTGTGGAAGCCGATCGACAGTCCAAACCGGTCCGCGAGCGCCAGTCGATCATCAACTGCATCACGCGGATTAATCGGATCATCCTGCTCGGCCAGATGTCGAGGGACAATTGCACGGCGGTTACTGGTCACTGCGATCCGGACGTTGCCAGGACGCGCCTCGATCCCGCCTTCCAGCCATGAGCGCAGCGCGCGGGGGCCGGCGCTGTCTTGGTCTTCAAACCCGAGATCGTCGATAAACACCAGAAACTGGCGCGGCTGGACGCTGAGCTCGGCAAACAGTTGCGCCAGACTGCCGAGTGCCTCCGGTGCGACCTGAACCAGCGCGATCCGGTTGGGATCATCCCCTTGCGTCGCTACAACGGCAGCGCGCAGCAGCGCCGACTTGCCCATTCCGCGCGATCCCCACAGCAGCATGTCGTGCGCCGCGTGGCCTGCAGCAAGCCGGCTGACATTGCCGGTTACCGCATCCTTTTGGGCATCAATTCCTTTGAGCAGTTCCAGTGGCGGGGCTTGCAGCGACTCTACCGGACGGGCCGAGCCTTGCCAGACATAGGCCGGGGCCCGCAGCCAATCGGTTGCTGCTGCCGTCTTAGGAGCAAGCCGTTCCAGCGCCGCCGCGATTCGGGCGAGTTCGTCGCTCATCCGGCTAATGCCGCCGCATCGAGCGCATAGAGCAGCTCGGAACCCGCCATGGCAGCTGTCTTCAGCCCGCGCGCTTCGGGGGCAAGGTGTTCCGCAAAGTAGCGGGCGACGACCGTTTTGGCCTCGCTGCCGCCGCCATCTCGGGCCTGACGCAGCAGCTGCCATCCGGCGACAGCAGTCGCAGCCATGGTGCAGAACGGTACCGATCCGGCCAGTTTGTCATCAAGACTGGCGTCGCTGGCCATCCACTGCGCCACTGCCACGCAGTCTTCGGCCAGCGCTTTAAGCTGCGGAGCGTCGCCGCAATCGACCACTACATCTGCGAACAGCGACGCCAAAACGCCGCCCGCTTCATAGCCGAGCTTGCGCGTAACCAGATCGGCGGCCTGAATGCCGTTGGTGCCTTCATAAATGGGCGCAATCCGCGCGTCGCGGTAATGCTGGGCCGCGCCGGTTTCTTCGACAAAGCCCATTCCGCCGTGGATTTGCACGCCCAGACTGGCAACCTCGCAGCCAATCTCGGTGCCCCACGCCTTCAGCATCGGGACCAGGCAGTCAGCCCGGGCCTGTGCGCCTTCAATCCCGAGCGCCCCGCGATCGACCTGCCCCGCGGTGTAATAGAGCAGCGCCCGCGCGCCTTCGGTCAGCGCCCGCATCCGCAGCAGCATTCGCCGCACATCGGGATGCTCGGCAATCGCCACCGATTCGCGGCTGGGCGATCCGGCACGGGCCGACTGGACCCGGCCCAGCGCATAGGCCTTGGCTGCCTGCAAGGCACGTTCTGCGATCTGGACGCCCTGACTGCCGACATTGATCCGGGCCGAGTTCATCATCGTGAACATCGCCTTCAGACCTTCGTTCTCATGCCCGACCAGTTCGCCGAAGCACTGATCGTTGTCGCCAAAGCTCATCACGCAGGTTGGTGAGGCGTGGATGCCCAATTTGTGCTCCAGACCAACGCAGCGTAGATCGTTGCGCGCGCCCAGCGATCCATCTGCTTTGACATGGAATTTGGATACCACGAACAGGCTGATTCCGCGCGAGCCGGACGGTGCCCCGGGGGTGCGCGCCAGCACCAGGTGGACGATGTTCTGGGCCAGATCATGCTCGCCCCAGGTGATGAAGATCTTGGTGCCCTTGATCGCATAGCGGCCATCTCCGGTTGGCACTGCCGTAGTCCGTAGTGCGCCAACATCCGATCCGGCTTGCGGCTCGGTCAGGTTCATCGTGCCTGCCCATTCGCCGCTGACCAGCTTGGCCAGATAGGTCGCCTTCTGGGCATCGCTGCCATGGTGATGCAGCGCTTCGATCGCGCCGACAGTCAGCATTGGCAACAGGCTGAATGCCATATTGGCCGCGCCCAGATTCTCAAGCACGTTGGCTGCGAGTGTGAAGGGCAGGCCCTGTCCGCCAAAGGCTTCGTCTCCCGCCACGGCGTTCCAGCCCTGCTCTACAAAGGCGCGGTAGGCTGCGGCAAAACCATCGGGCAGTGAAACTTTGCCATCGCTCAACTGTGCACCTTCAGAATCGCCCTTGCGGTTGAGTGGGGCAAATTCACCGGCCGCGAATTGCCCGATCCCTTCCACTATCGCCTCAACCATGTCGGCGCTGGCGGCGGCAAAGCGCGGGTGCGTGGCCAATTCCTCGATTCCGGCGTTGACCCGGATGGCCAGAACTTGATCTGCAGTGGCAGGAGTGAATTGCATGATGCGCTTTTCCTTGGCTTGACGCCTTTCCGCCTATAGCGGGAGCTCATGACGGGCAAGTATCTGCAGGGTTTGATCCAAACCGCCGATGCCGCAGGGATTGCCCGGGCAGCGGGGCGGCTGCAGGTGGGCGGCCTGGTCGCACTGCCAACAGAGACGGTCTATGGCCTGGCTGCGCGGGCTGACAGTGCCGAGGCTGTGGCTGCGATCTATCGCGCCAAAGGGCGCCCCGATTTCAATCCATTGATCGTCCATGTGCCTGATCTGGCCGCAGCCGAACAGATTGCCGTGTTCGATGACCGGTCGCGGACTCTGGCCGGCCGGTTCTGGCCCGGTGCGTTGACGATGGTTCTCCCTTTGCGGAAGACCGCGCGAATCGCGCCTGCAGTCACCGCTGGGCTCGATACGATCGCGCTGCGCTGTCCGGCGCATCCGGTGATGCGTGCGGTGCTGCAGGCTTGTGGTGTGCCCTTGGCAGCACCTTCAGCCAATGCATCAGGCGGGGTCAGCCCGACCCAGGCCGCACACGTCGCAGCTTCGTTGGGTGATGCAGCAGGATTGGTGCTTGATGGCGGGGCCTGCGCGGCTGGGATCGAAAGTACAATTGTGGCGCTGCGCGATACCGGCTGGCAGGTGCTGCGGCCTGGTCCTGTAACCACGGAACAGTTGGCCGAAGTGTTGGGCAAGGCGCTTGCCGTCGCTGCGTCGGAACGGATCGAGGCGCCGGGGCAATTGGCCAGCCACTATTCGCCGGGTAAGCCAGTCCGACTCGATGCGGCAATGCCCGCAGCGGACGAGTTTCTGATCGGGTTCGGTTCAGTGGCTGGGTCAGTCAACCTTTCGCCATCAGGTGATCTGATTGAAGCTGCGGCGCTGCTTTACGAATGCCTCCACGCGGCGGCAGCGTCTCAACTCCCTCGTATCGCAGTAGCGCCGATCCCCGCAGAGGGAATCGGCGCAGCGATCAATGACCGATTGAAGCGCGCGGCCGCTTAAAGCTTGGGCGCTTCTGGAGCTGCCGGAGCTTCAGGCGGCAAGGGCACTTCTGGCACGACACCATCTTTTTGTTGAACTGGAGTCTCGCAGACCAACTTGCCCGATCCCATCGAGCTGAGTGTGCAGCGGGCGCGGCCCTTCACCGTGACATTGCCCGAACCCATGATGCTTGCCTCAACCTCGCCATCCGAGGTGAACGCGGTGCTGCCAGAGCCGGCGATTGAGACATCGGCCTTGTCGACCCGCAGGGCATCCATCTGGGCGGATCCGCTTCCGGCGATCGTCAGGTCGAGCGTCTTTACATTACCCACAGCGCGGAAATTGCCCGATCCAGCAATCGTCAAATCAAGCGATTCGCCGGCAATCGCGGTGGTCTCAATCGTTCCGGATCCGGCCACGGTGACATTGGCTTTGTTCGCCAGATTTGCGGCAGTGATCTTACCCGATCCGGCCATCACCACCTCTTTGGGGGCAGGCATTGTGACGTTGATGATCGCGATCGCACTGCCCGAGCCGAACATTTCGCCCTTGCGGTGGATTGCCAGGCTGCCGTCTTTGATGCTGAAGCGCAACTGATCCTTGACCGCCTGATCGCCTTCAACCGTGATCGCCAGCTTTTCGCCCGTGGTGACCCGAATTTCATCGGGGCCGGCCAGAACGATTTCATCCGGCGCAGCACCCGACATATCGAGTTCGGCGAGCGGCTTGCCCTCTTCGCCGTTGATGCTGACATTGGTACCCTTGAGCCCGTCGCAGCCCGCCACTCCGGCGGCGAGCGCCACGGCGATGATGGGGCCCATGGCTTTGGCGAAATGGCCGAATTTGAACTTCATGGCGAATCTCCTGAACTGCCGTATTGCCGACATAATACAGCAATGCGGATTGTTCAAGCGTTGCCCCATGCAAAAGGGCCGCCCCACTGGGACGGCCCTTCGCAATTCGACCTGGAAGCGATGTTATGCGGTGGCTGCAGCAGCCTCGGCATAATACTTCGGGGCATGCTCGTTAAGGATCGCGAGGATCTTCTTGAGCGCCGAAGGCTCATCAGTTTTCTCCATCGCAGCCAGTTCGCGCGCGAGGCGTGAAGAGGCGGCTTCGAAGATCTGCCGTTCGGAATAGCTCTGTTCGGGCTGATCATCGGCGCGGAACAGATCGCGGGTCACTTCGGCGATCGAAACCAGATCGCCAGAGTTGATCTTCGCTTCGTACTCTTGGGCGCGGCGCGACCACATAGTGCGTTTGACCTTGGGCTTGCCGGTCAGCGTATCGAGCGCTTCACGCAGGGTTTTGTCCGAAGACAGCTTGCGCATCCCGATCGCTTCGACCTTGTTGGTCGGCACGCGCAGGGTCATGCGCTCTTTTTCAAACCGCAGTACATAGAGCTCCAGAGTCATCCCGGCGATTTCCTGCTCTTGCAGTTCGATCACCCGGCCAACCCCGTGCTTGGGGTAAACAACGTAGTCACCAACGTCAAAGGCGTGGGCCTTGGCTACCATGCAAACGTCCTTTCAATCGCGGGACCGGTGCTGGCTGCACCGAAATGCTGGCAGTGATACGGAAGCGATCGGGCGACAAATTCGCGGCCCGGCCAGATGCTTCCATCAACCGCCTGTTTGGATCCCGCCTTTCCTGATTTCAGGCTGACAGCTGGACACACGCCCGCTGCAGTCGCGCATTATATAGCACAACTGTAACATAATTACCAGTGCCGAGAATCCTTGCGGGTTCGCGCAACTGTTTCAGTGCTGGACTTGCAAGCGGGTACTCTCGCTCAATCACCCTCGCCGGGTTCGGCCGAGAAGAACTTGTCGTATTTGCCCTCTTCGCCCTTATGCTCGTCGGCGTCGGCCGGCGGATCTTTCTTGGTGGTGATGTTGGGCCATTCGGCTGAGAACTTGGCATTCAGTTCCAGCCAGGTTTCGAGCCCGCTTTCGGTATCGGGCAGGATCGCTTCAGCCGGGCATTCCGGTTCACAGACGCCGCAATCGATGCATTCGCTGGGATTGATCACCAGCATGTTCTCACCCTCATAGAAGCAATCGACCGGGCAGACCTCGACGCAGTCGGTGTACTTGCACTTGATGCAGGCGTCGGTGACGACATAGGTCATGGCTCAATTGTCCCCTCAGGCGAGTTGTGTTTGTTCGCTGCTATGGGATTTGCAGCACCCGCGTCAAGCACCCGATAGCATGCTTGCGCTTCTGCGGCTGGCCCCCGCCGGTTTGGCAAAGCCAGAACCTCGACAATCCGGACCGCATCATCCAGCGGAAATACCAGCACATCACCGGCCTTTACCGCCTGCGCGGCCCGTTGGACCCGGTTCCCGTTAAGGCGCATCAATCCGGTTGTGGCAAGTTCCTGCGCCGAGTTGCGCGATTTGCTGAGACGCAGGAACCACAGGAGTTTGTCGATCCGCAAGGCCTGATCCGCGCTAGGGCAAAAGACCTGCCAGCGCGGCGAAGGCATTGGGGGAATTGGCCTTCGCCTTGGACGCGGAATTGGCAAGCAGTATTGGATCACCGCTGCGCCGGCCAGACGGTTGCCAGCTCCATAACGGAGGCAGCGGCGGGCCGAACCCACCAGCCGCCAGCGGTGCTGGAATCCGCGCCACAAACCCGGCCATGCGCAGCAGGCGCGCATAACTTTCGGTTGAAAGTCCGGTCGATATCGCCAGTGCGGGATCAAGCACGAAGTCGCGCTTTTTGCGCGACCGCTCGCGCCGTTCATGCGCTAGCCGGATCAGCTTATCAGCCACATCAACGCGGATGGCCTGTCGGCCCAACTGACGGTAACCAGGCGGGACTTGACCTTCTTCAGGAAGCCCCACGACTGGCGGCATAATTGGCGCGGGCACCGCAATGGCGATTCCGCGCGCGGCCTGTAGTGTGCGCCAGGCCTGCAGTGGGGTCGGCTTGAGCATCGCCGGAACATAAATGTCGAGCGCCCCAATTCGCGCACCCAGCTTGCGCAAAGCTGTGCGCCGATCTTCGGTCAACTGTTCGATGCCTGACAGGGTGCGGTCAATCAGACCTCCAGATTCCGTCAGACGGATCAGCAGCGCCCGCAGTTCGGGCCCGGATTCGGGGTCAGAGGCGGCTGCCTCGATTTGGCGCAGCGGCTCCAGCGGGGCTAGCGCCCGGTTCAGCCAGACTGACAGCGCAGCGGTGAGCCGCTGGCGCGGCTCATTCGCCAAACCATCCAGTGCACCATCAAGTTTGAGCCGCGGCGCAAGCAGGCTGCGGCCACTTTCCAACTGGGCAATCTCGTCATTGTCCCACAGCAGACGTGCCGCATCGAACGCCAAGCGTGGCGGGGTGGCGCCATCCAGTTCGTCCAGCAGGGCGTCTGCGCGCTGCTTAAGTAAGGCCGGCAAATGCCGCTCGGCTGCGGCCAGCAACAGTTTACGGTCCGCGAGGCGGCTTTGCGGATCAACCTGGAAACGAAAGCCCACCAGATGGCCGATCGGCTCACCATCAACTTCGACCACGTCATCATCGACCAGCGCCACGGGCAAGAGCGCGGCATCAGGCCCCAGCTTTTTCATGAGCACAGAGGTGCGCCGATTGACGAATCGTTCAGTCAGGCGGGCATGCAGCGCATCGGATAGCCGCGCCTCCACGGCCCGGGCGCGGGCCGCCATTTCGTCCTTGGCCAGCACCCAGTCTGGCCGCTGGGTGATGTAGGACCAGCTCCGAATTGCTGCGATCCGCATTTGCAGCGTATCGATATCGCCTGCCGGATTGTCCAACTCGGCTATCGCCCGCGCTACGAAGTCTGCCCCAAGTTGGCCCCCGCGCAAGTCCTGCCACAGTCTGGCGACAAACCGAGAGTGGGTTTCTGGACCCTGGCTTCGGAAATCAGGCAGACTGCAAACCTGCCAGAACCGTTGCACTTGCCAGGTTCCACGCACAGTGCCGCTGATCTCGGGCTCTTCGGATAACCGCCGCAGCACAGCCAGGTCGATCGCCTGCGGGGCCGGAGCCAGTTCGACTTGCTTGGGCGGACGCGACAGATCTGCGATCAACGAATCGAGGTTTGAAAAATCCAGCTCAGTCTCACGCCAGAACAGCCGGGCCTGCGGCGGAAAGCGATGCTCTTCGATCGCGTAGATTTCCTCGGCAGAAAATTCCGCATCATGGCTGCCACTGCCAGCCAGGGTGCCAAAGGTTCCATCGCGTTGGTGCCGCCCGGCGCGGCCGGCAATTTGCGCCATCTCAGCGCTGGTCAGCCGTCGCTGACGAATGCCGTCAAATTTGCTGAGCCCAGCAAAGGCGACATGACCGATATCAAGGTTCAGACCCATGCCAATCGCATCGGTGGCAACCAGATAGTCAACCTCACCGTTCTGGTATAGCGCGACCTGCTTATTGCGGGTTTCGGGTGAAAGTGCACCCATTACCACTGCCGCTCCGCCCCGGAACCGGCGCAACATCTCGGCCACGGCATAGACCTGATCGGCGCTGAAGGCGACAATTGCACTGCGCGGCGGGATCCGGCTGAGCTTTCTGGCACCGGCATGGCTGAGTGTGGAAAAACGGGGGCGGCTGACAATCTCTGCTTCGGGTAACAGAGCGCGAATTACCGGTTCGATTGTGGCCGAACCCAGTAACATGGTTTCCTCGCGGCCCCGCGCGTGGAGCACTCGATCGGTAAAGATGTGCCCGCGTTCACGATCGGCGGCGAGCTGCGCCTCGTCGAGCGCGACAAAGGCCAGGTCCGCGTCCATCGGCATCGCCTCGACCGTGCACAGCAGATAGCGCGCGCCGGGTGGTTCAATGCGTTCTTCCCCAGTGATCAGCGCAACCTGAGCCGCCCCCTTGATGGCGCAGACCTTGTCGTAAACTTCCCGCGCCAACAGACGCAGCGGGAACCCGATCATCCCGGACGAATGGCCGCACATCCGCTCGATCGCGAGGTGGGTCTTACCGGTATTGGTTGGACCGAGAACGGCCTTCAGGCCACTGGCTCGGTCAAGGTGGGATCGCGACATAGTGGCATGGTGTGGCAAGCCGCGCACCACCGGGCAAGTCCACAAAGGTACCGATCCCCCAGCCTTGCGACCAGCCGTCCAGAAATGGGACTGGTCTTAGCTTAAGATTAACCACGGCCGGTGCAAAAGGTCCGTCAAGCAGTTGTGCTGTTGGGGGCCTAACGTTTTGAAGCCGCGCGGATTGTCGCAGACCAAAGCAGGCGGACCGGTACTCGGTCCGGTCGCTTTTGCACGTCCGTCCGGATTTGGTGCGGCACAGCCGGTCGGGACACGGCCCGAAAACCTGCTGGAGCAGCTCGAAACAATCGATTGGGCGCCGGATCTGGCCGAGGACATTTGCAGCGCGCGCTGGTTTCGCGGGCTCGCCACATTGATCGGGCTTGCTCTGGCTGCATTGTCCATGTGGCCCGGCGGGGAAGCCATTGCGGCGGCCCCTGCGCTGCCGCTTGACAGTGCCGCCCGTAACGAATTCCGCAGCCAGATGATCCAGCCGTTGGCACTGGGCGGTGACAGTGGCCGCCGCATGGCCGCAACCAGAGCCGTTGCCCCGCTGGCCTATCAGCCCGCCCGCACTTCGGTGCAGATGACCGCAACTTTGGCGCAGGGCGATAGTCTGGCCCGAATGCTGATGCGCGCCGGGGTCAGCGATAGCGATGCCGGGGCGGTAATGACCTTGCTGGCCGGAGTGACCGCTCCGGGGGCGATCACGCCGGGAACGCAGGCCGATCTCAGGTTAGGTCAGCCCGTTGCTGAGGGGGCGACGCGACCGCTCGAGCACCTCGCGTTTCGGGCACGGTTTGATCTGGATGTTACCTTCAGTCGGGTCGATGGACGCCTGGTTATCACGCCGCAGCCGATTGCGGTCGACAACACGCCGCTGCGGATTCGCGGCGTAGTCGGCACCAGCCTTTACCGTTCGGCACGAGCAGCAGGTGCCCCGATCGAGGCAATCCAACAGTACCTGCATACGCTTGACCAGCACCTCAGCCTCGATACCGCGATCGAACCTGGCGATACCTTTGACATCATCGTCAGCTATCGCCGATCATCCTCGGGTGAAACGCAAGTCGGCGATTTGCTGTTTGCGGGCCTGGAACGCGATGGCCGGGCCAAGGCGCAACTGCTGCGCTGGGGCGGTGAAGGACAGTTCTTTGAAGCATCCGGCATGGGCGCACAGCGCACTGGCTTGCTGATGCCGGTGGTTGGCCGGATTACATCGAATTTCGGCG
>JAGNTK010000158.1 GCA_017987575.1 Novosphingobium sp. | reverse complement strand
GTGGCGAAATAGTCCAGGAACAGCAGCGGTTCGGCACCTTGAACGATCAGATCGTTGACGCACATCGCGACCAGATCGATCCCGATCGCGTCATGCCGGTCATGATCGATCGCCAATTTGACCTTGGTCCCGACCCCGTCGTTGGCGGCGACTAGCAGCGGATCGGCATAGCCGGCTGCCTTCAGGTCAAAAAAGCCGCCAAACCCGCCCAATTCCGCGTCGGCGCCGGGCCGCGCGGTTGCTCTGGCCAGCGGCGCAATTGCCTTGACCAGCGCGTTTCCGGCCGCGATCGAGACGCCGGCCTGTTCATACGAATAGCTTTTTGGGGGCGGATTGTTGGACATCGCTTGCCGCCTAACCTTTTCCCGCTTGGATTTCCACGGATGATTGGGCAAAAGGCCCTCGGTTTTCCCCGATGACAGTCGCACCCCGCACTTTCTCTTTGCGCAATTGGCGCCCCGGCCCTGCCGCCACCCTGTTTCTGGGGCTGGCGTTGGCGTTGCTGGTGGCGCTGTTTGCGGTCGGTCCCGCGCGATTGCTCGCACAGATCGAAGGAGAGCGGGGGATCATTCCTGTCGCCAGCACGTCCGATATCGAAGTGACCATGGTTGAGGTCAATACGACCGGCAGCAACGCCGAAGAAGCGCGGATGAACGGCTGGCAAGAGGCTGCGCGCAAGGCCTGGGCCAAGGCTGGTGGCCCTTCGATGAGCGACGGGCAAATTCAGGGTATGGTCTCAGCCGTGGTGATCGAGCGCGAGCAAATCGGGCCGCGCCGCTATGTTGCGACGCTTAGTGTGGTGTTTGACCGGGCCAGAGCTGGGCAATTCATTGGCGGGAGCAACGGTGGCCGGGCGCATTCCTCGCCGCTGCTGGTGATCCCGGTGCTGCATTCGGGCGGAACATCGCAGGTATTTGAAGTCAAAGGTCAGTGGCAAAAGGCCTGGGCCGAGTTTCGCGCAGGGACCAGTCCGATCGACTATGTCCGTCCGTCCGGCGGCGGCGGCGATTCGTTGCTGATCACAGCAGGGCAACCGGGGCGGCGCAGCCGGGCCTGGTGGCGCAATGTGCTCGACCAGTTCGGCGCAGCGGATGTGATCATGCCGGAGGCGCGGCTTGAGCGGCAATGGCCAGGCGGCCCGGTGCGCGGCGTCTTCACCGCCCGCTATGGCCCGGACAATCAGTTCATCGAGAGCTTTACTCTGACCGCGAACGACGAGGCCGGGGTTCCCAAGATGCTGGCCGAGGCCGTGGTCCGGATTGATCAGATCTATGCGCGCGCATTGGCTGAAGGGCGACTGAAGCCTGACACCACGCTGAATGTCCGGCAGGGGCTGGATCCGGGTCTTGCTGCATTGATTGCGGCAGGCAATGCGCCCGAGCAGGCGCCCGATGCCGCCCGCCCGACCGCAGCGCCAAGCGCCACGCCTTCGCCTACGGCCACGCCGACCAAGGCTGCTGAAGTGCGCACCTTCACAGTCCAATTTGCTTCGCCCGACGCAGCGGCGGTCGATTCTGCGATGGGCGCGGTGCGCGGCTCGCCGGGGGTCAAGGGTGCTTCGACCACCAGCCTTGCTGTTGGCGGAACATCGGTGATGCGGGTCACCTATGAAGGCGATATCGGCACACTCGCTGATGCCCTGCGCGCACGCGGCTTCAAGGTGACGGTCGGCAACAACGCGCTGTCGATCCGGCGCTGACATGTCCCAGATCGTGCTTCCCCTGAAAGTGGGGGCGAATGGCCCCTCGCGGATTGTGGTCGGCAATGCCAATCAATCCGTGATCGACGCGATGGCGGTGGCTGGCACCTGGCCATTCCGCACGGCAATCCTGGTTGGGCCGCCGCGCTGCGGCAAGTCGCTGATCGCGCGATGGTTCATCGCGAGCGGCGGTGGCGAGGCGATCGACGACGCCGATGCGATGGACGAGACCGAACTGTTCCACAGCTGGAACCGCGCCCAGGAAAGCGGCACGCCGTTGCTGCTCGTTGCCGGGTCTGGGGCGGGGGAGTGGCAGGTCAAGTTGCCCGATCTGGCATCGCGGCTGGGGGCAGCTCTCCATCTTGAGATCGGTGCGCCGGATGACGCCATGCTGGCTGAATTGATCCTGCTCCATGCCCAGCAGCGCGGACTGGCATTGGGGCCCGATGCCGCTGCCTATCTTGCGGTGCGCTGCGAGCGTTCCCATCTTGGGGTTGAGCGGCTGGTGACGGTAATTGATCGGATCAGTCTGGAACGTAAAGCACCGCCTACGCAAGGAATCTGGCGTGAAGCGCTGGACGAACTGCTGGGGCCGAGCGAGCCACGCTTGCTTTGAGGTCCGGTTTCGGGGACAAGGGTGGAACGATGCTGCAAGAATTGACCCGTTATCTGGACTCGGTGGTCACCCGCGATCCTTCCCCCCGTTCGCGCTGGGAAGTGCTGCTGTACCCCGGTGTATGGGCACTGGGGATGCACCGGGTCGCGCATTGGCTGTTTGAGGCTGAGCTGTATTTTCTGGCCCGGCTGGTCAACCACGTCAGCCGGTTCCTGACCGCGATTGATATCCATCCCGGCGCAAAGATTGGCCGCAATTTCTTTATCGACCACGGGTTTGTGGTGATCGGCGAAACTGCTGAAATTGGCGACAATGTCACTATGTATCAGGGCTCTACCTTGGGCGGAACCAACCCGACCAACGGTATGGGCGGAAAGCGCCACCCGACCCTGGGTGACGGTGTGATCGTCAGTCTGGGTGCAGCCATTCTGGGCCCGCTGCAGGTTGGTGCTGGTTCGCGGATCGGGGCCAATGCCGTGGTCACCAAGGACGTTCCCGAAGGTGCGACCATGCTCGGAATTCCGGCCAAGCCGACATTGATGGAAGTGACGCCGGAAACGCAGAACTTTGTACCCTATGGCACGCCATGCAGTGAACGCTTCGATCCCTCGACGCAGAAGCTTGAACTGCTCCAGTGCGAAATGCTGGCGATGCAGCTGCGGCTCAATAGCCTGCTGGAAGAGCGTGAAGCGGCAGCGGCCAAAGTGGCGGCGCCGCGCAAAGGGCGGACCAAGTCGGCTTGAGCGGAACGGTCACGCCCTTTCCCGGAATGGCGGCACGGCCCGCGCAAATCGGGTTTGAACGCGACGAATTGCAGCGGATCCTTGATCTCTACGGCCGGCTGGTCGCAGCGGGCGAATGCCGCGACTATGCGATGGATTTCACCAGCGACGTTGCGGTCTTCTCTGCCTTTCGCCGCGCCGCCGAACGCCCGATGGCGCGGATCGAAAAGCGCCCGTCGCTGCGCGCCAAACAAGGCATGTGGGCGCTGATCGGCGAGGCCGGGCAAGTTCTGAAGCGAGGCCACGAACTGCCCGGCGTGCTATTTCCGCTGGAACGCAAGCTGCTCAAACTGGTGGCGGATTAGTTCTAATTAGCAATCGGCCCCGGAGTATTGCTCCGAGGCCGAAAGTTTGGTGCATGGTGGGGGCGTCAGGCGGCGAGTAGTGCCCCGCGTGGCAAGCGGCTTTGCACCGTGCCTGGCAATTGGCGCACCACTGCTGAACGGATCGGGGTCCAGAACGCAGAGAGCGCCAAGAGTGCCGATCCGATCACCAGCCCGGTCAGCGCTACATTCAACTCCACCGCGCCGAACTCCCGGAACAGCCAGGTCAGGGCCAGCAGCACATAGGCGAGGGCAGAGACCAGCAAGGCGCGGCGATCGACCGCCAGGGCGACAAGGCCCATCAGCAGATAGACCGCCAAGACGCCCACCGCCGCAACCGCGCCGATATTTTCACCTTCATTGACCCCCAGCCAGTTGAACAGCGGATGGGCAATCATTGGTGCGGCGAGCAAATGAAGCCAGAACGCGACATCGCTGCGGCGAGTTTCGCGCGCGGGATCGCTGATGTCCCAGCGCATCGCGACGGCGAAGACGACAAGGCCCGCGACGAAAACTAGCGGCAGCAGCACCAGATCATCGGTTCGTTCACCCAAGTTGGGCACCAGCGCTGACAGGATCAGGGCGATAGCCGTCATAGCCAGGGCCGCAGCTCCGGCCGCTACGGTGATCGGCACCATAAATCGGCGCCAGTGGACATAGGCTGCACCCGCTGTAAGCAATGCCACTGCGGCGCCAATCAGGGCGGCGGCTTGGTCGCTCATCTTGGGATCGCTGGCGTCGATAATCTCAATTGGCACGGCGGCGATGCCGATGACGAAGGCGAGCATCAGGATAATCGAAGGCAGTGCCATCCGCCGCTGGCGGGTGAAGAATTCAGCCAGGCCCCAGGCTGATCCAGCAACCAACAGGCCCGCAACGCCTGCTGCAACCGCATTACCGATCCCGGCTGCGGCGACCAGCAGGAGCACAGCAGCGATGGTCACGAAAATATCGTTGAAGCCAGTGATCA
>JAGNTK010000040.1:14137-16590 GCA_017987575.1 Novosphingobium sp. | reverse complement strand
GCACCGGGCCATTCATGGCCGCAGCGATGGGCGCTGCACTGCTGCTACCCGCTGCAGAAGCCCTGGTGCTGTTCGCTGCATTGGGGCTGGGGCTGGCCTTGCCATTCCTTGCACTCGCCACCATTCCACATTTGCGCCGCCGCTTGCCCCGACCCGGGCCATGGATGGCAACCTTCCGCCGCTGGATGGCGCTGCCGATGGGGCTAACCGCTGCGGCGCTGATCTGGCTGGCCAGCCGGGTCGCGGGCAATGGCTTTGCTTTTGCTGCCGTGCTGGTGGTGGTGATCGTGATCGCTCTGCTGGTGCTGCTCGGACGGCGCCAGCGCCATGGCCGGGGCGCGGGCGGGCGGTGGTGGGCGATGCTGGCCGCAGTGCTGGCTTTTGGTGCGGTGGGCCTGCCCGGCATGGTTCGCGAGGGCACCAGCGCGGTCAATTCGGTCCTCCCCAGCGCGCCGTTCAGCGAAGCGGCATTGGCCAAGGCCCGCGCCAGTGGCAAGCCGGTGTTTGTCTATCTGACCGCCGACTGGTGCCTGACCTGCAAAGTCAACGAAAGCGCTGCAATCGAGCGTGAGGAAACCCGCGCCGCGTTCGAGAAGGCGGGCGTAATGGTACTGCGTGGTGACTGGACCCGGCGCGATCCAGAGATCACCCGTCACCTCACCGCGCAAGGTGCCGCCGGGGTACCGCTGTACCTGTGGTACCCGGCGGGGGGCGCGCCGCAGCAATTGCCGCAGGTGCTAAGTGTCGGAACGCTGACGAATCTGGTCAAATAAACCAAAACCGGTTCACGCCCTTCTCACCCTCTTCAATCCGCACCGTGCGGCCCGCAACCTTGCCGCTGCGCAGCTCGGCGCAGATCGACGGATCGGCTGAATTGGCCAGCACCCGGGCCCCGCCGACCCGCGCAACGATCGTCGCCGTTTCGCCAGCCTTGCCCGGCTGGATCGTGAAGCTTTCGGCCACGGCTTCACCATCATGGGCATCAAGCACCGAGAATTCCGGTTTGATCTTGGGCAGGCTTTTCCAGCGGCTGCGGCCCCATTTGGCGGGCTTGGTCGAATAGACCCCGGCGGCATATTTGCTCATGATCCCGCCATTGGCACCGACCAGCGTGTAGCTGTCCGGTGCAGCCCGGCAGCGCTGCACCGCTTCGGCAATGCCATGCGCGGAATAGTTGTTTCCGGCTCCGCCAAAGAACGGCAAGCCGCCGGTCAGCGTCCAGCCGCGCGGATCGTCGCGTTCAAGCCCGAAGGCGTCAAGCAAGTTGAAAACGGGGATTGCAAAGCACGAATAAAGGTCTGTCGCAGCGATGTTTTCCCAGCCGATTCCAGTAAGCTCAAGTGCAGTTGAGATTGCCGCAACCGCCGCCGGACTCTGCTCCAGACTGGCGCGTGAAAGCATTGAGGGCTCGGCGCAATCGGCCACGCCGTGGATGTGGACCCAGCGCTCTTCAGGCACGCCCAGCCGCCGCGCTTCACCCACGCTCGCCAGCACAATCGCCCCGCCCTGATTGACCTGATCGCGCGCCACCACCAGCCGCCCGTATGGTTCGGCGACCAGCCGGTTCCGCTCGGTCAGCGTGGCCAGTTCCACCACGCTGCGCTCGGTTGGCGCGGCACTGTGCGAGTTGGCCGCAGCGACGCGAGTGAACGGCGCAAACAGCTTGCCAATCTCACCCCGGTATTCTTCCAGGCTCAGCCCCAGCCGCTCGCGCCGGACGTTCTCGGCAATCGCATAGCCGCCGATCGGTGCGCCCACACCGTGGCGGATCGAAGTCATGTCGACCACACCCTCATAGCCCGGCCCACGATCTTCGAGCGTCCCGCGGCGCTTCTCTGACCAGTCGCGGGTTTCACCGCGAGATAGCAGCGCCCGCATGGTCGAGATCGCTTCTGACCCGACCACGGCGGCCATCTTGGAGCGGCCCGCCGCGATCTCTGCCGCCAGCTCGCCGACCAGCCGCTGCGGCCCCTGCCCGCCAACGACTTCGAGAATGGCGCGGGCCGGATTGGCCCCGGCCCGCCGCGCGTAAGAACGCGGGGTGTTGTTCGAATGGCCGAACGGCGCGGAATAGCGCGTCGCTGAAATCTCGAACTGCCGGATCGCGGCAATCGTATCAAGCGCCGGGCCCAGCTTGCGCTTGGCCTGCGCATCCGCAAAAGCCGCCTTCAACGCTTCGCCGCCCAGATCCATGTGGCTGAGTTCAGCATAACCCGGCTCTCCCACACGTTCGGAATGCTGGCCGACGCCGATAATGACTGGAGTATTGTCGTCCATCACAGCACCTGCCCATCATCAATTGTCAAAGTCGCCCCGGTGACATGGCGCGAGGCATCACTGCACAGGAACACTACCGGCGCATCAAGCGCGGTGATCGGGGTCAGCCGCCGCCGGTGAAACGAATTCACGTGCGCTTGCCCCGCCGGTGTCTCGAACCAGTCACCCTGGATTTC
>JAGNTK010000040.1:0-14037 GCA_017987575.1 Novosphingobium sp. | reverse complement strand
CCCGATGAGGCTCCGGTGATCAGTACGGTCCGGCCGCTGAGCGAAAGTTCCATGGCGCATTCTCCCTTTGCTGACCCGTTTAACCGAGCGCTTAAACGGCGCAAGGGCCAAACGGGCGCTTTCTTCGTGGAAGATTTCCCGAAGTTTGATCCCCGTCAAGGCAATCAACTCGGCGCAATGGGAAAGGTCTGGGCAAGGAAAGCGCGGTCCAGCCCGCTTCCACCAAATCAACAGTTCTCCCCACCTGGAGCGGCCCTCGAACAGACGGCCGCTCTCCTTTTTTGGGAACTGGCGGTTTGATCAGACGGCTGAGCTGAACCGGCGGACCGAATCCTGGCGATAAGGATCAAACAGCGCGGCAATGGTCCGGGCATAGGGCAAGCCCTGTGGCGCAATGGTCAGGGCATTGCCATCAAGTGACGCTAGCCCGCGGGCTGCGAATGGCCCCAGCTTTGCCGATGCCTCGACGGCCAGATCAGCATCCAGACTGGCCCGACCATAGCACAGCAGCGCCTCAATCACCGCGCCGCGGCGCCGGTCTTCAACGCTGCGCCGCACCCCATGCGTTGCCGGCAAACGATCCTGCGACAGTAACATTCGATATCGGCCAGCGTTCTTTTCGTTCTGGATCAGCACATCGGGGAAGCAACCGATCGCAGATGCCCCCAGCCCGACCAGAACCTTCGCAGGATCATCGGTAAAGCCCTGAAAATTGCGGTGCAGGCGGCCCTGCTCAAGCGCGCGGGCCATCGGATCACCCGGCTTTGCGAAATGATCGAACCCGATGGCGACATAGCCCGCGCTGGTCAGCAGCCGATAGCCAAACTCTGCCATCGCAAACCGTTCTGTCTGGTCTGGCAGCGCCGTAGCGTCGATCCGGCGTTGGCGGGGCAGCATGTGCGGAACATGGGCATAGCCAAACAGTGCAATCCGATCTGGCCCCAGTTCCACCGCCCGTTCCAGCGTCGCTTCAAGTTCAATCAAGGTTTGACCTGGCAGGCCATACATCAAATCAAAGTTGAGCGAACCCACCCCATTCTCACGCAGCAGATCGACCGCGCGGACGATGTCGGCATCGGGCTGAACCCGGCCAATTGCGGCTTGCAGCGCGGGGTCAAAGGTCTGCACCCCCAAGCTGGCATAGCCGACGCCGACCACACCCAGGACCTGACCCCATTCACGGCTCAATGTGCGCGGATCAAGCTCTATCGACCATTCGGGATTGTCGAGCGGCATGTGCAAGGTCATAGCATCGACCAGCCGGACAAAATCAGTCGGCGAAATGGCATTGGGACTTCCGCCGCCAAAGGCAACGCGCCTGACATTGGCGGTCTGGCCCAGCCGAACCCCGCTCAGCGCGATTTCACGATGCAGCGAATCGAGATAGTTGGATAGCCGTTGGGTCTTGTTCGCCGCCCCGGTATTGCAGCCGCAGTACCAGCATATTTTCTCGCAGAACGGAATGTGTGCGTAGAGAGAAACAGCATCGGTACTTGCCGCCAATGCTTGCAGCAGATCGTCAGGCCCCACCCCCGGACCAAATTCGGCTGCAGTGGGAAAGCTGGTGTAGCGCGGCACCGGCGTTTCAAGCAATTCGGGGTAATAAGTCCACATTGGACTTCAGGTGCCAGCCTTCTGGCCCTCAATCATTGCGCAGGCTCAAATTTCGCAGGAGCGCGTTTGCGCGAATTGCCATTGTGACAGCCCTTGGCGCAGCACAGCCCCGGTGCATTGCCATCACCCTCACCCGATCCGCCAAGCGGCATCTGCACGGTATGGACCACACCATCGCCGGTACAGATTTGCATGGTGATGCTTCCGCCGGAACTCGCAACGGTCAAATTGAACATCGCCGGTATCAGCGCGATCAGGCCAAATTGCGCGCCTTTCATGACAACGGCCCTTCGTCATCGTCGATCAGGATACGATTGGCTGCGCCATCCAGATCTTCAAATTGTCCCCGTCGCAGCGCCCAGAAGAACGCAACTAGCCCCAGCAGCCCTAGCCCCAGCGCGATCGGCAGCAGGATCATCAATCCATTCATTTCGCCGCCCTTACCAACCGTAGCGAATTGGCCACCACCACCAGCGAACTGCCCGACATCGCCGCTGCCGCGATCATCGGATTAACGTAACCGGCTATCGCCAGGGGCACGGCCAGCACATTGTAACCAACCGCCAGCGCGAAATTCTGCCGAACCACCCGCATCGTCCGGCGCGCTGCGATCACACTGCGCGGCAGGGCGAGCAGCGAATTCCCCAGAAACACCAGATCGGCCGCTTGGCGCCCGACATCGCTGGCGCTACCCGGTGCTATCGAAGCATCCGCGGCGGCGAGCGCGGGGCCGTCGTTGAGTCCATCACCGACCATCAGCACCTTGTGGCCCTGCTGCTGCAATGTGGTGATTGCATCGCGTTTGTCGGCCGGACTGGCTGCAGCCCGTGCCGTCAGCCCGACATCGCGCGCCACATCGGCGACGGCCTGCGCGTTGTCGCCAGACAGCAGCGAGACATTCAAACCCATCGCTCGCAGCCGGTCCAGCGCAGCAGGCGTATCGGGGCGCAGCTGATCATGCAGTGGGATCCGCAGATCGGGGCGCCCTGCGATCCGCAGCGTGGTAGACATACCATCGGCCTGATCGCTGCGGCCGAGCGATACCTTAAGTCCGTTCCAGCTGCCGGACAGGCCGATCCCGGCGGTTTCAGCCACACCCTCAACCAACACTGCACGGTGGCCCTTGGCCAGCAACGCAGCCTCGATACTGCGCGAATGCGGATGACGGCTGTGAGAGGCGAGCCCCAGTGCAACCGCCGCGGCGTCACCATCCAGTGCCGCAATCACCGCCGGCTCTGGCTCAGGCTTGCCCAGGGTCAGCGAACCGGTCTTGTCGAGCAGCACGCGGTCAATCGTCGCCAGCCGCTCAATCGCGCTGCCGTCCTTGACCATGATCCCTTCGCGCATCAGTGCTCCGCTGGCGACGACCTGCGCCACCGGTACGGCCAGCCCAAGCGCGCAGGGGCAAGTGATGATCAGCACCGCAATCGCGATCACCAGCGATTGATAAACCCCAGCTCCTGCCAGCATCCAGCCGATAAAGCTGAGCGCGGCAAGCGTGTGGACCGCAGGCGCATAGAGCCGGCTGGCGCGGTCCGCGATCCGAACATAGACCGAGCGCGGCTGTTCGGCAGCGTCCATCAGCCGGGCGATTTCGGCCAGCGAGGTATCGGCCCCAGCCGCCGTCACCCGGACATCGACCGGAGCGTCGAGATTGAGCGTTCCGGCGTGAACCAAGGCGCCGATTCCGGCGGAAACCGGTGCGCTTTCGCCGGTCAGCAGCGATTGATCAAACGCGCTGGTCCCGCCGATGATTTCACCATCCGCTGCGAGCCGTTCACCCGCTGCGATCCGCATGACCATGCCCGGCACGAGATCGGCGGCGGCAACCCATTGCGGGGTGCCATCGGCAGCAATTACGCTGGCTCCCGGTGCGGCCTGGTTGAGCAGGGCATCAACCCCGGCGCGAGCCTTGTCGCGCATCATTGCATCGAGTGTGCGTCCGCCCAGCAGGAACAGGATCAGCATCAGCACGCCGTCAAAATAGGCGTCATGCCCGTCCGTCAGCGTTTCATAGAAGCTGAGCGAAGTTGCCAGCACGATCCCGATCGAAATCGGCACATCCATATTGGTCCGCGCGTGCTTCAGCACCGCATAGGCTGAGCGGAAAAACGGTGTGCCCGAATAGGCAATCGCCGGGATACCGATCAACGCCGAAATCCAGTGGAACAGGCTGCGCGTCGATCCATCGGCACCCGACCAGACCGAAACCGACAGCAGCATGACATTCATGCAGGCAAAGGCCGCCACTGCCAGCGGGGCAAGCAACGGTTTGACCGCCGATGGCGCGCGGTTCAGCTCGTTCAGCCGTGGCTGGCTGGCGAAGCCGACTGCTTCGAGCGCAGAAATCAACTGCGCCGGTTCAACCTCAGCTCCATGCTCTGCGCGGACCTGCTTGGCCGTCAGGTTGACCCGCGCCGTCAAAACCCCCGGAACCGCCGTCAGCGCCCGTTCGACTTTGGCCATACAGCCGCCGCAATGCATCCCTGGCACGACCAGAACGGTCGTCTCGCTGTGACCAGCGGATGGTTCGGCGGAAAGCGCGTTCACCGCACGTCCTGTTCAGTCCGCCAGCGCTTCTCTCCAGCAGTCGCTTCAAACCGCACGCGCCAGCGCCCGGCCGGAAGCGGTGTGGTTGACTCGAACCGGCCATTGGCCTGGCGGGTAAACCGCAACGCCTGATCCGGCGCGCGGCCCAATGGGTGACGGGCAATGGCGGTCATGCTGAGCCCTTCGCCAGGCGCCCCGGTCATGGTCACCGCCAGCCGTCCATCGGGCAGCCGATCCGCCTGAGCAGACCAGCCCAGCGCCTTTTCCTGACGCGATTGTTCAAGCCAGCCGTTGAATTCCTGACTTGCGACGTAAGTGTTTTCCACCACGACCCCGCCAAAGGTGGCGGTGGCCGCACGGGCCATGATCAGATTGACCCCGATGACCACGGCAAAGAACGCCACCATGATCGCAGTAAAATGCTTGCCGGTGAACGGTCCGGTGGTGAAGGCCTTCATTCCGAACGCTCCTCTTGATCGTCATCAGCTTCGTTGGGCGAATCAAACCGAACGTCGCTCTTGTCGTGCTCGCCCTCGCCATCCAGCGCCTTGAGATTGAAGCTGAACTTCTGTTGGGTCGTCCCGTCGGGGGCTACCACATAGACCCGCAGCGGCTCGACCCGGTCGGCCGGAACGGTCAGTTTTAGTTCCCGCGCGGCTTTTTCACGGGGCATTTCACTGGTCCAGAACTTGCCGCCAGGCAGTCCTTCAAGGCTGACTTGCATAACGCGCGGGCGGGCCTGCATATTGAGCAGCTTGACGGTATAATCGTTACGGATTTCGCCGCTGGACTGGACAGTATAGGGAGGATTGCGATCCTTCTGGACCTTCATGTCGATCCGGCTGCGGGTGCCCAGCGCAAACATCAACGCCAAACCAATCGCGCCCCAGACCCCCATGTAGATCAGGGTCCGGGTGTGGAACAACGCCTTGCTGATTGGCCGCGGAGTACCGCCCTTACGCTCGGCATCACAGTCTTCCAGCGTGGCATAGTCGATGAGCCCACGTGGACGCCCGGTTTGCTGCATGACCTTGTCACAGGCATCAATGCACAATGCGCAGGTGATGCAGGCGATATCGGGCCCGTTGCGGATATCATACCCGGTTGGGCAAACTGCGACGCATTGGTTGCAGTCGATGCAATCGCCGAACTGGTCCGGGGCCTTTTCAGCCTTCTTGACCGAACCACGCGGCTCACCGCGCCAGTCCTTGTAGGTGACGATCAGGCTCTTTTCATCGAGCATCGCGGTCTGGATGCGCGGCCATGGGCACATGTAGATGCAGATCTGTTCGCGCATGAAGCCGCCGAAGATCAGCGTCGTCGCGGTCAGCACGCCGACCGTCGCATAGGCAACCGGTGCAGCTTGTCCGGTCCAGAAATCAACTGTCAGGGTTGGCGCATCGGCAAAGTACATGATCCATGCACCGCCGGTCCAGAAGCTGATGACCAGATAGATCGTCCACTTCAGGGCGCGCTTGAAAATCTTTTGTGGACCCCACGGCGCCGCTTCCAGACGCATCTGGGCGTTGCGATCACCGTCGACCAGCCGGTCAACATGCTGGAACAGATCAGTCCAGACGGTCTGCGGGCAGGAATACCCGCACCAGGCCCGGCCAACCGCGCTGGTGATCAGGAACAGCCCGACCCCGGCCATGATCAACAGGCCCGCCACGAAATAGAATTCCTGCGGCCAGATTTCGATCCCGAACATGAAGAACCGGCGGTGGGCCAGATCAATCAGCACCGCCTGATTCGGGGCATAGGGGCCGCGATCCCAGCGAATCCATGGGGTGATGTAGTAGACCCCCAGGGTCACGGCCATCACCAGCCATTTAAAGCGGCGGAAAGGGCCGTCTACCGCTTTCGGGAAGACGGCCTTTCGCTTTTCATAGAGGCCGGTACTCTGGCCATTCTTGTCAGGGCTTTGCATTTCCATTTCCGCTCACAGGAGGGACGGGTGCAGCCGTAAAGTCCTCACCGCCCCCCAGCGAGTGTACATAGGCTGCCAGCATCTTGATGGTAACAGCATCCAGCTTCTTGCTCCAGGCCGGCATCACGCCTGCGTGGGCCTTGTGGATCGATGCGCTGACCTGATCGGGTTTGCCGCCATAGAGCCAGACCGCGTCGGTCAGGTTCGGTGCACCAAACTGCCGCAGTCCCTTACCGTCGGCGCCGTGACAAACGACGCAGTTGGCAGCGAATACCGCCTGACCGCGCTGGGCCGTGGCGTCATTGGGCGCCTTGCCCGACAGTGACCGAACGTAAGCAGCAGTGTCACTGACCTGGCCTGCATTCAGGATGCCGTCCTTGCCGAAGCTGGGCATCAGGCTGGTCCGGGTGGCCGGATCGTCAGCAGCGCGAATGCCGTGCTGCAGGGTCAGTTCGATCTCCTGAATGTTGCCGCCCCACAGCCAGTCATCATCCTTCAGGTTGGGATAGCCCAAGCTGCCGGCTGCGCCTGAACCGTGGCACTGGACGCAGTTCTGCTTGAACGCGGCAGCACCGCCGGCAATCGCCAGTGGCATCAGCTTTTCGTCCTTGACCAGCGCCTCGAGCGAAACCGCCGCGATGGCGTCGGTAGCAGCCTTGCGGCCCGCCGCACCGGCTTCCATTTCCGCCGCCAGCTGAGCTCGGCTCGACCAGCCCCACACGCCCTCGGTGCCCTTGTTGAGCAGCGGGATCGCAGGATAGACCACCATGTACCCGATCGCGAAAATGATCGTCAGGTAAGTGGATATGACCCACCAGCGTGGCAGCGGGTTGTTCAGTTCTTCGATGCCATCCCATTCGTGGCCAACTGTTTCGACGCCCGTAGGCTCGTCAATTTTCTTATTCGCCATTTTCGTCACCCCCAAGGCTGTCTTCGGCGAAGATCATGTTTGCGGCGGCTTCATTGCTTTTCCGGGCGCTTGGCCGGAACGGCCAGGCACACAGTGCCAGAAACGTCAGCACCATCAGCGCCAGTCCCCAGCTATCGGCGAAGTGCCGCATGGCTTCGTAGGTTGAATGCCCGCTCACCGTCCGCGCTCCTGCTTGAGCACTTCCTGCGCCGCCGGTGCGTTGACATCGACCATGGTCCCCAGCACCTGGAGATAGGCGACCAGTGCGTCCATCTCGGTCAGGCGATCGGGCTGTCCGTCAAAGTCACGCACTTGCGATTTGGGATAGCGTTTCTGCAGATCGGCACTGTCAGCCATTGGATCGGCCTGAACTTTCAGGTCTTCGTCGGCCTTCTTGATGTCGGTCGCGGTATAGGGAACCCCAACCCGGTACAGCGCGGTCAGGTTAGCCGCGATGTTGGGCACCTTGAGATCACGCTGCGCCAGGAAGGCATACTGCGGCATGACCGATTCCGGCACCACCCGTTGCGGGTTGGAAAGGTGCTGGACGTGCCATTCGTCCGAGTACTTCAGGCCGACGCGAGCCAGATCCGGCCCGGTCCGCTTGGAGCCCCATTGGAACGGATGGTCGTACATCGATTCCGCCGCCAGGCTGTAGTGCCCGTACCGTTCCACTTCATCGCGGAACGGCCGGATCATCTGGCTGTGGCAGACATAGCAGCCCTCACGGACATAGATGTCACGCCCGGCCTGTTCCAGCGGAGTGTAGGGTCGCATCCCCTCCACCTTCTCGATCGTATTGTCGATCCAGAACAGTGGAGCGATTTCCACGATCCCACCCACGGTGACCGCTGCGAAAGCGGCCAGACCCATCAGGGCGACGTTCCGCTCAAGCTTCTTGTGCCCGTCAAAAGGCTGTTTCTTGGTTGCTTCAGTCATTGTCTGTCACCCCCTTATTCGGCCGGAACCGCGGTGAGCGGAACGTCCCGGGCGGCATCATGCTCGGCACTGCGCAGCGGATCTTCCTTGCGGAGATTGCCAGCAATCGTCTGCCAGATGTTGAACGCCATGATCAGTGCGCCGGAGAGGTAAAGCACCCCGCCAAAGGCCCGCAGCAGATACATCGGGAACTTGGCTGCGACCGTTTCGGCGAAGCTGTTCACGAGGTAGCCATCGGCCCCATATTCGCGCCACATCAGGCCTTCCATGATCCCTGTGACCCACATCGCCGAGGCGTAGAAAACGATCCCCGAAGTGGCGAGCCAGAAGTGCCAGTTGACCATCCGCAGCGAATAGAGACGGGTCCGGTTCCACAGCCGCGGCGCGAGATAGTAGAGCGCCGAGAAAGTGATCATCCCGTTCCAGCCCAGCGCACCAGAGTGCACGTGGCCGATCGTCCAGTCGGTATAGTGCGACAGGCTGTTGACCGACTTGATCGACATCATCGGACCTTCGAAGGTGCTCATCCCGTAGAACGCGAGGGAGAAGACCATCATCCGGATGATGGGATCCGTGCGGACTTTGTCCCAGGCACCGTTCAGCGTCATCAGACCGTTGATCATCCCGCCCCAGCTGGGCATCCACAGCACGATCGAGAACACCATCCCCAGCGTCTGGGCCCAATCGGGCAGCGCCGTATAGTGAAGGTGGTGGGGCCCCGCCCAGATGTAGAGGAAGATCAGCCCCCAGAAGTGGACGATCGACAGCCGGTAGGAATAGACCGGCCGGCCCGCCTGCTTCGGAACGAAGTAGTACATCATCGCCAGGAACCCGGCGGTGAGGAAGAACCCGACCGCGTTGTGGCCGTACCACCACTGGACCAGAGCGCCCTGCACACCAGCCCACAACGGATAGCTTTGCGAGCCAAAAATGCTGACCGGGATGTTCACGTTGTTGATCAGGTGAAGCATCGCCACAGTCAGGATGAAGCTGAGGTAGAACCAGTTGGCCACATAGATGTGCGGTTCACTGCGCTTTACGATCGTCATCACGAACACGGCCAGGTAAGCCACCCAGACCAGCGTCAGCCACAGATCGACGTACCATTCCGGCTCGGCGTACTCCTTGGCCTGGGTAATTCCCAGGACATAACCGGTCGCCGCCAGCACGATGAACAGCTGATAGCCCCAGAACACGAACCGGGCGAGGCTTGGCAAGGCCAAGCGTGCGCGGCAGGTGCGCTGGACTACATAAAAGCTGGTTGAGATCAGCGCGGTGCCCCCGAACGCGAAAATCACCGCCGACGTGTGCAGCGGCCGCAGCCGCCCGAAGGTGGTATATTCAAAGCCCAGATTGAGCGCCGGAAAAGCCAGCTGCAGAGCGATCACCAGACCGACCAGAAACCCGACACAGCCCCAGAAGGTGGTCAGGATCACGCCAGTTCGGACCAGATCGTCATCATAACGGCTTTGATCCAAGACCGGCTTATGCCCGGCCGCCGCGAGTTTATAGTCGGAATTGCGCAGACTGATGACCAGTCCGACAATTGCCGCCAAAGCAAAAATCGCCATGTGAATCGCAAAACCGGTATCAGCGGCATTCACGAACATCACCATGGCGACCAGAAGCGCTGCCAGCCACCAGCCAGCGCGGGCTACTAGAGATTCCATTGGCCCCTTCCCCTTATGAGCGGGTTAAATAAGAACTAGCTAATATTACAGTCCTTGGCTCATTTCAACCCGGCACTGCATTGCGGCATTGATACCAATCAATTTGCCATTCGGAAACCAATGATTCCCGGAAATCTGCGGAAAATTGCGCGGGATCAATGTTTGCGATTGCAGCAAGGCCGAAACGGACATGGACGCCGCAGGAACCCTGGGCTGGAACGGCCAGCCGCTGTGGCGCGCAATGAGGGAACTATGAAGAAGCTCACAATCGCCGCAGCCCTTGCGGCCGCCACCATGCTTGCAACGCCAGCCTATGCCGGCAGCGACGAAGGAAAGATTCAGGTCAAGATTTTGGCTACCGGCGTTCTCCCGGATGGCAAGATCGACACCATTGTCAGCGCAGCGCCTTCGGTTGCAACCGCTCTGGGTTCCAATCCCGGCACGGCCATCAATGACAATGTCGTTCCGACCATCGCGATCGAATACTACGCCACGCCGAACTTCTCGATCGAAACGATCTGCTGCGTAACCAAGCACAAAGTCACGGGCACCGGTTCAGTTGCAGGTGCGCCGTTGGTTAAGGACGTGCTGCTCATTCCGGCCACGGTGACGCTCAAGTATCACCTGCCGCTCGGCGCGATCAAGCCATACGTTGGTGCAGGTCCAGCCTGGTTCCTGATGCTGGATGCCAAGCCTGATACCACTGCAACGGCACTGGGCGCGACTGACGTTGATCTGTCGAGCAACCTGGGTGTCGCAGTTCAGGCCGGTGTCGACATCGGTATCGGTAACGGAATGGGCCTCTCGTTTGATGCCAAGAAGTACTGGATCGGCACCACCGCGAAGTTTTATGCCGGGACGACCAACGTACTGGAAACCAAGCACAAGCTTGACCCGTGGGTTGTTTCGGGCGGCGTGTACTTCCGCTTCTGAGGATTGGGCGGTCGTCCGTCAGGGCGACCGCCTACCGCTCTTCCTCTCTGTTCAGGGAGGATTGGGGGGAGAATTCGCTTTTCAGCTCTCGCAGGCGGAAGCGGGTTCTCCCCTCTTCGGTTTTGCTCAGCCCGCTTCGGCTGACAGCGCCGCATGATCAAGAATGATCACTTCGCGGCGCGATGGCAGATCGATCAGGCCTTCGGCCTTCATTCGGGTAAACTGGCGGCTGACAGTTTCGATAGTCAGGCCCAACACATCGGCCACTTGCTGACGCGAAAATGGCAGCGCAAATCGCTTCAGTGGCAATTCGGGCGCATCACCGCAGCCTGGATCGATCAACCGTTCGGACATTTCCAGCAGGAAGGTCGCCAATTTCTCACTGGCCGACTTGCGCCCCAACAGCAGCATCCAGCGCCGGGTCCGGTCGAGTTCTGCCAGGGTCCGTTGCAGCAGCTTGTGTTCCAGCGCGGGGTGCTCGCGCGCAAAAGCATCGAAATCACGGCGTGAAAACACGCAAACCCGGGCTTCGGTCAGCGCGGTAACGCCGTGGCCAGAGGTGGCTCCAAACGGGCGACCGATGAAGTCGGACGGATAGACCACCCCGACGATCTGCTCACGCCCGTCCTCGGTTCCGGTGGAAAGCTTGAGCACGCCTTCGATGACATTCGCGACGAGAACCGAGTCCTCCCCTTCCCACATCAGCGACTCACCCGGCTCCAGCGTCCGGCGGCGACCGATCGTGTTCAGCGTCTTCAGTTCTTCACCATCAAGTGACGAACAGATTGCGCGGTTTCGGACTACACAGGTATCGCAGGCGGACATGACAGTTGCATTGCCCCTCCGTCGGGCAAAGTGCAAGTCAGATGATCTCTGCCAGTCCGGACAGAGCGGTTTGCAGCTTCTCGATCGCCTGAGCCTTCAATTGATGCACCCGCGGCACCGAAACCGACAATGTTTCAGCAATTTCGGATAAATTGAGCTCTTCGACGAAATAGAGTTGAACCACCAATTGTAGCCGCTCGGGTAGGCCAGCTACTGCTTCTGCGACGCTTTCGCGCAATTGCACGTCGGCCAGCATATCGAAGCTTGAAGGCTGATCATCGGCAAATATCGAATCGCTGTCGCTGTAAGCTTCATCAAGCGATTCGATCCTGACTGGCTCTGCCGCGTTTTGCAGCGCCGCCAGTTCGGCTTCGGAGAGGCCCAGCGCAACGGCCAGCTCTGTTGGACCTGGATCACGGCCCAGTTCGCCGCGCAAGCGCGCCTCAACCTCACGCAGAGCGCGCCTGCGTTCGGCCCCACCCCGCGAAAGCGGCAGTTGACGCCGGACCAGATCGACCATCGCTCCGCGTACCCGCAGCTTGGCATAGGCGGCAAAGCCATCCTCGCCAGGGCCAGCATGCCGCTGAGCGCACTCGGTCAGGGCGACCATCCCGGCTTGCATCAGATCGTCCAGTTCGATGCCCTGCCGCCCGCCGCCATGCATATGCCAGGCAAGTCGACGGACCATCGGCACAAACCGGCGGATCCGGTCGGCATTATCGCCGTGATAGGCCGCAGCGAGGCCTCCTCCTTTGGCGAGGTTGCCTGGAGTCAGGCTCTTCTGATCATGGATCATGCAAAGGCGCTTTCAGTTTCGTGGTGAATATTGGCCGGCGGCAGTGCCGCTTGCGGTGGAGGCGATGCGGGCGCACCGATCACGGCAACAACTTCAATGGGCTGGGCCGAGGGCAGTTCGGCGATAGAGATGACCAAGACTGATGGCGCGCGCATCCGCAGCAGAGCCGCCAACGTCCGGCGCGCGCGCGGCTGAACCACCAGTGCCAGGCGCGGCGCGGCAGACCCGCGTTCGGCAACCAACGCGGCGATGTGCTCCCCAATGTCTCGGGCAAGATCAGGCTCGATCACCGGCTGACCGGTAGCAGGATCGCTCAATCCCTGGACAATCGCCGCCTCTAACTGCGCATCAAGTGTGAGCACCGGCAGGCGCTCCGCCGGCCCGCAGATTCGCCCGACAATCATCCCGCCCAGTTCTGCCCGAACCAGTTCGATCAGCCGGTCATGCTCGTGGCTCTGCTGGACCGCAGCGGCCAGCGCCGACAGGATCGGCAGCGGGTGGCCAATCGGCAGACCGTCTTCGAGCAAGGCCCGAAAAATCCGGGTCAGAGCCGCCAGATTGAGCGGTTGCGGATGCAAGGCCTCAATCAACCCGGCCGAATGATCCTTCACGCCATCAAGGATGGCCTTCATCTCGTCCGGCCCAAACAACGCCTGCGGCCGGTCACCCAACAATTGGTTGAGCTGGGTTGCAACGACAGTCGAGGCATCGACAGTCAAATAACCTTCGGCAATCGCCAGATCACGCTGCGCCGGTTCAATCCACAGCGCCGGACAGCCAAAGCTGGGGTCAAGCGTCTGCTCACCAGGCAGGTTACTGCCTTTGCGCACTTCGCCGGAATCGATCGCCAGCACCTTGTCAGCGCGCAGCACTCCCCCGCCGATCGGCACACCGCCCAGCAAAATCCGATAGTCGTTGGGCGCCAGATCAAGACTGTCGCGGACCCTGAATTGCGGCACGATAAAGCCGAAGGCCTGGCTAAGCTGCTTGCGCACCCCGGTGATCCGGGCGACCAGCGGCGATCCGCGCCGATCATCGACCAGATGGACCAGCCCGTATCCCAGTTCGATCGTCACCAGGGTGTGGTCTGAAACATCGGCCAGCAGGATTTGACCTGGATCGGCAGCTGGGGCAGCGTTGGCCACCGGCAAAGGCCTGCCTGCGCGCTTGCTCAGGCTGTGCCACAACCATCCAGCCAGTGCCGCAGCGGGCAGGAAAATCGTTTGCGGCATTGCAGGGATCAGGCCGATTGCGGTCAGGATCACCGCGACCGGCAGCCAGGTGGAAGGGCTTGAGAGCTGTCCGCCGATCTGCCCCGCGAGATCCCGATTGTCTGAGACCCGCGTCACAATGATCGCCGCCGCTATGGACAGCAGCAAGGAAGGCACCTGCGCGACCAGTGCATCGCCAACCGCCAAGGTAATGTATTTCTCCGCTGCTTCGCTGGCCGACAGCCCATGGCTGACCATTCCAAGCACGAAACCCGCAATAATATTGACCCCCAGGATCAACAGCGCGGCGATAGCATCGCCCTTCACGAACTTGCTGGCTCCGTCCATCGAGCCATAGAAGTCAGCCTCGGTCGCGACTTCGCGGCGGCGGGCCTTGGCCTCGTCCGCTGTCAGAAGTCCAGCGGCCAGATCGGCGTCGATCGCCATCTGCTTGCCGGGCAAGGCATCGAGCGTGAAGCGCGCTGAAACCTCGGACACCCGGCCTGCGCCCTTGGTCACGACCACCATGTTGATGATCATCAGGATCATGAACACAAACAGCCCGACCGCGAAATTGCCGCCGACCAGGAACGCACCAAAGGCCTCGATCACATGCCCCGCCGCCGCGCCACCTTCGTGGCCGTTGACCAGCACGACCC
>JAGNTK010000157.1 GCA_017987575.1 Novosphingobium sp. | reverse complement strand
CCCTGGACCCGGCGGCGGTTTGTGCGCGCCGGGATCCGGCTCGAACCCGAAGTCAGCTTTCAGGGCGGCGACGGCTATCTGTTCTTCGGCACGCCAGAGTTGGCGCTCGCCACTCTGACCCGCTTTGCCGAAATGCCGCCGGGCGCGGCGGAAGCCGATGCTCCGGCCGATCCGTTCTATCGCCGCACCGACCTCAGCCTTGATTTCTACCGGGCGATCCGCCGCTTTCAGGCGGCACAACTGACCAGCCGGACCTATCCACGCGCAGTGACCGCCTTTGGCCTCGGTCTGCTGAACGACACCGGCAGCCGCAAGAGCCGCCGCCAAAGCGACCTTGCCGCCGACCGCGAGATGAGCCTGCGCCAGATCCGCGCGATCCCGCACAATGCGGTGCTGCAGCAGCTCGGCTATCCAGTCAACGTCATCGCCGGGTTCGGCTCTGCGGCCGAGGGCAATTACGAAGCACTGGCCGAATTGTTGAGCCAAAGCGATCGCGGGCGGCAATTGGTCCGCCTGATCCGCAGCGCGAATGCCATGGCCAGCATCAAGACCGTCGCCGCCTTTGGCGAACTGTTCAACTCGGCCTATTGGGTCAGCCGGCCCTATCGCGGCGATGAAGGCCATATCGCCGGGGCCTGCCTCAGCCTCGCCGAATACCTGACCACCGATGACCGCACCGGAGTGTTCCGCCGCCTCGCCTCGCGGCTCAGGGTCGATGCCTTGAAGCTGCACAGCCTGCTCGCGCTGATCCCGGATGAAGCCCCGCATGAGGGCCGCGAGCATACCCGCCGGACCATGGGCGTGCTGCAAGCGCTGCGGCTGGCTTTGATGCAGCACATGTTCCTGCGCGCCGTATCCGTCCCGCCGTTCAGCCGCGCCAATGACATCAGCCGCGAGGACGTGCTGGAGATGGTCTTCACACTGCGGATCGACGAGGCGCTGGCCCAGATGCGCCGCGCTTTCCCGGCGAGTGAGCCGCATCTGGCCGACTACACGATCACCGAGCCGAGCGACTATCCGGACGACGGTGCGGTGGGCTATGATGCGATCCACCGCGACTTCATTGATCCGATCGAGACGGCGCAGGCGCTGTCGTTGCGGATTACTACGGCGATTGCCAATCTGTTTGGCGCGCATGGGTAAGCCCTTGATCGCGGGGCGTTAACCTTTGTCTGGCAAGCAGTCCCGGCGCGGAACGCAGGTTTCGCGGCGCTGGCCTTGACCATCCAGGCGGATTATTGGTCAGGGTGAGACACTTGTTTCAGGGACGCAGACCATGAAATTCAATTCCGGGATCGCACTGCTTGGACTGTTCGTGGCCGCCGTACTCGGCGGCGGCGCGGTGCTGCTGAACCAGCCTGATGACACAGCCAAGGCCTTGCCGCCGCAGTCCGCCTCAGCCGATTTCGCCAAGCCCGGCGCTACCACGCTGAAATCCATTCCGGCCCCGGCCGCAGCCTCCACGGCTGCCCCTACCCCGGCGGACGAACGTTTTGTGATCAAGCGGATCCTGCCGATCGAAGGCCCAATCAAATATGGCGAATGGCACTGGGATGATAAAGGCGTACCCGACGGTCCGATCGTGATCACGGTCGATCTCGATGCGCGGGTGCTGTCGGTCTTCAAGGGCGGCTATGAAATCGGCGCCACCGCCGTTTTGCTGGGCACCAGCGAAAAGCCGACCCCGCTGGGGGTCTTCCCGATCAAGTGGAAAAAGGCTGATCACTATTCCAGCACCTATGACGGCGCGCCGATGCCCTTCACCCAGAACCTGACCGACGATGGCGTGGCGATCCACGGCACCAAGGTCGAAAAAGGCTACGCCAGCCACGGTTGCATCGGGGTTCCAGCCGGTTTCGACAAGAAGCTGTTCGGCGTGACCAAACCGGGCGACCGGGTGTTCATCACCAAGGGCAAGCGGGTAGGCCAGGGTGACTCGCTGATTTAGATCCTTCCCGGAACGGGGAGGTGGCAGTCCGCAGGACTGACTGAGGGGTCGAGACCTCTGCCCACAATACTGCTCATGCGGCGAGGCCCCGACCCCTCCGTCCGCTTCGCGTCCACCTCCCCGTTCCGGGTAGGATTGGGTTAGGCCAATCCCTTGTCGGTGCTGCGCTGCGTGGCATCGCCCAGGCTGCTACCACCGTCGATGTCGAGGATCGCGCCAGTGATGTATTTGGCCGCGTCGCTCGACAAGAACACCGCGCCCTCGGCGATTTCATCGACAAAGCCCCAACGCTTCATCGCGATCCGGTCAAAGTGCCTTTGCTTGGTCGAAGCATCGGGCGCCAGCCGCGCCATGCCCTCGGTCCCTTCGATCGGGCCGGGCGAAATGCCGTTGACCCGCACATCCGGCCCCCATTCAAGCGCCAGCACGCGAACCAGCTGGTTGATCCCGGCCTTGGCCGCGCAGGCATGGGCCTGCAGCTGCATCGGCTGTTCGGCCTGCCCCGCGGTAATCGCAATCAGCGAAGCATTCGGTGCTAGCAGATCGTGGCAACCGCGAAACACGTTGAAGGTGCCGAGCAGATCGATATCGACCACGGTCTTGAAGGCGTTGGCGCTCATCCCCAGCACCGGGGCGAGGAAGTTTCCAGCCGCGCCAGAGACGACGATATCCATCGGTCCGAATTTGCTGCGCACCTCTTCCATCGCCGAGCGGATCGCGCCGTAATCGCGCACATCGGCGGTCAGGCCAATCGCATCGTGGCCAATTTCCGCAGCTGCTGCGGCAGCCTTTTCGGGATTACGCCCGAGCACCGCGACCTTGGCACCCAATTCAGCATAGCGTTTGGCAATGCCCAGATTGATACCGCTGGTTCCGCCGGCGATGAAGGCCACTTTGCCGTCCAGCAGGCCGTCCTTGAAGGGTGAAGTCATGTCTGTCGCTCCTCAGCGCGGGGCCATGCGGATCGCGCCGTCGAGGCGGATGCATTGGCCGTTGAAATAGGAATTGCGCGCCAGTTCCAGCGCCAATGAGCCGAACTCTTCGGGTTTGCCGAGGCGCTTAGGGAACGGCACCGATGCGGCGAGGCTATCGAGCACGTTCTGCTTGGCCCCCAGCATCAGCGGGGTGGCGAAAATCCCCGGCATGATCGAATTGACCCGGATGCCCAGGTCCGAAAGATCGCGCGCCATCGGCAGGACCAGACCGTTGACCCCGGCCTTGGCCGAACCATAGATGATCTGGCCGATCTGCCCGTCTTGCGCCGCGACCGATGCGGTCAGTGTAATGCAGCCGCGCTCGCCATCTTCCAGCGGTTCGAGCGTCGCCATGCCCTCAGCCGAGAGCGAGGCGATCCGGTAACTCGCGACCAGAATGCCCTGCACGCCGTAGATATAATCCTCGGTCGAAAGCCGCTTGAGCTTGCCCGCGTCCTTGTCCCACGCCAGCGTTTTGCCTCGGCGACTGGTCATCGCGCAGTGAACGGTGATCCGTTCCTGGCCATGCGCTGCCCGGGCCTTGGCAAAACCGGCAACGACCGATTCCTCGCTGGTGATATCGACATGGCAGAACAGCCCGCCGATTGCCGCAGCCACCGCCTCGCCTTTTTCCGCGTTCACATCGAACACCGCAACCTTGACGCCGACCGCCGCCAAGGCTTCGGCCGTGGCCTGCCCCAATCCCGAGGCGCCGCCGGTAACCACCGCCGCCGTCGTTGAATCAATCCGCATTTGACTCTCCCTTTAATCGCGCGATTAATGCCCGCAACACAGCAGCGCGGCAAGCTGCAATCGCCGGGAGAACGAGATGACCACCACAGCCGCCTGGGGCGCCACTGCACCTGATTCGGGATTGAACCCCATGACCATCGACCGCCGGACCTTGCGCGGTGAAGACGTGGCCATCGACATCGCCTTTTGCGGGGTCTGCCATTCAGACCTGCACGCGGCCCGCAACGACTGGGGCCGCACCAACTATCCGTTCGTTCCGGGGCACGAGATCGTCGGAACGGTCCGCGCGGTCGGCCCGGATGTAACCCGTTTCAGTGTCGGTGACCGGGTCGCGGTCGGTACGGTGGTCGATTCGTGCCGCCACTGCGACGCCTGCGAAGAGGGCGAGGAGAACTACTGCCGCGAAGGATCGACCGGCACCTACAACGGCAAGGACCGGATCGACGGCAGCCCGACCTATGGCGGTTATTCCACCGCGATTGTAGTGGCCGAACCGTTCGTGCTGCGCCTGCCCGACAACCTCGACATGGCCGCCGCCGCGCCGCTGCTCTGCGCCGGGATCACCACTTACAGCCCGCTCAAGAACTGGAACGTCGGCCCTGGCACCCGGGTTGGCGTGATTGGCCTGGGCGGCCTCGGTCATATGGGGGTCAAATTCGCCAAGGCCTTGGGCGCCGAAGTGACGATGATCACCACCTCACCCGCGAAAGGCGATGATGCCAAAAAACTGGGGGCCGATCACGTGCTGGTCTCAACCGACCGGGCCG
>JAGNTK010000156.1 GCA_017987575.1 Novosphingobium sp. | reverse complement strand
CTGGCGCCTTCGCGTTCCAGCCGTTCGGCCTCCTCGCCGACCCGGCGGGCCTCTTCGGGGCCGTCCCACACGCCGATCACGCGCACCTTGTCGCCGCCGTTCTTCTCGGTCCATAGCGTCTTGCCAAGCCGGTGGCTGTTGGCGTCGATCAGGCCCGATGCGGCGGCGAGGATATCGGGGGTGGAGCGATAATTCTGCTCCAGCTTGATCACCTTCGCGCCGGGAAAATCCTGTTCAAACCGCAGGATATTGGCAACTTCTGCGCCGCGCCATGAATAGATCGACTGATCATCATCGCCGACCACGCAGATGTTCTTGTGCCCCTGCGCCAGCAGCCGCAGCCACAGGTACTGGACCTGATTGGTGTCCTGATACTCGTCGACCATGACGTATTTGAAGCGCTGCTGGTACTGCTCCAGCACGTCGCGGTGGGTCCGCAGCACGTTCAGCATATGCAGCAGCAGATCGCCGAAATCGCAGGCGTTGAGCGCCTTTAGCCGGTCCTGATAGAGCCGGTAAAACTTCTGCCCTTGGCCGTTGGCATAGGCCTCCGAATCCCCGGCCGAAAGGTCCTGTGGGTTCAGCCCCTTGTTCTTCCAGCGATCGATGCACTGCGCCAGCAGCTTGGCCGGCCACCGCTTGTCATCCAGCCCTTCGGCCTGGATCAGCTGTTTCAGTACCCGCAGCTGATCGTCGGTATCGATGATCGTGTAGTTCGATTGCAGGCCCACGAGCTCGGCATGGCGGCGCAGCAGTTTGGCGGCGATCGCATGGAAGGTGCCGAGCCAGGGCATTCCTTCCACCGCGGGGCCGACCAGATGCCCGACCCGCTCCTTCATCTCGCGCGCCGCCTTGTTGGTAAAGGTGACGCAGAGGATCTCACTCGGCCAGGCGAGCCGGCTGCGGACGATATGGGCGAGCCGCGCGGTCAAGGCTGCGGTCTTGCCGGTTCCTGCCCCTGCCAACATCAGCACCGGGCCATCGGTGGTCAGCACGGCTTCGCGCTGCGGCGGGTTCAGCCCGTCAAGCAGCGGGTCGGCGGAAGATTCGGAAGGGTGTTGCACCGGCGAACATCTAGGGAACGCCGATGCCCGGGTCAATGCGGCCAGACAGCCCCTAAATCAGGCCAAGTGTAGCCCATGTCGGCGCAAATTGGCCGGAAGGTATCGAGCATTGTCTGAAGCTCGACGCTGTGACTGCGCTGTTCGGCCAGCATTTGCCCGCGCAGCGCGGTGCGGATTGAACCGGCGCCGGTCCACATTGACTTGCAGGCCTCGCCGCTGCGGCCTTGTTCGAAAGCGACGATCCCCGCGCAGTAGCTCGCTGCGGCCGGGGCTGGAGGAACCTGTTGGCCAAAGGCGCGCAATTTGGCGCAATCGATGTTCAACTCTTGCGCCATCGCGGTCCGCCCGCTGCCGCCGGGCAATTCGTTGAGCCGGATTAGCCGATTTGCGAAGGTCTTGAAGCTGGCGGCATATTCGGAATGGGTGGGCTGCGCCGAGGCCGGAGTTGATTGCTGAGTTGCCTCCTGCGCGGCGCCTTTCTGCACGCACATCTGGCGGGCATTCTCAATCCGCAGCGAGAAGTAGCTGTTACCGCTATAAGTACGGCAAGCCATGTACCAGTCGCCGCGACCGGACTGGGCATCGGCGATGCATGCAAGCGCCCATTTGTAGGCTCGAGCGCCCAGGCCCCGGTCCGGCAGTCGCACGCGGACGAAGGACTCGTAAGCGGCGGAGCAGTCCCGCTGGGCGGTTGCCCAGTCGCTCCGTTTCAGAGCGTCGACTCCGCGTTGCAACTGTGTGTCGGCGGCACCAATCCGCTCCCGCTCCGCAGCGTCGAATTGAACGCCTTCGAACTCGTAGAGTGTGGAGCCTTTGCCCTGCGCCTGCGCACCAACCGCCAACAGTGGAGCGCAGATAAGCATGACCGCAGCAACGGCAAGACGCAGCCCGGAATGAAAGGATTGCAAGATTGTCATGAAGCAGCACCGTTTAATGCAGACGGATTTCTCCGTTCCTGCAAGCGCGCGCCTGATCGGTGCGTTGCAACACCTTGCCGTGCTGCGTCAATAGCTTTGGCAAGCCGCTTGACTTGCGGCCTGCCAACGGCGACCCATCCGCGCCATGCACCCGATCCGCCAAAACGCCCGTGTCCTGACCGCCAGCCTGGTTGGCACGGCGGTCGAATTTTTCGATTTCTATATTTTCGGTACCGCCGCCGCGCTTGTTTTCGGGCCGCTGTTCTTCCCTTCGGAATCGAGCGCAGCGCAGCAGCTGGCCGCCTTCATGAGCTTTGGTCTGGCCTTCTTTGCCCGGCCACTCGGCGCCATCGCCTTTGGCCATTTCGGGGACCGGATCGGGCGCAAGGCGACGCTTGTGGCGTCGCTGTTGCTGATGGGTCTTTCAACTGTGCTGATCGGGGTGCTGCCGGGCTATGCCGCGATTGGCACAGCTGCGCCGTTGTTGCTCTGTCTGCTGCGCTTTGGGCAAGGGTTCGGTCTGGGCGGCGAATGGGGCGGAGCGGCGCTGTTGGCGGTGGAGAACGCGCCCAAAGGCTGGGAGGCCCGGTTTGGCGCGGCTCCGCAAATGGGCGCGCCGCTGGGGTTTCTGTTTTCCAACGGACTGTTTCTGCTTCTAGGGTTGGGATTGAGTGAAGATCAATTTCTCAGCTGGGGCTGGCGGATACCGTTTCTGGCGAGCGCGGTGTTGGTGATTCTGGGGCTGTGGATCCGTTTGAAGATCGCCGAGACACCGGCCTTTGCCAAGGCCGAAGCGCCGCCGGTAGCCGTGCCGATTGCTGAAGTTTTTCGCCGCCATCCGCTGCTGCTATTATCCGCTTCGGCTGGGGCGGCGTGCTGCTTTGCGATCTTCTATCTCAGCACCGCTTTCGCGCTGTCCTACGGCACGACCACACTCAAGATCGACCGGCAGACATTTCTGGCGCTCCAGCTTGGCGCGAACGTCTTCTTTGCGCTCGGCATTATCGGCGCGGCAATCGCAGCAGACCGGTTCGGTGCGGGCCGGGTGATTGCGATCGGGGCCGTGCTGACCATCGCCACCGGGCTGGTGTTTGGTCCGATGCTGGCGTCTGGCTCGCTGCCGACGATCTTCGTGCTGCTGTCGTTCGCCTTGACGGTGATGGGGCTGACCTACGGCCCGCTCGGCGGCTGGCTCAGCGCACTGTTTCCGGTGCGGGTGCGCTATACTGCGATCTCGCTCGCCTTCACCTTTGGCGGGATCGTTGGCGGCGCGCTGACCCCGATTGCGGCGCAGCAATTGGCAGCCAGCGGCCAGATCGCGGCGACGGGCTGGCTACTGGCGGCAGTGGCGGTGCTGACCTTGGCTGGAATTAAGCTGGCAAAACCCGCAGCAAGGTGATCCGGGCCTTGCCGACCTTGCGGTCAGCAACGGCTTCCAGCCCCTTGATCTTGGGCACTTCGTTAAAGGCGGTCTCCAGACTGACCCAGGTCGCCTCGCCAATCCAGCCGAGCCGTTGCAACTTGTCGAGCGCCACTTCACCAGCACCCGTGCCGTAAGGCGGATCGAGCATCACCAGGTCGAGTGGGGCCTTGGCGGGGCCCAGCGCCAGCACCGATCCGGCGCGGACATCGCACTGGCTCTGCGCCTGCAAGGCTGCGACATTGCCGCGCAGTGCCCGGATTGCAGCTGGGTCTTGCTCGACGAACACACAACTCGCTGCGCCGCGCGACAGGGCTTCCAGCCCGAGTGCGCCAGACCCCGCGAACAGATCGGCCACGGCCAGTCCCTCAAAATCACCGAGCCGGCTGACCAGCATAGAAAACAGCGTCTCGCGGGTGCGATCGGCGGTGGGCCGGGTTACTTCTCCGGCGGGGGCGGTCAGTTTGCGCCCGCGCCATTGCCCGGCGATAATCCGCAGGCTCATTTGCGCGGGCCCGGCTTAGACGGGCCGGACTTGGTGGGGCCAGACCGGGAAGGTCCAGATTTGGAAGGAGCAGGCTTGCCGGAGCCGGTCCTGCGCGCATCGGGCTTACGCCCATCTGGCTTGCGTGGGCCGCGCGGTGAACTTGCTCCAGGTTTCGCACCGGCTTTTGGCGGACCGCCACGGCGCGGGGTATACGGCTTTTCAGCAGGCGCGGGGGGAGGACTGCGGCGCGGGGTGGTGCGGGCGATCCGGGCCTGAGCCTGCTGCGGGGCCGTCAACGGTACATCGACAGCGCCATCGCCCAGCAGCGCACGGCAGAACTTTTCGACATCGACCTGGCGGATCTCAACCGCTGCGCCGCGCGGCAGGTTGAGCAGCTCGAACGGGCCGTAAGAGGTGCGCATCAGGCGACTGACTTCGAGGCCGAGGAATTCCAGCACGCGGCGAATTTCGCGGTTCTTGCCTTCGCGGATGGTCAGTTCGATCCACTGGTTGCGCCCGGTCTTGCGCTCCATATTGGCATCGATCCGGCCATAGC